>JARLHP010000091.1 GCA_031292195.1 Syntrophobacteraceae bacterium
CCGCCCTCGGAATCCACCATGGCTACCGACATGGCCACACCGATTTCCGCCGCCTTCTTCTCGGCGATACAGCCTAGAACCCGTGCCAGCGCGCAGTCCATGTTCATGCGGCGCCTCCTCCCCGGATCAGTTCCCTCACAACCTGGCAGACCAGCCCCCTTAACTCGACCGACCAGGCCAGGACAAAAAGCAGGTCGCTCAGCCGGTTGAAGAATACGACGCATTCGGCATAATCGCCCTCCGCCTCCCGGTTCAACCTGACTATGGAGCGCTCACAGCGCCTGCACACCGAGCGGGCCACGTGAAGAACCCCGCTTTCAACCGATGCCCCAGGCACCACGAAACGATCCGGAAGACCGTAGACGGTGGTCAGCTCATCGATCCACTTCTCCAGCCCTTGCACGTCCTCCGCTGCGATTCGCCGCTTTAGCCGGCCAAGAGTCGGGCGGGAGGACGCCAGCTCCGAGCCGGCCACAAACAAGATCTCCTGCACTGAGGCAAGTATCGACCGTATCCGCTCCTGCCCGGCCATGGCCCGGGCAACCCCGAGGTGTGACTGAAGCTCGTCCAGGGTCCCGTAAGCGCTAACGCGCAGGTCATCTTTATCGACCGTCTCGCCGTTTAGGAGCCTCGTTTGCCCCAGGTCCCCACCCCTGGTGTAGATCTTCCGGAGATTGTCTCTCATATTCCCGTCCGAGCGGCAGAGCACCCGATCATGCGGTGCTTCAACCGATATCCAGGTGATCCACTATTCCGATTATTGTGGCGTCCACAGGGCACAGATCGTTATCCAAAGCCAGGCGGGCGCTGCTTCCCTGAACCACTATGACCCGCTCGCCCACCCCGGCCCCCACCGCGTCGACCGCCACGGAAGGCTCGCCAACGCCTAGGCCGCTGTCCGGCCGCAGGGCCTGAACGACCTGTATCTTGCTGCCCACCAGCTTTTCATGTTTTCGCGTGGCAACTATCGTTCCTATAACTTGAGCGATCAGCATGACCTTTATTTCTCCTCGCGGCGTGTCGCCGCCGACGGATTGCCAAGCCCCGATCTGCCCGGTTGGCTGCGCCGGCGGGCAGATCGGTCGGAAGTTTCACACGCTTTGCTCCACCAGCCCCACGCCATAGCGCACGGCCAGTTCCCGAGCCAGGGGGGTTACCCTGGAGGCGCGGGACAGCTGGAGGTCCGCCCCAAGACTTTGTGCGTGGCGAATATCGGCCGCTGTAACCACGCTCCCCGGGCAGGAAACCAGCGGCCGTTCGGGGCCCTTCGCTATGCTCTCCCGCTCAGCGGGTGCATTGTCCGTCAGGAGCGCGCAATTCACCGTGTTTCGAAGATCTGCGGACTCGACCAGCAAACAGCCGAATTCTTCCACCATCATCAACCGCTCCGCCAGCGCCCGCTGGAGCGCCGGGCTCCCCCGGTTAAGCCCCACCGTCTTCCGTCCCTTTCCGGCCGGATCGGCCCCGTCCCTTGCGGCGATAACCTTCTTACCCATGAAGAGGGCGTGAAGGATTACATTGCCGGCGGTGGTGTCGGCAGTAAGCATCGCTATTTTGGAAAGCGTATTGACGCTCATAAGAGGGACCACGACCGCTTTTGCTTCAACCAGCAAAGGAAGCCATTTTCCGGGTTGGACCCGGGAGATAAGCGGCAGATCGGCCATCTGCTCGCTCAAAGCCCGTCCATAGATGTTTTCGGCCGCCTCCGAGAGCACCAGTGACAGCCGCCAGCCGTCAAAAGCCAGCCCGCGAACCTGCTCTACCGCTTTATTGAATCCGATGGTCGCCCCGGTGAAGACCAGGACCAGGGTTCCACGCCCGCCACCCTGGCGCGAGACCAGTCTGCGGATCACTTCCGATGCCAGTTTCCGTACCAGTTCGTCGTCCATTGGAGTCTCCGGCTGTTCGATCAGCCCGTGACCTCACGGCGGGCCACTTTAAGGCAACTGAGCGCAATACCGAGCGGGGTGACCAGCAACGGGTTTCCGGGTCGCGCCACCGCCAGACCCGTTTCGGCCTCCATCACGGTCTCTATGCCCGAAAAGCAGCTCGTCCCGCCCACCAGGTAGAGGGTGTCCACGCTAAAGCCCTTCAGATGATGATTGACGATGCTCGCCATCTTCTGGAACACGGGGCGGACCAGCGGGAAAATCTCGTCCCGGCGGGCGGGGTCCGTCTTGATTCTTTCGGCTTCCTGCACGTCGATCCGGTAGTGCCCCGCGACCACCAGGTCCAGGTGGATTCCCCCGGTGGCCTCGTCGGCGGTGTAGATCACCTGGCCGTTTTCCAAAACCGAGATTCCGGTAGTCCCGCCGCCTATGTCCACTACCGCGCCGTCGGTGATGTCCAGGACCAGGGCCGCGGCGCTGGGCTCATCGATCAAACCCGCAACTCTCAGGCCGATTGCCTCCAATACGTTTCCAAACGTCTGGGCGTTACGACCGGTCGTACCGGGCGGGTAGGCGGCGGCGCCCATTTTCAGGGAAAAGCCCGCTTCGTTTAACATCTGCAGCTGGGCCCTCAGAATGGCAATCGCCCCCATATAGTCCAAAACCAGGCCGTCCCGGATGCTCGAACGGCTGTTGGTAAGCGCCCCGGCCACCGGCAAGCCATGCTGGTCCACAACGGCGGTGACTATGTAAGCCGTCCCCAGGTCCACACCGGCATACAGGGGCCCCTCCGCCCGAGGGTCGTTCTTGGCCGCCATGGCCGTCCCGAAGGTGTCTATAAGACGATTCGCCTTCTCGCTGATCTTCATCTTCGCCCGCCTCTCAGGCTTCGCGGCCTTTCAGATTCCTGACGGCGGCTTCGGCCGCCTCGGCGCCCCGTTGGACATCCGAGGTCTTCCCCCCCAGGTAGAGCCGCCCCACGGCCCCGAAGGTCCGGCAGTCCACCAGGGTTACCGGGGAGTTCTTCTCGGCTTCGTTGGCCGCCAGGGCGATGTAGGCGGCCGGGACGACCTCCAGGATGTAGAGGTCCTGGCCGGGCAAAAGCATCGAGGCCAGGCGGGACACGTTCACCATCTGGGCATGGTAGGCATTGACCTTGTGGATGATCTCGGAGCTGAGGATCTTGGGCTTGAGCCGGTCCTCCTCGGTAAGTCCCATCGACTTGAGCATGGCGCTCCCGGCGTGCTTTACCTCCTCCTGGGCGTTGGAGTGAAACTCCAGAACCCCGAAGTGCCGCTCCACAACCATGAGCCCCGGTTGAACGTTGGCTGCCTTCACCGCCACGTTGGTCAAATTGTTGATCAGAACTCCCGGTGCGATTTCCACCAGGATTGCGGCCACACCCGGAATGGGAATGTATCCCCGGGCATTGGCCCCGAGATATGCGGCAAACTGCGGTTGCAATCGATCCAGAAAACAATAGGCTCTCAGTTCGGCCATGGCGTACCCTTTCCAGGTTCGGCAAAGAGTTTGGATTCGCCGCTTCGTGGCTCTTTTTGGCGTTTGGGGCGGCGGCCTTCGGCCACCTGCGCGAAGCGCGTGCGGCCCAATCCCGGGAGGCGCGGGGGAGACGCTCCCCCGCCCTTTTTATCTCCTTTTATTTCGTTCACTCTTGGACTTGGTATCACTCCTTTTACCCTTTTCCGGCGCCTGCGCCGCAGGTTCCGCCTCCGCCGTCAAATCCTCTGGCGGGGCCTCTTCCACCACCTCTTCCTCGGCAAGCGGCTGCGACGCGGCTTCGCCCACATCTTCGACCGGAGAGGATTCACTCTCACCTTGCGGCGGAGCGGCTGAAGCCGGCGGAGGGGCAGGTGAGGGCGGGCCCTTTCCGGAACCGGCTTCCCCTGCGGAAGGCGGAATGAGGTTCGGGCCTCCCCGCAACTGTTTGTCGGGCCTTGCAATCACATGAACGGATTTGACCATCCCGACCCGCCTGGCAGCCGCCTCCGCAGCCATGACCGCCGCTTTGACCGCACCGACGTCTCCCGTAAACTTGATGGTGATCAGGCCCGCATCGACGTTCCAGTAACCGAGCAGCTTGACATTCGCGGCTTTGGTCCCGGCATCGGCGGCCTCCACGGCCGCTACGAGCCCCATGGTTTCGATCAGTCCCAGGCTTTTCTGTTCCAAGGGTTTCCTCTACCTTTCAAAGAGTCGATCAAAACGTTTGCGATTATGGTCGCCAGATCGTCCAGGTCGTCTGGCGGCTGCGCCGCCTGCCGGTCCTCTGACTCGACCGTTCCGCCCTCGTTTAAGTCAAGGGGCTCGCCCTTCACCAGCCGGGCCGCGTTTGCCCCCAGGGTCCGCAGGGCCGATCGTCTCTGAGCGCTCGTAATCCCGAGTGTAAACAGCGGTTTTTGTTCCGGCAGGTCCCGGTGGTGCAAAACCGCTTTCTTCTCCCGGCCGCTCAGGCCGATACCCACATTTAGTCTCGATCTGTCTGCGGCCTGCTTGGCAATACGTTCCGCCGCCCCGCTTTCGGTTTCGACTATTTCATACGGGATGCCTTCTTCCTCGAACCCCCACAGAATGCACTCCACGGTTTCCACCGGTACGGGCTGCACGATCAGGATCGAAACCGCCGGTTTTATTTGATCAATTGTGGGCGGACTTTTTTCGGCCATCCGTTTTCCTCGTATTTCGCGTCTTTCTCTTCGCGTCTTCGCGGCTTCGCGTGAGACGACGATTTTTCTTTCATCGTTGCAGTTCCGCATAGGCAAGAACCAGCCCGGTGGCCACGGCGTTTCGCGGACCTTCGGTGCCCCGCACGTTCGCCCTTCCGGTGACCACCCCGTACTCCACCAGGGCGTCCGAGATCATCTTCGGGATTTCAAAATCCAAAGCCGACCCGCCAACCAGCACCACAAAATGGATGAGTCGGATATTGCCTGCCGGGGCGACTCGTTCCAGGGCCCGGAGTCCGTTTCGCACAAAAACCTTTTTTTTGGCTTCCCGGCGAACGGCGGCGATCCTGGCCGGCTGTTCCTTGGTATGCAGCGGTATCGGGCCGCTCTCCGCCAGCACGACCACTCTGCCGAACAAACGGGGGTCCAGCGGTTCGTTAAAAAACTGCACCGAACCGTCCTCATGGCGCATGTGGAAAAGGGTTTCCACCTTGGCCAGGGGATAACACTTTATCTTTTCGGCCAAATCCCGGTCTTCGAGGCCCAGTTCCGTATCTATCAGCAGGGTCACCATGTCTCCCGCCCCGGCCAGGTGAATGCTTGAGACCTTGCCATCCTCGGTGATGACGGAGGCATCGGTGGAACCTCCCCCAAGATCGAGTATGGCCATGGGAGCTTTTGTCCCGGGAGTGGTCAAGGCCCCGCGTATGGCCATATCGGCTTCCACTCCGCCCACGCAGGAAGGCACCATGAGCTCTTCTTCCAGCTTCCGGGCCAGCCGCTGCATGGGCAGCTTGTGTGTTTCCACCATGGCGGCCAGGCCCACCGCGTTTCCCAGGGAATACTCGCCGGCCAGGCTCCCCAGCACCTGTTGCGGCTTCAGGGTATCCACAGCCAGGATATCCCGAACACGAATCGTTCCCGCGGGCTGGTCCGTCAGATCAGCCATCACCTTTCGTACCTGTTCGAACATGCCTCCCACATTGGTCCCGGGCTCCGCATGAATTTCAACCAGCGGTGAAATTCCGGCCACCTTGGCCATGATGGCCTCGGCCCCCTCCGCTATTGCCGCTTCGGCCTTGCGCAGCTCGCCAACCAGCAGGATTTTTCCGGCGGGAATGCGCCGCTCCTCGATATCGCCGTGGGGCGTCTTGATCACCACGGCGCTGCGGGTGCCCATAAGGGCCCGGGCAATGGGAACGACCTTTTTGGTCTCCTCCGGGTCAAGGTTGAACAAAGTGGCTATGTCGTAAGGATTGGAAAGTTTATCGATCGTTTTGCCGGGGCCCGCCACCTCCACGGCCGCCGGCATTCCCACGGGCACCCGGTCGATGTGACTGACCTCGTCGACGATGGGAATAGGCCGGTGCAGCCTGTTATTGATCAGGACCGCGTCATCTTTGCGGATGATCGCGCCGGCAATCTCCACCCCGGAGGACATCGCCCCGGAAATCCTTGCGGCCGCATCCCGAAAATCGGTCTCTCCCGGCACGATCACGATATATTGGACGCCGGGAGCCGCTTCATCCAAACGGTCGAGCCGGATTGTGACGCCCACTCCCAGGCCCCGCCCTCCCGGCGTGGCCGGATTGTGGCCGATCATGGCCGATTCCGTGATGACCGTTTCCGTAATGGTTTCCATGGCTACATCGCCGATGACCGGGGTGGCCTCGTTTAGCAAAATCATGCCGAGCTCCTTTCGCGGGATGCCCAGGGGCGCGAGCGCCCTGTCCAACGCCTCGATCACTCCGCGTGCGTTGCTGAGCGTACCTTTGATCCCCACGGTCCGCACAATCGAACTGGCGACGACTGTAATCTCGCCCCCCGGGTCTAATTGCGCCACGGCGACTTCGGTGGTGTTATTGCCTACGTCTATGCCGGCAATGTAAGCCATGGTCGACCGAGCCCCCTATCGCTTCAAACGGCCTCGTTTTTCATAGATTTCAGCCGCTTCACGCACCAGCGCCGAACACACCCGCGCACCGTATTTGGTTTCCAGCTCGGCGGCCATGTCCAGCAGTTCCTGCCGGGTCGAGCGGTAGGGGCGCAAGGCGTTATACATTTCCAGGATCCGTTCGTCCGGGATCCGGGTCATCTCGGCCGCCCGCCGCATGTTGGCCGCAAGCCTGGGCCGGCCGACGCTTTCGGCTATGCCGGCTTGAAACTCCAGGGTCTCGGGGCTGATCTTGACGTCGTCGAAGCCGATCTGCCCGGCCAAAACCTTATCCAGGGTCACCTCGTCGAGCTTTTTGCCGCTGGCCGAACGCACCCGGTCGGGGTGCTTCAGGGCCAGGGGGTAATCCTTACGTGCATCGGGTCTGGCCGAGCCCCCTCCACTTACGGGCGCGGCCGGTTGAACCTTGCTGTCGACCATCGATGCCATGACCCGCTTGACCGCCTCCGCGATCAGCTCGGGCGAGAGATTCATCTCTTTTTGAGCCATCTGGTAAACCTCCTGAGGTCTTCTATACCCTTACATGGCGACGGTAAGTTCCACGCTCGGCATATCGGGTTTCACAAACTGTGTTTCCTTGTTGTGGATCAAAGCCGCCAGACCCTGGTACCGGGGGCGCGCCATGGGGTCGTTGCGCACCGGCACGGGAGAAGGCTGCTCGCCTTTGGCGTATTTGGCCGCATTGCGGCCCATTGCCCGGAAGGTCTCCAGTTCCACCAGGGGCGCCTGGGAAAACAACTCCAGGTTCTGAAGCGGGGCAAGATCCTTTTGATGAATAACCGAGGTGCCCCGCGACTGGATCCCGATCCCTATTCCCGATCCGCTGAGCTTCGCCGCCTCGTGGGCGATAAACCCCACGTCCGCCGTCCGGATCACCCGAATCAGCCTCGATTTCAACCCTTCCTCCTCGATGCCGGCCAAAACTTCCTTGAGAACACTTTGAAGCGGAATATCGATGATCGTCTTGTTCATGGAGATACCGAAAGCGGGCGATATGCCCACCACCACCTCGTTTCTATTGGTTCCGGGCTTCGCCTCGCCCACTTCCCGGAACCTCAGCGCCGGGGCCTCCGGTTTCTGCACGGCCGCGGCGCGCCCTTCCTTTTGCATCTCCTGCAGGACCTCGAGGATAATTTCCTTGACCATGTCTTCGGTAATGTTCATCTCTCACAACCTCCCTGAGCCTAGATGTCTTCAGGATCGATGGCCATCGGGATGTCTTTGAGGATATCCCACCGCGCGCCTTCCAACCGGTAACCCGTACCCGGCCCCTGGTAATCGTTGGCATCGTTTACCGCGCTGATCACATGCATGTTTTCATCAAAAATGGCCGAAGTGTGCAGATAGTCTCCGGAAATCTTCTGTTTGAGCATGTTGAGCATGGTCTCGGCCTCCTGGCGGAAGCCGTGTTTTGCCAGGGCCCGTACGATATCGAGCGCGGTGGTCCCGCGCTTCATCATCTCATCGATGGCCCGAAGGTCTTCCGGGACGTTGCGGTCGGGCATGTCCTTGGAGCCGTGCGCGTAGGTGGCCGCCTCCACTTCCTCGTCGGTAACGGGGGGAAGGCTCAGTTCCTCGAAGACCGCCTGCAGAGCCCTGGCCGCCCGGTTGCGCACCTCGATCACCTTTTCTTCGGTCACCGGCCGTAGTCCCCCGTCGATCTGCAGATCGCGCTGCAACACCAGGTAGTCGTCGTAGTCGTCGCAGTCGTGAGTTGAGCCGGCGAACATGTTGTCGTAATTGGGCACCGAACTGTAGCCCGAAAAGATCAAATCCGTTCCGGGCAGAAACTGCATGAGCATGCGGGCGGTGTTTCGGATGCTGGAGTGGGTGAAGGTCTGGTCGTTTCCGGAAGCCACTTCCAGGTCGGTCAAAACGGTGGCCACATTTTCGGCCAGAACCGCCCGGATGCCCGCCGGCACGGCCCCCGGAACCCCGATGCAGCTGATCGACCCGTTCTGGAGGCCCTGCACCCCGGCGGCCTTGGTGACCATTACGCAGCGGATTTCCAGGTAGAGCATCGATTTGCCTTCGGCATACCCCATTTGCACTTCGGAGCCGGTCCCCGAGGTATAGCGCATCTTTAGACCCCTGGAGGCATAGGCCGAGGCCAGAAAAGCCTTGGACCAGGGGGTGTCGTCCCCGTCGATAAAGACTTGCTCGGTGCCGTAGACCGAAACCGTTTCGGCATAGTGGGTAAGCCCGCGCATACCCATGGCCAGCTCCAGGGCTTCCTCCACAGCGCACTGGGCTATAACCCCGGGCCGCCCCACCTGGCTGCCGAGGGTAATGGAAAGAGCGTTCATCGGGGCGTAGCGGACGACCCCAACGGTGGTCTCGACCTCGGAAAAACCGCGATAAGCCGCTTCGGCGGCGTCCGCGGCCAGAAGAGCGGGGGTGTCCTTCAGGTTTGTGACGTGGGCCTGGTTGGAGGGCGTGCGCCGGGGCCGCAGCTTCTGCATGGCCATCATCAGCTCCACCACATTGAGCTTTTTTAGCACCTCCAGGATCTTTGCCGGCGTCATCCCCACCGAGAGTCGAATAATCTCGCAGCGCGGCACATCGATGTCCACAAGCATGCGTGCGAATTTCAGCGAATCGAGCCCCATGGCTTCTTCGGCTACCGCCGTGTCGATATAATGGTCGGCGATCCAGTAATCGATCATATCGAAGTCTTCACGGCGCTTGCCGTCCAGTTCGACCACTTTGCCGCCCTGGATCTTTATTCCCGCCGCCGGGTCGTTGGGGCTGTCCATGGCCACCAGGCCGACCTCGACCCATTCTTTGATAAAACCGTCTTTGTGGATGGGGCGCTGTTCGAGCACTTCAAAGCGTTTTTGTCTTCTGGCCATCTCGTCCTCCCGCTATATGTAAGGTGTGGAGAGTGACTTTGGTTCCTGGCCCCATGCACCAAGAAGCTTGTTGCCGACCTCCCGGCCGGCTATAACGGCCTGCCGCACCGCCCCGGAATCCCCGGTGACCCAGATGAACACCTCGTTGGTCAGGCTGGTTCCCCTGGCCGGGGAAGCAAACCCCAGCACCTCCACATCGGCGGCCTTCACGGCCGTATCGATCATCAGCATGCCCACTACCGCGGGGGCCCCCAGGATCAGGCCGAACGCCCTCCCCTCGGGAACCTTCAACGCATGGCTCAAGACCTTGCTCGCCCTGGCGGTGTACTGGTTTTCGGTATACCCCTGGTCATTGGCGTAGACGTCGCCAAAGTATTTGGGCAGATTTTCAAGGGTCACCTCCACGGCCCGGCGGGCATCGGAAACATCCTCGGCGCCGAAAATGATCAAATTCCCGTGGCCCGCGCCTCCTTTGGTGTCCCTGGGCAGTTCCACCAGGAGTATCTCCGTGTTGGTCGCCTTTATGGCCTCGTCTGCCGCCATGAGATGGGGGCCCGCGCCCACCCGGCCCCCGATCACCCCGATCGAGCGGAACTTGGGGTCGAATCCGATAAGCTTGTGAATGATGGGATCCAGGTTCGCTATGACGATGCCCTGAGTATCGCCCATGCCGGCGCCTACGAACTCGGTCAGCCCACCCGGTCCACCCCATCCGCCGGGACTGACGGCCTTGGGGGCCGCAGGGGGATTTGCGGCCGCAGAGGGAGCGCCCACCCTTTTCATGACTTCCGACAGTACCTTGTTGATAAGCTCGTCTTGCATCGGGTTTTTCCTCCTGCTCACAATCCGGAGCGGTTATGACCAAAATCCGGGATGGCTAAGCGCTCGTCGGAGTCTGAGGCAAAATCTTTTCCACATCCCCATGAGGTCTCGGAATAACGTGTACGGAGACCACCTCGCCCACTTTCTGCGCCGCCGCGGCGCCCGCATCCGTGGCCGCTTTCACCGCCCCCACATCACCTCTGACCATGACCGTCACCAAACCGGCCCCGATCCTCACCTGGCCCGTAAGTTCCACGTTGGCCGCCTTGACCATGGCGTCGGCGGCTTCGATGTTGGCAACCAGCCCTCTTGTTTCGATCATCCCCAATGCCTCTTTGTTCATTGCAGCTCCTTCTGAAATGGTATGGAAAAGAATCGCCCGGGGAACCGATTACATTCCTTGCTTGTACTCGCTGCCCAAAGCGTCGGCAGTCCAGATGGCCGCCTCTACCATGCTCGCATTCACCGGAAAACAGGACGCGTGAATCGTCTCGCCGGGGGCCGTGGTCGCCTCGGCCACCTTGCGGATCTCCTCTTTGCTGGGGTTGATTATTCCCAGGTCCGCCAAACACACGGGAAGCCCTACCGACAGGCAAAAATCCAGCACTTCCTCAACGTCGGCCGCCGGGCGGCCTTCCATCACGAGCTGGGCGATGGTCCCGAAGGCCACCTTCTGCCCGTGCAGCTTATGGTGGGAACTTTCCAGAACGGTAAAGCCGTTGTGAACCGAATGGGCTCCGGCAAGGCCTCCGCTCTCAAAGCCCAGGCCGCTCAGAAGGGTGTTGGCCTCCACGATGGCTTCCACCGCGGGGGTCACCATTTGCTTCTGCACGGCCAGCTTCGCCTGCACCCCGAATTCGAGCAGGGTGTCATAGCAAAGCCGGGCCAGAGCGTGGGCCGAACGCAGGACGGGGCATCCTCCCGTAAGCACGTTGGGCTTGCAGCTTTTAAAACAGGTGTCGGCTTCCCAGAAGGTGGCCAGGGCATCTCCCATCCCGGATATCAGGAATTCGACCGGCGCTTTGGCCACAATGCCCGTATCGACCAGGACGCAGTCCGGGTTTTTGGGCAGCACCAGGTAGCGCTCGAAGACCCCGCCATCGGTGTAGACAACCGAGAGCGCCGAGCAGGGGGCATCCGTTGCCGCAATCGTTGGGACCACCACCACCGGTATTTTCATCTCGTGGGCCACGGCCTTACCCGTGTCGATGGCTTTACCGCCTCCGGCGCCTATCACAAAGTCGCATCCCTCTTTTTTGACCACCTCGATCAAGCGGTTGATTTCGTTCGTGGAGCATTCCCCGTTGAAGCGCTCCCGAACAACACCGATTCCCTGTGCGCCAAGACTGGCTACGATCGCCTCACCAACCTGGGACAAGGCGCTCTTGCCTCCTGTGAGCAGCGCCTTGGTTCCAAGCCTTGCCGCGTGCACCCCGATCTCGTTGATGGCTCCTTCCCCTTGAACATAACGACTTGGCGAAAGCAAAATCCGACTCATAAGGAATCCCCCTGTAAGTGGAAATGTGAGTGTGGCGATAAACTCGGGCGGGTTCATCCCACCCCGGGTTTATCACCCTCATGACCGATTATCCGGTCGATAATGGACGATTCACTGTGCAAGGCGGCGCTGAGCGCCGGTTAACCAATGGTGAGCCTAAAAGAGGATTGTCAGTGGAAGAATCTGCTGTCCAAGGGTCCGCAACCCGTCGCTCGCACAGAAGAATCCGACATATGCATTAAACAGTAGGCCGCGTCGACAGTAAATCCCCCGAGAGGGGGGAATTGATCCCTCAAAAGGGGGATATTCGGAAGGCAACTTTCAGGGGCACATCGGGGGGGCCAAGGGCCAAAGAGCGGGTCGCTGCCTTGCAGCCCGCGATCCGGATACCGCAGGGTACGGGCAATGTCGAGATAAGCGACTCAACTGGAATCGGCGCTGCTCTTTTAGAGCGACGATCGTGATCCCGAAGGGATCAAAGCCTTCAGCCGGTTGAGCCCGTGAGGCCGCATGATCCCGAAGGGATCAAAGCCATTAGCCGGGGGTTGAGGCCGTGAGGCCGATACCCCCGGTAAGGAACGAAAAATGACGACCCCGTGAGGGGTCGCAGATCGGAACCATCAATCAAGATATCTCTGATCTATTGAATCCCCGCCTTTTCCACGAATTCGACAAATTCCTCACGGAATGACTTGAATCGGTGATGCTCTTCCTGGTCGCAGATGTATTTACGCGGGTGGCACAGGCAAGCATTGCCTGTGCCGAAGGCAAGAGGGGGTTAAGACTGACTTAAGCATGCTAAAATATATTTTTGCGCCTTGGCGCCGGCCTTCCGGTCGCGGGCTCGTCGTGTGCGGCACAGCCGCCGCGATCCGGACCCCGCGGGGGTTCGGGGGGCTCATATCCCCCCAACCCCCGCTCTTTTGCCCTTCGCCTTTTTAACGACGAAGCCTTAACTAAACAATCAGGCGGAACAGACTTTTTCGCCACCGGCGCCACACGCCTCAGGACAACAGATTCTTCTTCATAGCCGCCAGCGTGGCTTCCACCCGGTTTCTCACCTGAAGCTTCTGGTAGATGCTCTTGATATGGCTCTTTACGGTTTCGATGCTGATACACAGGCAAACAGAGATCTCCTTGTTGTTCCTTCCCTCTATGATAGCTTCGAGGATCTCTTTTTCCCGCTGGGTGAGCGCCACCTCGTTAGAGTCTTCCGCCGCTTCGGCATCCCCCTCTTTAACCGCCAGGTTCACCATGAAAGGCGATGCCGGATGCCTTCCGGCATAAACCGAGCGGATGATCTCCACCAGGTCCGCAACTTCCACGCATTTGAGAACGTAGCCGTCGGCGCCGGCGGACATCGCCTCGTTGATGTATCTTTCGTCATCGTAGGTCGACAGGACAAGAATCTTCATCTCGGGCATCACCTTGCGCAAAATCCTGATGGCCCGGATACCAGACATTCCCGGCATGTCCACGTCGATCAAAGACAGATCGGGGGGATTTTTCCGGATTCTGTCAACGGCGCTGAAACCATCGCTTGCCTCTCCAACAACTTTCAGCCCCTCTTCCTGGTCCAGAGCGAGCCTCAAACCAATGCGAAAAAGCGGGTGATCGTCGGCAAGAAATATATTCATATTTCTTCCTCTTCAATCAGGGTCCGTTGATCGGGAAGCAACCATTTTCCTGCGGCTTTAAGCACCGCCGGCGTCCCGCCCGGGGGGACAATCCGCCGGTTCGCCGCAAAGGGGCAGTGTAAACGAGAGCCGGCATCCGTTCCCGGTCTCCTGAGAGGCGCCATTTACAGGGGATTCGACCCATATCCGCCCCCCATGGGCCTCGACGGCCAACCGGCAAAACGCCAGCCCCAGTCCCACCCCTTCTCTGGAGGTTATTTCACTGGTCTTGAAAGTAAAATACTTATCGAAAATGCTTTGGTGATAAGCCTCCGGTATTCCCGTACCTTCATCTTCGACGCTTACCAGGATGTAGTCCTGACAAGTCGCGTCCCCGCAATCCGGAAGCGGCGGCCTGGCAGGGTGTTCGCCCCGTTTTATCCGGATGATGATTCGGCCCCCTTCGGGGCTGTACTTTATGGCGTTGTCCAGCAGGTTCATACAGGTTCGGCGAATACGTTCCCCATCGATATTGACTTCAATTGGAATCTGCGGACCGCTCACCTCGAGCGTCAGGCCTTTTTCCTTCGTGAGCAACTCCATCTGCTTGATGCTTTCCTCCACGACCTGCTGGACGGCTTTTTTCGTATGCCGCAACACCAGCCTGCCGTTTTCATTTCGATAGATATCCAAAATGTCGCTCACCATTCCGTACAGCTGCTGGCTGGTCAGAAGCGCCAGCTCCAATACCTTTTTTTGATCCGCCTCGAGCGGTCCCAGCGTGCCGCTGACAATCATCCGCAGGGCTTTTTCCAGGGAGAGCACCGGATTTCTCAAATCGTGGGTGATCATGCCGATCAAATCTTCTTTCATCCGCTCGAGTTTTTTCTCCTCCGAGATGTCTCGAATCACCCCCACGTATCCGGCCATGCTCCGATGTTCGTCATTAAACGCTGAAAACGAGACCTGCACCGGAAATGTGGACGAATCCGCCTTGACCGCCGTCAAATCCGCCCGCCAGTTGGGGCTCGGTTCCGAGCCCGTATTTTCCATAAACTTCGCTCTCGACTGCTCGTCGGCCAGTAGCATGCCGATGGGCCGGCCGATCACCTGCTCCCTCCGATACCCGAACATGGCCGCGCCCGCCTTGTTGATCATTCCAACCGTGTCGTCGGTTTTGGTTGAAATGATGCAGTCCGAAACACTGTTTATCACCCGGCCCAGGTACCGCCGGGAGTTCTGCTGAACCCGGTGGCTCTGGAGCGCCAGGTCACTGATGGTAAAGGTAATTTCGGACATCAGATTTACGACGCTGAGCAGCCTCTCCCGGCTCATCAAGGGAACTTTGCCCAGTTCCTTCAGATATCCGTCGATATCCTCGATGCCTATCTCTTGTGCGCGGCGAACGGCCTCGTTTTCGCTCAGAGGATTCTGGATCACCTGGCCGCATAGAACCGTTGCCAGGTGTTTTCCATCGATGATCAGAGGGGCTGCGCAGTCGGTTAGACCGCTGTTTAAACACCGGTATGTAAAGGGAGCTTTCAGGCGCGCCGCTTCGGCCCCGCCGTAGCGGTCGCTTTCAAAACATTTCTGGCGGCCAGGTTCTGTCGAACGGCAATAGGAAAGGCACAGTGTGGTGAAATGTTCCGGCTCGGTGATAGGGGAGCCGTCAGGGTAGGTGATTATCGAACCAACCCCCGAAACTTCGGTAAAGACCTTGAGTATCCTCTGCAGTCTGTCCCTGCTGACCAGATCCACAAGCTGGATGCGATTCATAACCCTGAACCCCCACGAAAATGGGAATATGCAACCGGCTCATTTGAATGGAATCAGGCACGACCCCGTACTAAGGGTTTCCCCTGGAACGGTGCCCGGAAGTGCGGACAAAAATTGCAAAACACCAGCACAGCTTGCCAATAAAGGAATTTCAGACAATCGAAGCGCTTTTGAACGATATTTATGTAAAAAGAACCCGACCGATAACATAATTACCGAAAATTTTCCCCATGTCAATAGAGTACGGACAGGGGTATTCTGTTCCAAACGGAATCTCGTCGCAAGATCGCAGGTCTGATTCTGATCCGATGGCCATTGTCTTTAGCGGCCTCATCCCACCCTGCGCGCTTTCGATCCTGGAACGAAAAGAAAGTGTTTTTTTTAGCCTCTGTGGCCTCTGCGTCTCTGCGGTGGATTTCTTTTGTGGTAATATTGACCATTGACGATCTGCGGACGAAACCGCTGAAAGCACTTCAATAAGGATGAACAATGACTCTTTGGGTGGATGCCGATGCATGCCCTGGAACTATCAAGGAACTGATTATCCGCGCGGCGAGGCGGCTAAAAATTATGACCGTCTTTGTGGCCAACAAATACATCAGCACTCCCGAATCCAGCCACATTACCAGCCGCAGGATCGGAGTCGATCCGGAAGCCGTCGACATGCATATAACCGAACACGCCCAGGCCGGGGACGTGGTGGTAACACAGGATATCCCGCTTGCTTCCGGTCTTGTGGCCAAGGGAGTAATCGTCATAAGCACCCGGGGGGAACTCTTCACCGAGCAGAATATAGGGGAGAGGCTTTCAATCCGCAACTTCATGCAAGGCCTCCGTGAGGCGGGGGGAACTACGCCCGGCCCCAGGGAATTCGCCCAAAAGGACGGCCAACGTTTTGCCGATACCCTGGATAGAGTGCTCACCAGGCTCCTTAAAGCAACAAACGCCTGATACGAAGTTGCGTTCAAGACGCTTCAAACAGATGGGTTTCACTGCGTTTCACCCATCCTACTGCGGCTCTCGACGGGCTGGCGTAGGATGGGGCTGTAGGTTGGGCTAAGCGTAGCGCAGCCCAACAAATACTTTCGCCACCCCGGTTAATCCCATGCTCTTGCTCTTTTAAGATACAAGGATGGGTGGAGCGAAGCGCAGCCCATCAGGCAAATCTTGAACGCAACCTGGTAGGAGCGCCGGGGCAAGATGAAAGGGGAGCCGGAGAGGTGAAAAACAGCGGGTACGAGTATCGGGATCAAGTGGATGCTTGGGGCGGCGGGCTTGCTCTCTCGGTTTACCTGGCCAGGAAATACCCCCATTCCCCGGAAGCGGTCTGGCGCGAGCGGATGGAGCGGGGCGAGATTTCCTGCGATGGCCGCCCGGTGCGGCACGATATCATCCTGAAATGCGGTGTAAAGACCCTTTGGCGCCGTCCTCCCTGGGAGGAACCGGACGCTCCGCTCACATACTCCCTGCTCTATGAAGACCACGACCTGCTGGTCGTGGCAAAGCCTTCCGGACTGTCCACCCTGCCTGCCGGCGGTTTCCTCGATCACACTCTGCTGGCGCTGGTGAGAAAAAACCGGCCCGAGGCAACACCTGTCCATCGGCTGGGGCGGGGGACCTCAGGAGCAATACTTTTTGCCTGCAATCCCCGTGCGCGGTCTCTACTGGGCAAGGCCTTGCAAAAAAATGAAATAATCAAGATTTACCGGGCGCTGGCCACCGGCGTGCCCGGCGTGCAAAAATTTTCCATAACCGCACCTATCGGGCCCGTTCCCCACCCCAAGCTCGGGACCCTGCACTCGGTGAGCGCAAACGGCAAGAATGCCCTCAGCCTGGTCAGTCTCCTCGAGGCTAGAGAAGATACTTCTCTGCTGGAAGTCAGGATCGAAACGGGAAGGCCGCACCAGATTCGCATTCACCTGGCCTACGCCGGTCACCCGCTTTCGGGCGACCCCCTCTACGCCGCCGGCGCCGCTATCCTAAACCCCGAGGCGCTTCCCGGAGACTGCGGCTACCTGCTTCACGCCGAGCGGCTCTATTTTCATCACCCGACAACGGGGTTGGCTCTCGATATTCGGTGTTCTCCGCCGCCCGAGCTTGAAACATCCAGGGATTGCCCCTCTTCTGGCGGCGGGTGACCGGGTTAGAGCCTGAGGTCATAGTGGCCATGATACAATTCGTCCCTCAACCCCGCGATCTCCACGTCGTCAAGGTATTCTTCAAACCCCATCGGCCGGTCGATGATCCCGCCCGGGGTGACCTCGACTATCCTGTTTGCCACGGTGGCCACTAACTCGTGGTCATGGGAAGAAAACAGCACCACCCCCGTAAACGCAATGAGTCCGTTATTCAGGGCGGTTATCGATTCAAGGTCGAGGTGATTGGTCGGCTCATCCAGGATGAGGGCGTTGGCCCCGGCCAGCATCATCCGGGAAAGCATGCAGCGCACCCGCTCGCCTCCGGAAAGGACACTCGTCTTCTTGAGCGCCTCATCGCCCGAAAAGAGCATTTTGCCCAGAAACCCTCGGGCGAAGTGTTCTCCCTCCGTGGGGGGAGAATATTGCCCCAGCCACTCCACCAGGTTCATCTCGCTGTCGAAATAGGAGCTATTCTCTTTTGGAAAATAGGACGGGGTGATGGTGACGCCCCAGCGGAAACTGCCGCCGTCGGGTTCCAACTCCCCGGCCAGAACCTGGAACAGCGTCGTTTTGGCGAAGCTGTTGCCGCCCACAAAGGCGATCTTGTCGCCCTTGTTTACCGTAAGGGTAAGATCGTTTAAAACGGGCATGCCGTCGATGGCTTTGGACAGGCCCTCTATCTCCAGGATTATGTTGCCGCAGGGCCGCTCGGGCTTAAAGGCCACGTGCGGGTACTTGCGGGAAGAAATCGGCATATCGTCGAGCGTCAGCTTTTCGAGGAGCTTTTTACGCGAAGTGGCCTGCCTGGCCTTGGAGGCGTTGGAGCCAAAACGCTGGATGAATTCCTTCAACTCGTTTGCCCGGTCGACGTTCTTGCGATTCTCCTCCTGCCTCTGCCGGAACGACATCTGGCTCGCCTGGTACCAGAAGTCGTAATTGCCCACGTAGAGCTGTATCTTGCCGAAGTCGATATCTGCCACATGCGTACAGACCTGGTTGAGAAAGTGCCGGTCGTGGGAGACGACGATGACCGTATTGGGAAAGCGGATGAGATACTCTTCCAGCCAGCTGACGGACTTCAAGTCCAGGTGATTGGTCGGCTCGTCGAGCAGCAAAACGTCCGGGTTTCCGAAAAGCGCCTGCGCCAGAAGCACCCGCACCTTATCGCCCCCCTCCAGTTCCTTCATTTTTTTGGAGCGCATCTCTTCGGCTATGCCAAGACCATTGAGGAGCACCGCGGCCTCGGACTCCGCCTCGTAGCCGTTCATCTCGGCAAACTCCGCCTCCAGTTCGGCCGAGCGAATGCCGTCCTGTTCGGAAAAATCCGCCTTGGCGTAGATGGCCTCCCGCGCCGTCATGACTTCGAAAAGCCGTGGGTGCCCCATGACCACGGTGTTGAAAACCGTCTCCTCGTCGAAGGCGAACTGGTCCTGGCTGAGCACCGCCACGCGATGCCGGGGGGCGACCACGATGTCGCCCTTGTCAGGCTCTATTTCGCCCGAAAGGATTTTGAGGAAGGTCGATTTGCCCGAGCCGTTGGCCCCAATGAGCCCATAGCAGTTCCCGGGGGTGAATTTTATGTTGACGCCCTTGAATAGGACCCTTTTCCCATAAGAAAGGGCGACGTTTGCGGCACTGATCATTCTTGACTACTCCCTGCTGAAAATAAAAAAAACCACAGGGCTTAACCCGTGGTTAACATGTTTAGCTTCATAAAATAAACTTTAACGCCACCATTGGCAATAGAATTATCTTGATCGCCGCTCTTATTATATCACAATTACGGTTGAATACGCCTCCTTTCGGCAACAGCGCGTAACCGACCGCTTTCTTCCATCTTCGGGCAACTGAATTGATCCCCTGAGGTGTTTGATGCCATCCTTCAATTCTTCCAGAACAGAGGCATGATTGGCCATTCAGGAATTGAAAAACCGACTTATGACTTCAAGAAGCTCAGCCTCGGAGCGGGTATTTCCCTTACACTTCATCGCCCAACCACGTCCGGGATGCGAAACGTCCCATTGTGGCCTCTGGCCCTCGTAGCGTCCCGCTCCCGGGTCGTGGTTGCCAAACCCATCGACAACCGTGTTCCATACGGGGCGGAATGTCCCTATTAGCAATGCTTCGCCGAGGGGTATCCATATATCGTCAGCTACTAGATAACGACATCTAAAATCCTTCAGGGACAAATTCGAGACCTGTCTGATGGAAGCGGCGTGTTCATACAGGCGATTGAAAAGGACTTTTCCCACAGGGGCGTCAAGACTGACTACCCCCTTCCGACTACCACGAGGAACAGCCTTTCCCACATAAATGGGTAGTCTCCATTGTTCGTCCTTGTTCATCCGCGCGACTGGTTCATATGTGGCTGAATCGCCGGCGTAATAAATTGCATAGAGACCCGGTCCATTAAAGGGCGCGGATGGCGGCAACTGTGAAATCGGCTGCTCAAGGAGGGCCCGGACAACACTTTCAGCCAGATTTTTCTTGTCCAGGGGATTATAAGGCGGCCGATCTGGACTCACAGATTCCCCCCGAAAGCACCTTTCGAATTTCTCCCGCCACAATTCCCGCTAGCATCACAGGCACGGCATTTCCCAACTGGCGCATCGACTCGGTCCACGATCCTTGAAATATAAAATTGTCGGGAAAGGTCTGGAGCCTTGCCGATTCTCTAACCGTGAAATATCTCACAGCGCCGTTGTCCTTGACAAGCATATTCTCGCCTCCCGGTACGCCGTGGTCTCCGGCTTTTAGTGTCTTTGCCGGTTCGTCGAGGGGGCTGCCTGTGTGGCCGATGTATGTTCGCGCACCGGGGTTGAGTCGGTGATTGGCTATCGCGGAGCACGTCCCGCTGGCTGGATCGGGAAGGTCCGATATGGTGTCCCTGATCGTTTTCCAGGGTTTCAAGGCCGGGGGGATAAATGAGGATTTAACGTGTCGGATCCGTGCCATGAGACCGTTCGACGGCTTTGGCCGATTCTGCTGTGAAATATCGTGTTTTTCCCAATAATTTCCCGTCTTCCACTGGCTCCAAAGCAAGGCGTCAAGAGAATGGGTCGGTTCGGGAAAAGACCAGCCCCGTTCTATATCTGAACGAAAACCAACGATGAAGACTCGCTCTCTTTTTTGGGGAACACCATAATTAGCCGCATTAAGAAGGCGGGCAAAGACCCTGTAACGAAGCCCCTGACGAGAGCCACCGTTTTGGTGTCGCTCGAGTCGGCACAAGTGGTCCACCAACGATTCGCCCTCTCGCCTTGCTATCTCGGGGTATTCGAGTTGTAGTCGGATGTACTTGAAATAAGTGGAGAACGACTGCCGTAGAAGCCCCTTCACGTTCTCAACTAGAATCGCCCGAGGCTTAAGTTCTCGAATGGCCCGAAACACCTCCGGGAACATATTACGTTCATCGTTTTGCCCCCTGTGCTTCCCACCAATCGAAAACGGCTGGCATGGGGGACCGCCGACAAGAAGGTCGATTTGCCCCCTGATCGTGGAATAGTCAAAATCGGCAACGTTCATTTCGTAAATCGGCCATTCGCAAACCGGGTGCGTTCCCAAATCTCTATTGTGACGCATGGTGGAACAGGCGTTTTTGTCCCACTCGATAACCGCTTCATGCCGGAACCCCGCGTTTGAGGTCCCTATCGCCAGTCCTCCTGCTCCCGTAAATAACTCAACAGAGCGCACGCGCGTCCTCCATGAAGGCGGTTATCCGGTCGTGTAGCACATGTTTGTCCCTCAATTCGCATTCCCATATTACCAGGTATCGCCATCCCAACTTTGCCAGTTGGGATTCGTTTGCACGGTCACGGTCCTTGTTTCCCTCCAACTTCGAGGTCCAGAATTCGACCCTGGATTTGGGTATTCGGGCGTTCGGACATCCGTCATGCCTATGCCAATAGCATCCATGAACAAAAATGACTTTCCGGGACTTGGGGAAAGCCAGGTCGGGACGTCCAGGAAGGTCTCCTTTATGCAAGCGATACCTGTAACCCATATGGTGCACAAGACTGCGGACCACCATTTCCGGTTTGGTGTCCTTCCCGCGCACGCGGCACATAATCTCACTTCTCTGGGCCGGTGTAAGCGTGTCCATTTTAAACCTCTGAGCGGAGTAGAATTTGCCTACAGAGTATCAGTCTTCCGAGGTTTATTCAAGGACCGGCGGTCTCGCCTAAAGTTTATCGTAAATTGGGGCACGGCGCCCCGTCCATCTTTGTTGAGGATGGGATGAGTGGGAAACTTCAGGAGTTGGTGAAGCCCCGGACCCCGGCTTAAAAAATAGCCGGGGACACAAACCTGGTTTCATCCCCGTTCACACCGCGTCCGGGGACACGGAGGCCACGCCGTTATGCGCCTATCCCGGCAAGCCATTCTTCCAATTTCACCGGCAGTTTAGGGCTCCAGAACAGCTTCCGGAAATGATAGCCGTATATAGCCATGGTGATTATCTCGCCAAAAGAATCGTTGTAGCCGGAGAAAGCTTTTCTCAAAAGCCGCCAGTAATAGTTCCTGGATTTATTGTCCACGATCCCCAGGTACCAAAGCGAGCGGATAAAGATCACCATGTCATGGTTGGCAAGGTAGGTGGTGGCCTTGGGGCGATAGGTGCGAAGAAAGGCAAGCACCCGGTTATAATACATTTCCGGAGAATATACGCTGTTCATCACCCACCGGTAGCCCTCGATTATCTTCGCTCGATCCATCCTGGTGACGAAATTAAGCGAGCCCTCCAGGTCCGTATTGTCGCCCGAAGAGTTGAAGAGCATTCTTCCCTCATCTTCCAGGCGGGTATGGAGCCGGGTGCCGGGAATGGCCGTCAGCAGGCCTATCATGGCGGTTACGATCCCGTTTTTCTGGATGAAATTCACCTGCTTTTGGAAGACGTCCGGCGGGTCGTTATCAAAGCCGATAATGAAGCCGCCCATGACGGCCATGCCGCTGCTCTGAATCAGGGACACCGAGTCCGAGAGGCTGCGCTTCAGATTCTGGGATTTGCCGCATTCCCGCAGGGCGTCTTCCACCGGTGTCTCCAAGCCGAGAAAGACCTTATTGAAGCCGGCCTGCACCATGAGGTTCATCAATTCCGGATCTTCGGCCAGGTTCACCGAAGCTTCCGTAAAGAAGTTCATCCGGCGCCCCCTGCTGTTCTGCCAGGAAATCATGGCTCTTAGCAGGCTTTTGACCTTTTCCTTATTGCCGATGAAGTTGTCATCGACGATGAAGATCGATCCCCGCCACCCGCGACCATACAGCGCGTCGAGTTCGGCCAGCATCTGTTCGTTGCTTTTAAGCCTTGGCACCCGCCCGTTCATCACGATGACATCGCAGAATTCACAGTTGAAAGGACATCCCCTGGAATACTGAACGGACATGGTGGCATAGTCGTTTAGATTGATGAGGTCCCACAGGGGGACCGGCACAACGTCCAGGTCGGGAAACCCGGAGGCGCGGTAAGACCTCTCCAGTCTCCCCTCCTCCATGTCTTTTGACACCCGGTGGATGAGGGCCTCGGCTTCTCCGAAAACCAAACTGTCGAATTCGGCGAACTCCTCCGGATAGGCCCTGAAAAGAGGCCCGCCTCCCACCACCCTGACGCCGAGCCTTCGACAGTGCTCCGCCACCTGGTGGGTGGAATTTTTCTGGGCGATCATGGCGCTCACGAATACGTAGTCCGCCCACAGCAGGTCTTCATCGTAGAGGTCTCTTACGTTCAGATCGACCAGCCTCTTTTCCCAGAAAACCGGCAGCATGGCGGCCACGGTCAGGGCGCCCAGCGGTGGGAAGGCAGCCTTTCTGCGCACCAGTCTCAGGGCGTGTTTAAAACTCCAGAAGGTATCGGAAACCTGCGGATACACGAAAAGAATCTTCATTTAGCCACCTCTATGGCGAATCGGGAACCGCAATCTCACCCAATATAAGAATCTATAGCCGTAGATGTCCAGGATCAACGAGATACCTGCCGGGCTAACAGATTATGCCTGAAGACTTTAGTTTTCTAGTGGACAACTCGCCACATTTTGGTTACTTGCCTAGTTGATTTTATAGAGTGCTAACCTATCGTCACGGAGGATTTCGAGCTAATGGCTCTTGTTGTTCAAAAGTACGGCGGCACTTCGGTCGCAAACGCCGAAAGAATCAATGCGGTGGCCAGGCGGGTTCTGGCGAGGCAAAAAAAGGGCGACCAACTGGTTGTGGTCCTTTCGGCCCGGGCCGGTGAAACCGACCGGCTGGTCAAGCTGGGAAAAGAGATCTGCTCTTGTCCGGACCCCCGCGAGATGGACGTTCTCCTCTCTACCGGCGAACAAACCACGATAGCCCTTTTTTGCATCGCCGTAAAAGCGATGGGGGCGGAAGCCGTATCCATGACCGGTTACCAGGCGGGGATCATTACCGACGGTCAATTCGGCCAGGCGCGCATAAGCTGGATACAGACCGAACCGGTGATGGAGCATCTGCAGGCCGGTAAAATCGTGGTTGTGGCCGGGTTCCAGGGTTATGACGACAATGGCAACATTACCACCCTCGGGCGCGGAGGCTCCGACACCACGGCGGTGGCTCTTGCCGCCGCCCTCCATGCCGGCGTTTGCGAGATATACACCGACGTCGAGGGGGTTTTTACCGCCGACCCCAATATATGCCCCAAGGCACGCAAGCTTGACAAGGTAAGCTACGAAGAGATGCTGGAGATGGCGAGCATGGGGGCCAAAGTCCTTCACCTTCGCTCGGTCGAATTCGGCCTCAATTACAATGTGCCTATAATGGTGCTTTCCTCGTTCACGGACGCCCCGGGCACGCTAGTTTCACGGGAGGATGAAACCATGGAAAAGATGGTGGTTTCCGGAATCACCTACAATAAAAGCGAAAGCCGGGTCACGATCACCAACATTCCCGACCAGCCCGGAATAGCGGCCAAAGTCTTCCAGCCCATCTCGGCAGCAAAGATCAATGTCGACCTGATCGTCCAGGGCGCAAGCGGGGTCCCCGGCAGGGCGCACATTTCCTTTACCGTTCCCGGCAGTTCCTATGATGAGACCATCCGCATACTGGAGTCGGTTGCCCACGAGCTTGGCGACTGCCAGGTGGTGGGAGATCCGGGCATAGCCAAGGTCTCCATCATCGGGGTGGGGATGAGGAGCCACAGCGGCGTGGCCACCAAGATGTTTCAGACTCTGGCCCGGGAAGGCATCAATATCAAGATGATCGCCACCTCTGAAATAAAGGTCTCCTGCATAATCGACGAAAAGTACACCGAACTGGCGGTCAGGGTCCTTCACGACGCCTTCGAGCTGGACAAAGAGCCGGTTAAAACCGAGTACTTGTAAGAAATTGGCGGGTAGACCGCTAAACCTTCAATCGGAAAGATATCGCCATGCAGGTCAGAATCTACGACACTACTCTCCGGGACGGCACCCAGGCAGAGGATTTCGCCTTTTCAGTGGAGGACAAGGTCCGCATAGCGCTCAAGCTCGATGACATCGGCGTTCATTACATCGAGGGAGGCTGGCCGGGATCTAACCCCAAAGACGTTGGTTTTTTCCGGGAAATCGCCAATTATCGGCTGAAACAAGCCAGGATTGCCGCTTTCGGATCGACCTACCACCCCAATTCCACCGCATCAGCAGACCTCAACCTCAGGGCCCTGCTCGATGCCAAGACCGAACTGGTGACCATTTTCGGCAAAAGCTGGACGGTGCACGTAAGAGACGCTCTCAATACCACCCCGGAGCGAAATCTGGAGATCATTTCCGATAGCGTGGCCTTTCTGCGACAGCAGGGTAAAACGGTCTTCTACGATGCCGAGCATTTTTTCGACGGATTTCGGGACGATCCGCAGTATGCTCTTGCGACCGTCGAAAAGGCCATGGAGGCCGGCGCCGAGTGCGCCATCCTGTGCGATACCAATGGGGGAAGCCTCCCCAGCCATATCCAGCGCTCCATCAGTACGGTCAAGGAACGTTTCCCCGGTATCCAGTTTGGAATCCATGCCCACAATGACTCGGACCTTGCGGTCGCAAATACCCTTACCGCCGTGGAGCTGGGCGCGGTGCAGGTCCAGGGAACGATAAACGGGATGGGGGAAAGGTGCGGCAACGCAGACCTGTGCTCCATCATGTCCAACCTCTGCCTCAAGATGGGGTGCGCCTGCCTTACCGAGGAAAACCTCCAGAAACTCAGGCTGGTCAGCCGGTTCATACTGGAGCTGGCAAACGTCACGCCCAACCGCTATCAGCCCTTTGTGGGCCGAAGCGCCTTCACCCACAAGGGCGGCGTGCACATAAGCGCCGTGGCCAAAAACCCCAAGACATACGAGCATATCGACCCGGCCCTGGTGGGCAACGCCAGGCGGTTTCTCATATCCGACCTTTCCGGGCGGGCCACCATAAAGCAGAAGGCCGAAGAACTGGGCTTCGAGCTCTCCAAAAGCGATCCGGTGGCCATGCAGGTGCTCGAAGAAATAAAGGAACTCGAAAACCAGGGCTTCCAGTTCGAAGCGGCGGAGGCCAGTTTCGAGCTTCTTTTGAACAAGGCGATGGGTACGAGCAAGAAATATTTCGAACTGGTCGGCTTCCGGGTGATCGATCAGAAGCACAGCGAAAACAAGGAACCCATAGCCGAGGCCACCATCCAGATCCGCGTGGGCGGCCAACTCGAACACACCGCGGCGCTGGGCAAAGGGCCGGTGAACGCGCTGGACAGCGCGCTACGCAAATCCCTCGAAAAATTCTACCCCGAGTTGAAACACGTGGAACTAAGCGACTACAAGGTGCGCGTACTGCCCGACCAACCCGGCACCGGCGCCAAGGTGCGGGTCCTGATCGAATCCACCGACGGCCTCGAGCAGTGGAGTACGGTCGGCGTCTCCCAGGACATTATCGAGGCAAGCTGGCAGGCCCTGGCCGACAGTTACAACTTCAAGATGTACAAGGCTGCCAAGGCGGCCGCGGCCAAAAATTCGTGAGGTTTGCTCTGTGCGCCTCGGTGGAATTCGGGGCAGTGAAGCTCGCCTCTTGTTTGCAGCCCATGGGCGGCATTCAGGATAAAAAAACACAACGCATCGGGTCAGGCTCCAAAGAAAAATTTGAGGGTCAATTTTATTACCTTCTCCTTGGGTTAGAGACTAAAACTGCCTTAAAATCCTTCCCTGAAACGAAGCTTGAATAGGCATTCCGGCAGAAAACTGTTTCAAAACCTGGCCTAATCCTCTATCTTTGGAGCGCTGGATGATCCAGTCACATTTTGGTGAAAAAGGGTTGCAATTCGTGAGTCCTGAAGCGGTCTATCCTGTCCTGAGAACCAATGGGGATGCCAACAAGCTATCCTACGAGGACAGGTCGGTTCACGACTGGTATCGCTTCGTGCTTTCCTTTCCGCCTCACTTGGTGCGGACCTATCTCACCAGATTCGGCATAACAGGGGCAGACTGCGTCCTGGATCCTTTTTGTGGGACTGGCACGACAATAGTGGAGTGCAAAAAGTTAGGAGTTCCTTCCTTCGGCATAGAAGCACATCCCATGACCGCTTTTGCAAGCAGGGTCAAAACCGATTGGTCGATTAACGCCGCCGGCCTAGGGCGTCATTCGAGAAAAATCGCTGAAATAGCGGAAAACAAGATTGCGAACGGAAGTGGTTTTCAGTTATCGGCGGACGCTGAAAAGATCCTGTTAAGAGACTCCATAAGTCCCATACCTCTGGGAAAGGCGCTCGCGCTCTTGGCCGCTCTAAATGAAGCATGCGACCCGAAGTATAGGGATCATGAGTTCCTCGCTCTGGCCAATACGCTCGTCTTTACGGCGAGCAACCTGAACTTCGGGCCGGAGGTCGGCATCGGTAAGATAAAGAAAGATGCGGCTGTATTGCAGAGTTGGCTCGAAAACATACGCATAATGCGTCATGATATTTTAAATCTCGGAGACAGAGCGGGCGCGCCGAGTATCATTTTGCAGGGCGACTCACGGGAAACCGTGGACGAACTCGCTTGTGGGTCCATAGACGCGGTAATTACATCACCGCCGTACCCTAATGAAAAGGACTATACCCGCACAACGAGACTGGAGTCTGTTCTGCTGGGCTTCATCGACAGCAGGAAGGAACTGCAGGACCTTAAGAGAAAGCTGGTGAGGTCAAATACGAGGAACATTTACAAAGGGGATACTGACGATGCGCATATCGACAAGTTCCCCCAGATTTCAACGCTGGCGGATAGGATAGAGGCCAGGCGGATCGAGCTCAATAAGACCAGCGGGTTTGAGAGGCTTTACGCAACCGTCACGAGGCAGTATTTTGGGGGAATGGTCCGCCACCTTGCAAATCTTCGTCAGGCGCTTGCCCCCGGTGCCCGACTGGCGTACGTTGTGGGCGACCAAGCTTCCTTTTTCCGGATAATGATAAGAACAGGGGAACTTCTGTCCCAGATTGCGGTCTCCCTGGGCTACGAACTGATCGGTATAGACCTTTTTCGAACAAGATTATCAACCGCAACCAGGAGTCAGCTCCGCGAGGAGGTCGTACTTTTGCGCTGGCCGGGTTGAATGGAAACAAATTGAAAAACTCCAAAAATCGCTACGTCCAGATAATTGAGAGGATCTTTTTTTCCCGCTACAAGGAGGGGACGGAAGAAGTTTTTTTCGAAAGAGAGGAGATTGTACGGATAGCCGGCGAGTTGGGTATAGCCTTACCGAAAAATCTGGGTGACATCATATACAGCTTTCGATACAGGACCTCGCTTCCCGACTCCATTAAAAGCACAGCCCCGGAAGGCAGGGTATGGTTAATCAGGCCTGCCGGCCGATCCCGCTATTGCTTTGCCGCAGTCACACCCATTGTGATTGCTCCAAATCCCGCGCTTGCAGAGACCAAAATACCCGATTCAACGCCAGGCATTGTCGGAATGTATGCTTTAAGCGACGAACAAGCTCTCCTCGCGATAGTCAGGTACAATCGGTTGATCGACATACTGACAGGTGTAGCCTGTTACTCCCTCCAGAACCATCTTCGGACATACGTTAAAGGAATAGGTCAGGTTGAAACCGACGAAATTTACGTAGGGTTGAACAAGCGCGGCGCTCACCATGTTTTTCCGGTGCAGCCAAAGGCGGAAACGACATGCTCAGCGTGATTCAACTGGAGCAGGATTTCGCCATATGCTCCGAAAAATTTCCGAATCTGATCTGCAACGCCGTGGCAGTACAGTTCATGAAGGATAATCTGGTGGCTCTTTTCATCTTCGAGATGGGGGATACGGGAATCAGACTGCTTGGCGAAAAGCATTACAGGTTGACGCCCTCATCGGAAATTTCGAGAGATGAACTTTTATCGTATCGTTCGCGACTACCCGAGCACGTTCTAATTTAGTCTAGTGTCCATCCGGAAACTGGGGGTATGTTTTTGGGCTGAGAACGTGCCTCGCTCCCAGGCTTGCAGCCGCGAACAAAGCCAAGTCGCTGTGAGACGCCGCTCTGACGAGAGCACTTTCCAGATGGATGCTAGTCTAAACTCATTCTGCACCAACCGTCTCGTCCCCAGCTCCCTCCATGGGGGCCCAGGCCCCGCACCCCTTCGCGGACCTGTTTGGCCTTTCGGCGGCAGCCTTCGGCCAGGCGCCCAATTCCCGGGGGGGCGCGGGGGAGACCCTCCCCCGCTCTTTTTATCTGGAGGTTTGCATATTTGGGGAGGTTTCTATACTTGAAGTCCCTTTTTTCCTTTCTTGTACCCGGCGGACTAATTCTCCTTCTCGCGGTGGTCCTCATCGAAAGAGGCTTGCTCTCAGTCTGGCTTCCCATTGTTTCGGCGGTCTTTCCTCTCCTGGTTCTGGTGGCGGGGCTGCTGCTCGGGTGGCGCTTCAACAGGAGCAGATTGTTTTTTGCCCTCCTGCTGCTGGCAATAGCCGACAGAATCCTGGTGCATTTTGAAAATAACACTCTTTTTTCAACCGATGCGGGCAAACTTGCCTTTTATGCTGTAGCAATTTTACTTCCTCTAAACTTCGCCATACTCTCCATCATCAAGGAGCGCGGAATCACCAGCCCGAGCGGTATCCGGCGTATCTGCCTCATCCTTGCCCAGCCGGCCGCCCTGTTTATTTTATGGCATCAATTCCACCACAAAATTGTGGGCTGCCTCGAACGTCCCATTATCCAGGCGTCATTTCTTAAACATCTGCCGGCGCTCCATTTACCTCAGGTGGCGGTGCTGGCCGCAATCCTGGGATATCTCACGCTGGGCTTTCGTTGCTACCGGGTCAGGGGCCCTATTGAGAGCGGCTTTTTATGGGCGCTCACCGCTCTCTATTGCGGCCTGTTGATGAAGGGCCCCGGTGCCCTCTCCACGTTTTACTTCTCTACTGCTGGACTTATCCTCATTGTCTCGGTGATCGAGGCCTCCTATGTGATGGCTTTTCACGATGAATTGACCGGTCTTCCCGCCCGCCGGAGCCTCAACGAGTTCATGCTCAGGTTGGGCAACAGATATGCGGTTGCCATGTTGGACATCGATTTTTTTAAGAAATTCAACGATCGCTATGGCCATGATGTCGGTGACGAGGTGCTCGGCATGGTGGCCTCCAAGATTGCCGCGGTGAGCGGCGGGGGAAAACCTTTTCGATACGGGGGAGAGGAGTTTACGGTGGTTTTTCCCGGAAAATCCTGGCAGGACGCGCTCCCGCATCTTGAACAGTTAAGAAGCATGATCGACTCGGCGGGCTTTGTAATTCGTGCTCGAAACCGGCCGCGCAAAAAACCCGACAAAGCAAAATCGTCAAGTGCGGCCCGGAAGAAAGTGGCGGTTACAATCAGCATCGGCGTGGCCGAAAGAGATACTAAACACTCAAGTCCCCAGGAGGTGATAAAGGCAGCGGACAAGGCTCTTTATCGGGCCAAAAAGGCTGGGCGCAACAGGGTTTCGATCTGAAAGCGCACGCTCTTTCCTCTCCCGGCAACCGTGGCCGGCCACCCAAAGCCTGTGGAGGATACAAGCCCAGCCGCCCCGTTTTTTGACGGGGTTTTATCGAGGACGAAACTTCAGAGAGCACCTTACCCGGCAGACAGTGCGAACTACCGGCCGATCTGCCCGCCGGCGCAGCCCGCCGGGCAGGTCGGGGCTTGGCCATCTGTCTGCGGCGACACGCCGCTCAGGGGTAGCACGCCTTGAAATCTCCGGCGCTCAGCTCCCCGATTCCGCACCAGTATGCTTTCCAGTTGCGGTCGGTAATATCGTTTGCTTCTTTGTTTGCCACGGCATAGTAGTCGATAAAGGAGCGGCGAAGCGCCGCGTCCTTCGAAAGCTGATTGTATATGGCGGCCAGATTCGATGTATCATAGAGCGCTTTGCCGTAAGCGGCGTCGAAATCGTATTCCTTTTTCCAGGCTGCGCCGTCGTAGTAATAGGTATCGAAATCCGTGACTGAGAAGGACTTGATGTCATAGGTCAACACCTGGAATCCCGGGTTGTTGCCAAATTCGGGGCTTATGGCGGGTGTAATATGGACATAGGCCAGCGGATTATGATTCGAGCTGAGAACAAGTCTGAAATGATCCATATGGGTATGTCCCGCGAACATACCTTTTACCTCGAAAGAATACGCCCGTATCAACTCTTGGAACTTGTCCCCAAAAGTTTTGGAATCCTTATCTTTGTGCAGGTCGTCCCAGTAGAGCACCGTATGCCCTTTGTTCACCGTGCTCCAGGCATCGACTCCGGGAGGAATGTGGAAAATAATCCATACCTTCTGCTTGTTTTTCTTTGCCGTTTTCAATTGTTTTTCGAGCCATTCGAGCTGCTGCCATCCGTAATCGCCGCAGCCATTCTTTCCTGAAAAGAAGATGTCGTTTAATGACAAGATGAGATTCCCGCTCCATCCGGTTGGGCAAAAAGCGTAGTTGCCGCTGGTTTTAAAGGTCCTTGCGAAGGAATCCAGCTCGGCGGGCCCGGCCTTCAGGTAATCGGTGAAGTAGAGATTCATCGTGTCGTGAAGAAAACTTCCGTTTGGTTCTATCTTGTAGTCCTCGTAAGAATCGTTATTTCCAAGTGTGAACACGACGTGCGTGCGCGGGAAGGTGCGGTGAATTTTCCAGCCGATGAATTCCAGGGTTTGCTTTACGAAAGCCCGGTACGCCCGTTCGTTGTGAACAAAAACCTCAGTGCGATACTTTCTGAATTTGTGAGCCAGCAGGTCACCGGAAAAGAGAATAAAATCCGGTGATGGACACGACAGCTTCATTTGTGCCAGTGCCGAGGCCAGAAGATTGTAGTTGGTCTCGTCGCCAATGCGGCTTATGTGTTTGTCGCTGGAGGAGGCATAGATCTCCTGCCAACGCAGATATCCCGAATTTTTAATTCTATTGGCCACCACCTTGTCTGTGGACAGAAGCGGGTCGAAATGAATATCCGACATGGAAATAATTGTTCCTTGTCCGGCCGCGCCGAATCGTGAGCCGGTATCCCCGGCGACAGCCAGTCCGCAAAAGATCAAGAGCAAACATAGAGACAGAGCGAGACCACGCAATCGTTTCATTTTCTTTCCTTCTTCGGGATCATTGGATCACGTCTTTTGCAAAGCGCCCGATTAGGATGCCTTGCTTGCATCCGGCAAATGGCATTAAGATATAGTGAGCTACGAGATGTTGTCAATTGTGGGTCTCTGAGTCCCGAAATTCACCGGCAAGGGGCGTGGGATGGAGTGGTGGAGGGCATGGCAAATGTCCATATGTCGGGCGGCCGCCTGTCGGTCGTCTTGGGTAAAGAGCAGCCTGTAGGTTGGGCTAAGCGCTGCGCAGCCCAAAAATAACTTTTCAGCGGGGGGGAGTGACTCCTCCGCCCCCCAGGGATTCGGCGCCTGGCGGTGGGCCGCCGCCTAAACGCAAAAATGAGCCGCGAAGCGGCGCGGGGGCCAGTGCCCCCGCGCTATTTAATATTTTAACAGCTCCCCACATCCCCGGGGCGCGAAGCGTCGGGAGGGTTCGGTCGGTGCCTTTTATTCGTCC
>JARLHP010000092.1 GCA_031292195.1 Syntrophobacteraceae bacterium
CCCTATGGCGTGGCCTAAGGAAAACAAGTGTGAATTTTGGTACACTTCCGGCCAGTATCGTCCTTCCGGCAGACTGCCGTTTGAAAATATCCGAGATCTCGATAGAAGACTGTCAGCCCGGGGCCTGCCAATCCATGTTCACTTACCCGCCCCGCCCGCAGCCCGAGCGCCAAGCTTCCCGTAAACCCTGCACAGTTCCCGATCGCATTCGCCAGGCGGGGCGCCGGCCTTCCGGGCCTTTTCCAGGGCCTTTTCGGCCTTTTTCAATTCTCCGCTTTCGAGGAACAATATTCCCAGGCGCAGGTTGACATCGCCCCCGTGGGGATCGAGCTTCGCTGCTTTTTCGAGCATCCACGCCGCGCGCCGCGTTTCTCCCAGGGATATTAGAATATTTCCTTCCCGCAGGTATGCTTCCACATCGGATGGATTATAAATGGTGTCCCTGTCATAGCCCCGCAAGGCGCCCCTTTTGTCGCCTTTTGCCTCGGCGATAAGCCCCAGGCCAAACCAACCGTTGGCGCAGCGCGGAGCGGTATTCAAAGACTTTTCGAAGACTCTCCCCGCCTCCTCGCTTCGTCCCTGTCGCAGCAGAAAAAACCCGTACTGGCAGGCCGTTGCGCATGCGCCGTCGGCTTTGATGGCGCGCAGATGCAGCGTTTGAGCTTCACCCGTCAAACCACGCTTTTCCATGATGGAGGCAAGGTTGGACCATGCCGGTGAAAACCCCGGGGACTGCTCGATTATCTCCCGATAGAGCCTTTCGGCTTTATCGAGTTTGCCCTGGTCCTGGTAGATGACCGCCAGGTTGAATTTAGGCCGCGGGTCGGCGGGGTGCAGTGCGATCGCCTGCCTGTAATCCTCGCGGCTCCTGTCCACGTGCCCCATTCCGTATTGTTCGACCCCGCGGTTATAAGGGATTTCGGGTCCCGAGGCGCACCCCGAAACAAACAGGAGAAAAACCACGATGAGCGCGCTATTCCTTGCCATAAGGCCCTATCCTGCCCTTTTGCCTCCACTGCGCCGCATTCGAGCCGTTAGCACCTTTTCCGTCCGCCTTCCACACCACCTTCCAGGGATGAAGCCTGAGATCTTCGCTGAGGGCCTCGAGATTACGGGAGGTTTCGCTCAAATGGGCGAGAAGGGACTCTATATTGTCTTTGTTCGAATCTACGACCGAGCGGACTCCCTTCATGGTCGCTCCAGCTTCCGCCAATCCCTTGTCGGCCTGCCCCATGGTTTTGGTGGCGGCTTTAGCGACCGAACCAAGCCTTTGTTGCAATTCCCTGTTGGTGCGGCGCACTTCCGTGATCAGGGAGGTAAGCTGCCGGCCGCCGTCTCCGGTTACTTTTCTCATGTTTTTCATAATCGGCCCGAGGTCGGCCGCATTCTTTCTGAGCTCCACCAGCAGACCGTTGGCGTTTTGAACAGTCTGTTTTATCTGGTAGTCGTTTTGGATCTCGGTGACGAACTGCTTTGTCTGCTTGACCAGGTCGACAAGACCCGAGGCGACTTTGCCCCCGGTTTCAATAATTTCCGAAATGGAAGCCGGGCTTTTGCCATCCATGGTGGCGCCCGAAGGCAACTCCGGAGACCCGGGAGACCCGGGGGTGATCTCCACGTATTTTGAGCCCATCATCCCGAGGTCCCTGATTTCAGCTCTCGAATCCTTGCGCACCCTGGCTTTCGGGGAAATACTGACGGTTACCGCGATACGATCGGCCACCTCTGTGGCAATGCGCATACACTTCACCTGCCCCACTTCAAAGCCCGCCCACCGCACGGACGCCCCGGGCGTTATGCCGTCCGAATAACGAAAAAGGATGGTGAGCGTCTTTTTGTCGCTCCACAGGGAGCGTATGTCACTCACCACAAAGATCCCGGCGACCAGAAGAATGAACGAGATCAACACAACCAACCCGACTTTTATATCCGATCGGAAAACCTGCATTTGAAAATCTCTTTCGTTGATTTGAGAAGAGTCAGGCAGGACCGTAGACCCGCTTTCCGCCTGCTCCTTATCCTTGCGCCCTCTATCTAAATGTCCAGCAAATCTTCGAGGTAATCCCGGCTGGACTGGCGAAGCGGTATGGGCCCGTCCGGCCTTCCATGTATGAACTGCTGGACCAGCGGATCGGGGGACTCCCGGATTTGTTGGGGCGTGCCTTCGGCCACCACCTTCCCGCGGAACAAAACCACCATCTTGTCGGCTATCATAAAGGCGCTGCCGATATCATGGGTGATCACCACCGAGGTTATACCCATCCGTTTGCTCAAATCCAAAATCAACTGGCTGATCACCCCGGTTACCACCGGGTCCAACCCCGAGGTGGGTTCGTCGTAAAAGACGATTTCCGGGTCCAGGGCAAGGGCGCGGGCCAGAGCCACCCTCTTTTGCATTCCACCGCTAAGCTGGGCGGGCTTGAGGTGCTCGAAGTCGCGAAGCCCGACCAACTCCAGCTTCATCTTGACCATAACGCCGATGATTTTTTCATCGAGCCGCGTGTGCTCCCGCAAGGGAAGCGCGATATTATCGCGCACGCTTAGCGAGTTGAGAAGCGCACCCATCTGGAAAAGCATCCCGAAGCGTTTTCGATACCCGTCCATCCGTTTTTCGTCGAACAGGGTTATATCCTCCCCGCCGACCAGGATTTGACCGGAATCGGGCCGAATAACCCCGATCAGGTTCCGAAGCAGGGTAGTCTTGCCGCAGCCGCTTCCGCCCATGATCACAAACACGCTGCCCCGCTCCACCGCGAGGTTTATGCCTTCCAGTACGGGCCTGCCCTCGAAGCTCTTGCACAGGTTTTTCACTTCAATTAGCGTTTCCAGAGCCAACCTCACATGAACATGTAAAAGATGGCCGTAAAAAGACAGTCGGCCAGGATTATGCTGATGAGCGAGGTCACAACCGAGATCATGGTCGACTTGCCCACCCCCTCGGAGCCGCCCTTCACCACGAAGGCCGTGTAGCAGCCCACCATGGCTATGATGACCGCGAAAACCACGCTTTTCACCAGGCCGCTCATGATGTCTTTAACCAGCAAAGCGTTGATCGTATCGTGGATATAGAGCGCCGGCCTTATGCCGATGGCCAGCGTTCCCACAAAATAGCCTCCCGCCATGCCGATCACGTCGGAGAGAACCGTCAGGCACGGCAGCATGACAACCATGGCCAGAAACCGGGGCACGACCAGGTAGGCCACCGGGGATATGGCCATCACCTCCAGGGCCGTGATCTCTTCTGTGACCATCATGGTGCCCAGCTCGGCCGTAAATGCCGCGCTGACCCGTCCGGCAAGAACGATGGCGGTCAAAAGGGGCGCCATTTCACGGGTGAGGGCCACCCCGGCGAGACTTGCCGCAAAACCGACCGCGCCGAATTTATCCAGTTGATAGGCCGTCTGAAGCACCAGGATGACGCCGATCACAAAGGACACCAGGGCCACGATGGGGATCGATTTTACGCCCACCTCATCCATCTGGGCGATGGCCGAGCGCAACCGGAGGGGCTTGCCCTGGAAGGGTTTTACCAGCGTCCACTTCATCGTTTCGACAAAAAAACAGGAAATACTGGTCAAATGCCTGAGAAAAAGCATAGTCCTGCCTTCCGAACGCGCCTCGGCTGAACTCACCTGGACTGTTCTCCCCCGATAAGTTCACCGGCGTCCGGAGCCATCTCGAAAATAGTCTTGAGATGGGCGAGATCGAAGATCGATTCGACCTTCGGGCATGCGCCGGCCAGAGAAAACCGGATTTGGGTCTTGCGGGAAAGCTGCAGCGATTCCACGAAAGTGGCAATCCCCGAACTGTCAATGTAGGGGACATCTTTCAGGTCCACGATTATGTGCGAAACGTTCTTCCGGAAAATGGGAAGCAGGACCTTCCTTACCTGCGGAGACGTACTCATATCGAGATCGCCCCCAAGGGACATCACGAAAACTCCCGGCTTTTTTTCCTCGACTTGTATGTTCAATTCTAAGATGTCTCCTGTTCGGAAATGAATTTCACCATCTTCAACACCATGCCCCCGCCGGGTTGAGACTGATACTCCATCACGTCGACCGCCGATTTGATGAAGTGCATTCCGAGCCCGCCGGGGCGCACTTCCGAGAAATCGCGTCCCCGAAATGTGGCCGGATCGGCGCCCGGGCCGAAATCCCGAATCGCTATCTCCAGACGGTCCTCTTTCGCCGTGAAGCTGATCCTAATTCTGCCATCCGGCCGGTTGCCATAGGCATGCCTTATAACATTCGTACACGCTTCGTCCACCGCAAGCACCAGTTTGTCCGTCTCTTCGGCCCCAAGACCGGCCGCCCGGGAGATTTTGTCCGTAAAACCCCTTACCGCCGACATCACGGCAGGGTCTGAAGGAACATCCAGGATGACCGGGCCGCTAAGCTGCACTCGACTTGGACTCCCTGTATTCGGCCAGCACCAGCGTGACGTCGTCGGACTGCGGGCAATCCCCCACGAACCGGGAAAGTGAGAGGGACAGCCGGGACAGGGACGACTCGGCCCGCGAGCTTCCGGCCCTGAACCACTTCTCTATTCCGCCCAGTCCTGGAAACTCCCCGCAGCCGTTTTTGGCCTCCATCAGCCCGTCGGTGTATAAAAGGACGCAGGAACCGGGAGCGAGCGACATCTTCTCGGAGGTATAATGCTGATCGGGAACTATCCCCAGCGGCGGCCCCCCGCCCCCGCTCAAAATGTCGAACTTTTCAGTCGTGCTGTTCCAGACTATCGGCGGAAGATGTCCCGCATTTATATAAAAGGCCTCGCCGCTGTTTTTCTGGAGCACCATGTAGAGGAGCGTGACGAACATTCCCCGGCAACTCCGTTCGCAAACCCCTTCGTTAATACGGTGCATGAGCTTTTCGGGGTCCTTCTCCCGAAGCGCCAGGAGATGAAAGTCGGTGGTGAACCTGGCCATAAAAAGGGCGGCCGGTACGCCTTTTCCCGAAACATCCCCGATCAGGATTCCCAGGCGGTCCTCACCCAGAGGAACAAAATCGTAGAAATCCCCCCCGATTTCCCGGGCAGGCTGGTAAAGGGCGCTAAAGCCGAATCCATCGAGCGCGGGCATTGCGGCCGGCAAAAAACTCGACTGCACACTTTTGGCAATCTCCAAGTCCCGCTCGATTTGCTGATTGCGAAGGATCCTTTGGTGCAGCCGGGCATTTTCCACCGCAACGGCGGCGTTGGCGCAAAGAAGGCTCAAGGTCTCCCGGTCTTCCTCGTTGAAATCGGAGCCGTCGAGTTTATTTATGACCTGCGATACCCCGATTACCTTTTCCTTGATCTTGAGCGGCACGCAAAGGATGGAGCGGGTGCGATACCCGGTCCTCCGGTCGAACTCCCGGTTAAACCGGTTGTCCTGGTAAGCGTTTTCAATCAGAAGAGACTCACCGGTTTCGAAGACGCTCCCGGCTATCCCCTGCCCCCGGCTTATCCGCATGCCCCCCTTGAGTTTATCGGCCACAGGCCCCTGCGCCACCTCGAAAACCAGTTCCCCGCTCCTTTCATCGACCAGCATGAGGCTGCAGGCGTCGGCTTTCAAAATCGATCGCGAGGTGGTCATGATGTTTTCGAGCACCTGGTCGAGCTGCAGGCTCGAATTTATGAGCCCGGATATCCTGAAGCACTCTTTTAGGCTTTCCAGGCGCGCGCGCATCTTTTCCACGGCCGCGCAACCGCCCGAAGCGCCCGATTGGCAGGTAAAGTCAGATTCGGAATGTGTGTTATTTTCAGTTTCCATGAAACCACGGGCGGTGGGACCGCCTGCCAAGATTGGGCGGTGGGACCGCCTGCCTATATTGCCTTGCCCACACCACGGGCCTTGGGTCGTCTCCGGTTTTTCCCGAAAGACACGTATTTGCCTCTGAACTTCGCCCCCGCATTATGACCGCCTGGGAAGAATCTGTCAAACACACCGGGCGGTGGGCCAGGGGGATTCTATTCCAACGGAAATTTATCGTAAGCGCGTCAGGTTAACACTCATTCCGGTCCGATGGCCCCTGCCGCCGTAGTTCGGTGTGCCTGCCGCCTATCCGCCGAAGACCTGCCCTTTTGACCGGCCGGTCAAAAAAAACAACTCTCTGTGTCTCCGCGGTGGATTTTCCTGTTTTTTGTATGAGAACAAATTTGCCGTAGACGGTGGGCCGGCCGGGATTGCCATGCGCCGCTGGTTTTTCGTGATTTCAGAAAGCCCGAAGGGACGCAAAGACTGGCCGATCGGCGAAGGAATCCGCCTAACACGCCTAACATATTTTAAATTTGACCGAATATGTTTTAAAATCGATGTTACTATTTTTAAAAGGAGTGGGCATGAGCGAACTCGCAAAGAAGATGGCAGCCTACGACGACCTCTATGACATTCCAGACAATATGGTCGGGGAAATCATTGACGGCGAACTGATCGCTTCCCCGCGCCCCGCGCCAGGGCATCAGCACGCGACGACCGCACTGAGCAATATCATCGGCCCGTTTTATGATCGCCTGGGTCGGGGCGGCGGCCCCGGGGGATGGGTCTTTTTATACGAGGTCGAAATCAAGTTGGGCGAAAATATCCTGGTCCCGGACCTTGCCGGCTGGAAAGCGGAGAGGTTTCCAGCCGAAGTCGAACACAACTGGATCCCGGTCGCCCCGGATTGGATCTGCGAATTTCTTTCACCATCCACTCTTCGCACGGACAAGATTAAGAAAATGCCCGTCTATGCCCGATTCGAGGTCGCCCACGCCTGGTTGATCAATCCAAGAGACAAGACACTGGACACGTACCGGCTGGAATCCGGAAGATGGTCACTGCTCGCAAGCTTTGTCGAAAACGACCAGGTCAGCGCCGAGCCTTTTCCGGAAATTGAGATCAGCCTCGCCGATTTGTGGCTGGAGAGCGGACCTGCCCAAAAATAAACGCCTAAGAGAAGGTCGGGGACCGAACCGTTCCTGCTAAACCCCGTCCCGCCAGGTCGCGACCTTACCGTGAAAGCGGCACGGATCGTTTTTTAGAATCGAAACAAGAGCGCGGGCCGGGACTTCGGGCGGATGGATTTCACCGTTTCTTTCAAAGGCCGAGAATTCCCCGCGCAACCTGTCGGCCGCTTTGCCCCTGGCTCGAAAGATTTCCCGGACCATCTCCGTATCGACCACCCCGGGGCGAAAAGCCATAGAGACAACCTGCGGGACTTCGGCTGCGAGTTGACGCACAAGATGCTCCTCGGCGGCTTTTGCCGCGCAGTAAGCCCCCATGCCGGGGATGGCCCTTTCGGCCGCCCCGGAGCCCAAAAAGACCGCAACGCCTCCGCCCGATTCGATCAAGGGGGGAAAAGCCGCCCGCACCATCTCGAAACTTGCGGCAACGCTTGCTTCGAATATTTCTCTGAATTGCTCGCCCGCAAGCTCATACACCACAGGCCCGGGGTGAAGGACCCCGGCCGCATGGATAAATCCGTAAAAATTCCCCATCCCCAGCGCCTTCTGGACAAGCGCCTCCGCAACCTCGGCCGCGGCGGCGGAGCCGGCCAAAAGTTCGACCCTCGCGCCCGCCCTCGCGCATTCTTTTCCGATCTTTTCCAGAGTTTCACTGCGCCTTCCATTCAGCACAAGCCCCGCCCCCTCTTCGGCCAACGCCAGCGCCAGCGCCCGTCCTATTCCCCCTGAAGCTCCGGTGACAATGATGCTTTTCCCCGAAATCGAGTTCATTCATTTCCCCTTTCCCCGTTAAGAAGATTAAGATAATCAAGAAATTTCCGCGCGTCCTTATCCTATCAAACCGTGGAAAGGGCGGATCCACGAAGCACTCGAAGGAGCACGGAGCAACAGCCCAAGCTCTGATCTTCCTCAGTGCTCCTTAGTGTGCTTAGTGGATAGAATTTTGTCGTTTGCATTCCTGCCTTAAAGTCTTAAGATTGAACACACTTTTAAGATTTGCGCCTGATGACTTCAAACTCTTGATCGCCAAAGGACCAATAATGGGAAACTCCGTAGTCAGCCACGGCTTCAGTCTGCTAACCGAACACGACACCTACCTCTTCAAGGAAGGCTCTCACTTCCGGCTCTATGAAAAGTTGGGTTCGCACCTGGCCACCGTCGACGGCAAACCGGGCGTCTTTTTCGCGGTATGGGCGCCGAACGCCGAAAAGGTTTCGGTCATCGGGGACTTCAACCTCTGGGACAACGCCGCCCATCCCCTCTCGCCCAGATGGGACGGCTCGGGTATCTGGGAAGGGTTCATCACCGAACTGGGAGAGGGCGCCATATACAAGTATCACATCGTCTCCAAGGAAAACGGCTACCGGGTCGATAAGGGCGACCCCTTCGCCAACCACTGGGAAACCCCGCCCAAAACCGGTTCCATCGTCTGGAATACGGATTACGAGTGGAACGACGCGGAGTGGATGGCCCGCCGGGCCAAAGCCAACGCTCTGGACGCCCCCCACTCCGTCTACGAACTCCATCTGGGTTCCTGGAGGCGTTCGCCCGAAGATGGAGCCCGGTTGATGAGCTACCGGGAGCTTGCCGAATGTCTTCCGGGGTACCTCAAAGACATGGGCTTTACCCACGTCGAGTTTCTGCCCGTCATGGAGCATCCCTTTTACGGCTCGTGGGGATACCAGACCACCGGCTACTTCGCTCCCACCTCGCGCTACGGCACGCCGCAGGATTTCATGTACCTGATCGACGTATTGCACCAAAACGGGATCGGGGTCATTTTGGACTGGGTACCCTCGCATTTCCCGGGCGATGAATTTGCGCTCACATTTTTCGACGGCACCTACCTGTTCGAACATCAGGACCCCCAAAAAGGCTACCACCCGGAGTGGAACAGCTACATTTTCAATCACGGGCGCTATGAAGTTCGGGCCTTTCTCACCAGCAGCGGACTCTTCTGGCTCGATAAATATCACGCCGACGGGCTCCGCGTGGACGCCGTGGCCTCCATGCTCTACCTGGACTATGCCAGAAAGGAGGGCGAGTGGGTGCCAAACATCCATGGCGGCAACGAGAACCTGGAGGCCATCCATTTCATAAAGCGCTTCAATGAAGCGGTCTACACCCAATATCCGGATGTGCAGACCATAGCGGAAGAATCCACCTCGTGGACCATGGTTTCCAGGCCCGCATACCTGGGAGGCCTCGGTTTCGGCATGAAGTGGAACATGGGCTGGATGCACGATACCCTGGAATACTTCGCCAAAGACTCCATCTTCAGGAAATTTCATCAAAACCTGCTGACTTTCAATCTTTGGTACGCTTTTTTCGAAAATTTCGTTCTGCCGCTGTCCCACGATGAAGTCGTCTATGGAAAAGGGTCGCTGCTGCGCAAGATGCCCGGCGACGACTGGCAAAAATTTGCAAACCTCAGGCTGCTTTTCGGCTACATGTTCGGCCAGCCGGGCAAAAAGCTGGTCTTCATGGGGGGGGAAATCGCCGAGTGGGACGAATGGTATCATGAACGAAGCCTCGGCTGGCAGCTCCTGGAGCAACCAGCGCATCGCGGAATTCAAAACTGGGTCCGTGACCTCAACCGCATGTACAGCGATGAACCCGCCATGCATCAACTCGATTTCAGCCCGCAAGGATTCGAGTGGATCGACTTCCGCGACGCGGACGCGAGCATCATCGCTTTTTTGCGGAAGTCTTCGACTGGAGACGGCCTCATACTGGCGGCGGCCAACTTCACGCCGGTGCCCCGGGTGGGCTACCGGTTCGGCGTCCCGGCCCCGGGCCGCTGGCGCGAAATTCTCAACAGCGATGCCAAGATGTACGGCGGCTCGGGCTACGGCAACTTCGGCGGCCTGGACGCCGCGCCCGTCCCCAGCCACGGACACAACTTCTCTGTGACGCTCACTCTGCCGCCGCTAGGCATAGTCTTTTTCAAAAACGAAATCGGGCGCGAATAGAATAGAAGTTGGAAGCACCTCATCCACACACATACTTCCCGGTGGGCGCAAAAAAGCGTAGAAAGCGTATGCCCGCCGGGAAGACACGGGTTTCTGCATGGACACCGGCCCGATGGTGGAACCGCCAACAAAACGATCTTCGCCGACCAATCAAGTCACTCCGGCGCCAAAACCCGGGCCTTTCGGCTTATAAAGGCGAGCGGACGTTGTAGCGCCGCGCAAGCAGCCCGGCGGGACCACTGTGACAATAACGTTACGGCCTAAGGTGTCGGTCGTCCCGCCGGAGTGTGGCAACGGTTGATCCGCGGCTGTTTCTGCGAGTCCGGTGATAGGTTTTGCTTCAGTGAACCGGGGTACCGGGCTTTGACCGAATCCTGTGCCACAACGAAAAGGATGCCTCCTTAACGGCTTCCAGCACAACGCGCACCGCTCCGGCGATCTCTTCTTCGTTTGCGCCTTTGACGAGCTGGTGCTCGGCGATTTTTAAGGACCGGTTTTGGGCTATCCCTTCCAAAATGCTGCCACAGTCACGGTCCTGCGTTAAATCGACGCCCTCGGCAAAAAGGAAGTTGACCAGTTCCCCCCCATCGGTGACTATGAAAAGGTCGTCTCTATCGCCAACCCTGCGAACATGAATTTCTATCCGTTCGTTGTTCGGAAATACCCAGTCGGTTGTAATCAAAAATCCTCCACCGGTCGGCGCAACGTCCCAGCCTTGAAAGAAATCCTCCGCGAGCGCTTCCAAGATTTCATTTTCGTCCATCTGCATTCTCCTCAGCGACAAACAGGGTGAACTGACGTTTTGCGTCAGGCTTTGCGACAAAATTGCCTCATTTAACCGGCATAGCACATTTTCGTATCGACCGGCACGGGCAGCTCAGTCACGGCATAGAAACACAAACGGCCCCGCAACCCGGATTCTATGGCATTAAGACCGTTATCTCAGCAAGTTATCTTTCGACAGAAAACTCCTTTTGAAATATAATGTTCCGGTCTCGCTCCTTTGGCTCGAAACCTGCTCTTGGATTCCCGCACCGCATCGAGGGAATCTCTTTTAACTGACAAAAGAGCGCGGGACAAGCTGCGCGGGCTTTGGGAGCCAGGAGGACTCCTCACCCTTGCGGCCCGGACAACACAAAAGAAGGTGAAACTATTTTACAGCTTTAATCATGAAAGGGGCACATCAATGAACTCGATCCGATTCACAAAAACGCATCCATCTTTTTTTCCGCTTCTGTTTTTGACTCTCATCCTGACCCTGATGCTTTCCTTTACGGCTGCGCGCGCCGATGACCCTTCCGCGCCAACCGGCAGCCTCTCCACCGATATTCTGAGTCAGTACATATTCCGGGGTCTAGCCAACAGTAAAGGCAGCGCCGTCATCGAGCCCTCTTTCACGGGCACATGGAACGGCTTTTCCGCCAATGTCTGGGGAAACTTCGACACCTCCCGGCACAGCAGTAACGCTTTTTTGCCCATGGGCAATGAAGAGGGCAACTCGAAATGGAGTGAAACGGATTTCACCGTTTCGTATACCAAAGAGCTGTGCAAGAATTTCTCCGTGCTGATTGGAAACGTATACTACGGCCTCAATTCTCCCTTGGGATATGGCCCCAATTTGAACCTGGACGAAGACGAAGTCTACGGCGGCGTGAGCTACAACTTCCCATGGTTCACGGCGGCCTTTACAACTTACGGCGAAGTGATGCACTCCATCGATGAGTATTTCGAACTCGACCTCAGCAAGGCCATTCCATTGCCCATGCTGGATTGTGTGTGCAAGGGAACCGTTCTCAATCTGGGGGCGAGCTTCGGATACCTCATTCTCAACCACAACGTCAACACACTGGCATTGAACGGCACAACCGGAAGTTTCTCCAATTTCGATACGTGCTTTCTGAACGCAAACGTTACTTTCCCGGTCAACAAGTGGTTGTCGGTTTCGCCCAAAATCGGGCTGTGGCTGCCGCTTACCTCCGATGCCGAAGACTACCTGCAGGCCAATTCGCTGGATAAAAAGGCCACACACTTTTTCGGCGGGTTGAACTTGACCGCCACGTTCTGATAGCCGCACACAACGGACAAGTCTCCGAGGGCCGCCGTTCGCTGTGCGGCCCTCGGAGGCTTTGCCAATCCAGCTTTACTCCGTCGGGAGGGCCCTCAAAATCCCGGCAATGGAAAAGACCTGACGGTAATCGGTCCAATCCCCTTGCCAACGTTTTCGTCACAACCTTCTTTTTGCCTCCATTTTTCCCGGAAAGGTTCCACAACTCCCGTTGGGCCTGGCGGAGCCCAGCCCGCCGGGAGCTCTTCAAATCAGCTCTTCCGGGCCCTCGGCCCGCCCGATAACCACGAAAAACCGCTACAGACCGGGGCGCCGGCAGGATCTGCGTTTTGGGCTTGGCAATCCCGGCCGGCGGTCCCACCGCCGCGCTGTAGCTTTCGGTTGTTAAAAAAGAGTTTAATTATCATCGGGAATGGAATATTAGAGCGTAGCAACAGTTTGGCTCCGGCACACAAGACGGGCAGGGAAGGCGCCGCGCTATGCAGTCGGAGACCAAATTCGCGGCGATTGCCGCTCCGGGCCGTTCTACAACAAACGGGTCATTCACAAGGAGAAAATTTATGGATGGAAAGAAACGATGGGGGCTTGCTCTTGTAATCCTAGCCGCCTTCATGGCATTAATGCCTGTATCTCGCGCCCCAGCCCAGCAGGGACCTGTTTTGGTCGGACGCATCTCCTTTATCGATGGACAGTTGCTAAGATATGTTCCGGAGATCAAGGACTGGGTCCTAATCAGGCCGGATTCTCCCTTCGGCTTGAACGATGCGCTGTATTCAGGCGATTCCGCAAAAGCGGAATTCATTTTCCCGAACGGCCTCCTGGCCAGAGTCGATGCGTCCACTCAAATCCAGCTGATCGCCCTGAAGGAAGATGCATCGGAAATGGACCTGGCTTCAGGAATTGCAAGGTTTTACAACAAAAACCCCAACGGGATGCTGAAAGTGACCACTCCTTTCGGTTATGTCCTCGCACAACCCAATTCCATATTCGATCTTTATGTAGGCGACCAGTCGGTTCAAGTCATCGATCTGAGCGGACAGGTGGACTACATTCAACAAAGCGACAATTCCTCCTATGAACTGAGCGCCGGCGGCCCTTCGATAGTTGCCGACCTCAGTCAGGTCTCGAACGGCGCGGGCGACGTCGCCGCCCCCTGGGACGACTGGAACAGCCAACGTGATTCCCTGCTGGCCCAAAGGATCGAGGAAGATAAAAACAGCGACTCCTACAAATACCTTCCACGGCAACTCCATTACGATGCCAACGACCTCAACCGGTCCGGAAGATGGGAGCGGGTCCTCTATCAGGGACAATACCGTCAATTCTGGCGGCCGACCAAGGTTTCTGCTTCATGGCAGCCCTTTACGGTCGGCAGATGGACCGATTATTACGGAGATCAGGTCTGGGTGCCGGAAGAATCTTTCGGCTACGTGACAGGCCACTACGGCAACTGGCTCCATATCAACGGCGGCTGGTACTGGTCGCCACCCGCCCCGGGGAGCGCAGCCCCTTCCGGCACGTCCATAGCTTTTGGCTGGTATCCGGGAAGAGTGGCATGGATAGGGACGGGCCAGCAGGTAGGCTGGATACCTCTTGCCCCGAACGAACCCTATTATGCCCATCATTATTGGGGGCCGGCCTCTGTCATGGCCACCGGGGCTTCCATCGCCATAGGCGGGCTGGCGTATGCTTCGGCCGCGGTGATAGTGCCCCAAAGGGACTTCTATTCCGTAAGCAACTATAGCTCCGTAAGAATCACGAATATCAACAAGACAGTCATAATCAACAACTACCACGCGGCGCCGGTTGTAAACAATACCGTATTCCAAAACTACAGCCAGACAACCGCCAGGTACAATTTTATCAACAAAGCCCCGGCGGTGAAACCCTACGTGGCCGTTGACAAGAGAATCATACGCAACAACCAGGCGGCGAGCAGCGCAGCCACGAGCTTGACGGCCTCGACCCTCAGGCAGGCTGCCGCCACCACCAGGCACGCAAAGCCTGTAGCCAAAGGAGTAGTCCCCCCCCCGGCCAGGCTGACGAGCAAGCTGGTTCCCGCAAGCCAGGCCAAAGCTCCTGAAAATCGTGTGAAGTTCAAGACACTGTCGATAAAAACACCGACAAAGCCTGCGACGAGTTCCTCTGCCGCACGTCCTGCAACTCCAGGACAGGCGGGACATCCGCAGGTCATGAACAAGAAACCCGCAAAGCCGGCAGAGCATCC
>JARLHP010000093.1 GCA_031292195.1 Syntrophobacteraceae bacterium
CAAACACTCACCGGAAAACATGCCAGCCACGTTCGGCCCAGAAACCGCCACAATCCGGAGTCGGCCCTGTGCGCACGTCCCTTCCAACAATACTCCACCGCCCTGCCGAGAACATTTTCGCGCGCAAAAGGTCCTTCGCAGTAGTTCTGGGCATCGCCACGGACAAAGATTTCATCGCCCTTTACCCGCACGAGTCGATGCAGGACATATCGGTTGTGCTCCGGGCCGCATCGGACAAGCACAACGTCACCCACCCGGAGGGGGGAAGCGAGCGGCGCGAGTTCGACTACTCCACCCGTATGCATAAAGGGACGCATGCTCCCTCCCGTGACCGTCAACCGAACACTCTGACCTCGTTCCAATGCCGAGCAGAGGATGGGCATAAGTTCCAGGGCGGATACCCTCATGTGACCAAGTCCGCTACTCAATGGGGCTCGGGTCGGCGGGCCGTCCGTAGCGTTTTTTTCGAGCCCGGGCGATTTCACACCAATAGGGAACCGGGCCGCTCAGCGTGCCGCTCTCCATGAGAGACCATGCGGGACATCGTCCACAAAAAACCCTGTCCCGGCAACCAAGGCACTCCGGCGATGGCGCGGGGGCGCTGTCGACGTATTTAACCACTTCCATCCAGGCGTTGTGAAAACCGATCTCCAGGGGTCGAGCGGCCGGTTCGGGCAACAACGAACAAACATTCAGGTCGCCGTACGGATTGACGATAAATGCGGCCCTGCCCGCCTTGCAATAAAAATTACTGTCGCTATCCGGAACCTTTTCGCTGAGCGCAGCTTCCCGCAACTCATTGGCGGATGCGCGGTCGGTGGCCTCCAGTTCCACACACTCCTCGGCCGATAAACGATAATCCTCCACTTCCGAGCCTTGTTTGTCGGGCCTGCGGGAAAGAAGCCAGGAGGCATAGAACGGCACACCCCAACCGTGGGCCATTTGTCTCATAGCCTCGAGTTCGGCCACGTTAAAGCGGCTGAGAGTGCTTTTGAGAACCAACGGGATGCGTCTTGCCAGCAGATTTTCTATGCCGGCGCGGCAAGCGGCAAAGCTCCCGGGCACGCCGGTGATCTTCTCGCAGGTTGCCGATGTTGCGCCGTAGAGGCTTATCTCTACGCGGCTGGGAGGACACCGGGCCAGACGATCGGCAATCGAATCCGTTATCAGGGCGCCGTTTGTAAACACCGTGATCATAAACCCCATGCGTGTAAGGGGTTCGTATATTTCAAAAAAATCATTTCGCAGCAAGACCTCGCCACCGGTGAGCAAAAGGAAGATCAAGCCGTTTTCTCTGGCCTGCCCGGCAATCTCCAGCCACTGAGACGCAGACAACTCTTTCCTCACCCCCGGGGCCTTGTCCCCGCCGGACTGGCGAACGTAACACATACCACAGCGGAGGTTGCACAGCGAAGTCAGCTCAAAGACGCCGTTAACAGGCTGCTTGAGCTTTGCCGCTCGCTCGTGCAATTCCCTTACAAGTGGAACGTATTCGACAATGTCGGTCATAACGCTATCCATCCCTGCCGGATTAAATCGTCCAGGAACGTGCGGACATCGTCTCCCGCACGGTCGGCCTCCACTGCAAACCGCTCCACCACGGCGCTAACCAGTTCCTCGAAGGAACGTTCTTCCGCCAGCAGTTCCCAGATAAAGCTGCCGGTCGTGTTGAGTACGACCATGCCGTTCATATCCAAAACTTTAGCGCCCAGCGGGATTAAAAGGGCTTGGCCGCCCACTTTCTGCAACATGAGCTCGTCTTTGCGCTTCATACCAGCTCCGGACATATGATTTACAGGACTTATGTCGTGGCGAATCCTCCGGTTTCCGATCGCGATGTCCTGCCCCGGGACCGAAAGATTCGCCTCTGAAAAACTCAGTCAAAACTCACTGACTGAGGGCGAAAAATGAGGGTTTTATTGATACGCCGCATTTTCACCGCAAACGTAGGAAGAAGCCTGGCCACAATTCATCAAGCGCTCCACGAGGCTGATGGGTGCAAAATCAGCTTTGGGCGGCTCGTAAGGTTGCCTTTCGGTTACCACTATTTTCAGTTCCATGATTTCTCCTCCAATTAAATAATGTTTGAAACAAAGGTAAACAAATACCCCCAAAATCAAATGAAACAAAAGAGATCACTGGATTTCCGGCGCCGTGGACTCACCTCCTCTCCAAAACGAAACCGATTATTCTAATTTGACGCCATCCTGCGCTGGTTACCGCGATTTGCGGCACTCCTGCAAGACAGAGCAACAACCCAGACGAAAATGCGGAGCGCCGCCGGAAGTCTCAGCAGGAATGGAGCAGCACCATCGGGGGGGCACGAATATAACCACTTTTAAACATGGTGGCGCGGAGCAGGTCCGCGGAGGAAGGCCGGAAGGCGACAGACACTATTGCGAGATGACTGTAATTGATATGAGGGAACACAAAGCCGCTTGAATGATGGCAACTTTCAACCACTATCGAAGGAGGAGCGCGGACCGCAAGGGTGTCCACCTCCGGATGAACCGTAGCGAGCGTACACCACACCGCAATCTTCCCTGTGGCAGGGTTCATCAAATCACTTGCGTCTCCGACGTTTCGCAGGGGAGAAAAACTCTCGGGAAGGGCTGTTTTACAGTGAAGGGCGACTTTGCCTGAGCGGACAGTTGCCTTTCCGGCGAATGAATTTTGGGGTGCGACGTCCTGGCCGCCCTCCACACAGAAGTTGCGAACTCCAACAAATTGATGCTGCTCGGCTTGGCGCTGCCCGGCGACCAAAGGGATGTCGTCCTGGAAAGCAATGTCCAAGACGTTAAAATTACAGGCCCGCGCATCGCGGTTTATGTCTTTTAAAATCGCGTGACTACCGCCCCGATTGTAATCGGCATTTGCTCCGATACGCCAGGCCGAACCGCTTGCCGTACCGGTAGCGGCCACAGGAGAAAAAATGAGGGTCGAGGAGAGGATAGCCCCAAATGCTATGAAGAAGAAGCACCTTTTCATCGCTCTGAAGCCTTTATAATCAAGGCAAAGCCACGACTGTTTCACAGCGCCTCAGCCAATCGAACCCCCACAGGGCTCGTTCAGTTCAAAAGCTTAATGGAATTGCGAACATTCCCTGAAAAACGTACCATAAATCTGCAATTGGATCAACCAGGGAAACATTCATGGATCACTGCGCTTGGCACAACACCTTGATTATGCAGTTTAATTCTGTTTTAATTCAAAAAATCCTTGCAACTGTAAAGAAAGTCCTCCAAACTGGAAATATGACTATAGTGGGCATGGATTGACGATGCGGCACAGCCGATTCCTCTGCCTTATCGACATAATGGGGGAAGGGTCTGGTCGGAGCATCCAACCGCTCGGCATCATTCCGGTTGGGAAATAACTTTTTTTTGTTATTGAATTTAAATTCAAGCCGATTATCTATGGTGATGCGGGAGCTTATCCCCCGGTCCGGTTTCCTTGCAATCGGCCGAAGGTTGTACGCCGCATGTTCTTTTTTCTGCGGAGAGGGTAATGGAGAAGTTTAAGGTATACCTCGACGAAGCTCGCAATGCCACTATAGTCTGCGAGAGTTGTGGAAAATCCAAGGAGATTAGTTTCTCCACCGGGGAGGTCCCACGTTCGAGCCTCGTTAAATGTGGTTGCGGCAACCATTTTATCCTCTCTTTCGAGAAGAGGCTGCATTACCGCAAACCAGTCGACGTCCAGGGCATCTGCTTTGATTTCGCTGATGTGACCAAAAGTGAACCGATTCGAATATTAGACGTTTCCGCTCACGGATTGCAATTTGAAGTACCTGGCTCTAATGGGTTTAAACTCGATCAGAGATTCAAAGTTCTCTTTTGCCTGGGAGATCGAACTGTAAATATGATCGTTTCGGTTCGCCACATCAGCGGAGGAAACATCGGGGCTAAAATCACGGGCATAGACGCACACAGCAAGCGAGTAATTGGATTTTATCTCCTGCCTTGAGAATCAATCTTTCATAATGTCAGCCGGTTGCAGTTGAGCACGCACCCCCGGGCATCGTCGGCATAAAAATCGGCGCCTATTCGGTCGGCAAACTCTTTTGTGACGGGAGCGCCACCAACCCCGATAAGAACGTTTTCCCTCAAATCGGAAGCACTGATGGCCTCGACGGTTTTTTTCATGTTCTCCATGGTCAGGGTGATCAGCGAACTGATCAAAACGAATCTTGGCAATTGCCTGCGGACCGCTTCGAGGAAGGCTTCAGGCGATACGTCCACTCCGAGGTCCACAACTTCATAGCCGGCCCCCTCCATCATCATTTTGACGATGTTTTTGCCGATATCGTGAATATCTGCCTGAACCGTACCAATAATCGCCCTGGCCCTGGGCCGGTAATTTCCCTGCGCCAGGTGAGGTCGCAAAAGGGACAGCGCCTCTTCCATGGCCAGAGCGGCCACCATCATTTCCGGAAGGAAATACTCCCCGGTGGAATATTTTTGACCCACAACGTCCATGCCGGCTATGAGCGCTTCGCTCATGATAGCGCCGGGGGGCAAGCCGGCGCCAAGGGCTTTTCGCACCAGGGTCGCCGTCAGATCCCGATTGCCCAAGACAACCGCCTCCCTGATACGCTCAAGCTCAATGCTCATTGCAACCTCCCGTTCACTGAAAGACCGTGCGCGGTTAACGCCCCGGCCACCTTTTTGGGCCGGCCCCGGCCCTTCACACCCTGGCGACCAATCGAATCGCCGATCGGTAATTGCTGCCTGGTTTATAAACGATTGGGAAGCCGGGCGTCAAATCCCGAGCGTGGCGATTTAATGTGCCAAGGGTATCCCGATCGCTCGGTGAGTCATTGCTTTTATGGTCCAAAACTGCTATGTGAGGCGACTTGCAGCACAGTAAAAGGCAGGCGCGGGCTGAGGAAAGGGAGCGGTGGAGGCCCTGGCTCTTTCGGCCTGATTACTGTTCAATCAACCTCTTTTAATTGGCCAATTTTTATGAAAATAGCTGTGATAGGTGCGGGTTATGTCGGGTTGGTCAGTGGGGCCTGCTTTGCCGAGTTCGGCCATGAGGTCACATGCGTTGATTATGACGAATCCAGAATTCTTCGGCTGAGCAAGGGAGAAATCCCCATTTACGAGCCGGGACTCGAAGCGATAATCAAGAAGAACACGCAGGCCGGGCGTCTTATTTTCTCGACCCAATACACCCCGAGCGTTCCGGAGGCCGATGTGGTCTTCATCGCCGTGGGGACTCCGGCCTCTCGGCGGGGCGACGGCTATGCCGATCTGACCTACGTCTACGAGGCGGCTCGGCAGATGGCGCCCTTTCTGCGCGATTACACGGTGGTGATAAACAAAAGCACGGTGCCTGTGGGCACGGCCGCACAGGTCAAGAGGATTATCTCCGAAACCAATCCGGATGCCTCTTTCGATGTGGCGAGCAACCCCGAATTCTTGCGTGAAGGGGCGGCCATAAACGATTTCATGCGTCCGGACCGAATCGTGCTGGGGGTAGACTCCAAAAGGGCCGAAGAGGTGCTCCGAGCGGTCTACAGACCACTCTATCTGATCGAAACTCCCATTGTCATCACCACCATCGAGACCGCGGAGCTTATTAAATACGCGGCCAATGCCTTTCTGGCCACCAAGATCAGTTTTATAAACGAGGTGGCAAGTCTTTGCGAGGAAATCGGCGGCAACGTTCAGGACGTGGCAAAGGGCATAGGACTTGACGGCAGGATCGGGAGGAAATTTCTGCACGCCGGTCCGGGCTACGGTGGTTCCTGCTTTCCCAAAGACACCCAGGCCCTGCTTAGAATAGCCCAGGAAAACGTGGTGGCCTTCCGAATAATCGAGGCGACCATAGAGGTCAACGCCGCTCAGAAGGCCCGCATGACTCGCAAGATCCGGCAGGCCCTGGGGGGGTCCGAGGGAGGCAAAACCATCGCCGTACTGGGCCTGGCGTTCAAGCCCGAAACCGACGATGTCCGGGATTCTCCCGCCATAACCATTATTTCCAAACTGGTCGAACACGGCGCTTTGGTTCGCGCTCACGACCCGCAGGCCATGGGGGAGGCAGCCAAACTGCTTACGGGTGTGACATTTTGCGCAAATGCCTACGAGGCATGCGAAGGCGCCGACGCGCTGGTGCTGATGACCGAATGGAACGAATACCGGGCGCTCGACCTGGATCGCATAAAGAGCCAGCTAAAGACCCCGCTGTTCATAGACCTGCGAAACGTTTACAGGCCGGCCGCCATGCGGCAAATAGGATTCAACTATCACAGCGTGGGGAGAGCCACGGTAAATGGCTGCGCCGACGAGGCCTAAACGGGCCGCCCTGCTATTTTTCCCGCGGTTGTTGTTCTACGCCCTCTGCCTGTGCGCCGCCCTTCCTGGAACGCCAAGCGAGCCGGTCGTGGCGGCCCGGGCCTCGGAAGTTTCCCCGTCCTCGGCCGCGCTCCATTTGGCTCCGTTGCTCAAGTTCAAGATTGTCGGTAAATACCCGCATGATCCGCGGGCATTTACCGAGGGACTGCTCTTTGCCGACGGCTTTCTCTACGAAAGCACCGGTCTAAATGAGAGCTCCAGCCTCCGAAAGGTTGAGCTCACAACCGGCCGTATCCTGAAAGAATACGATCTGCCGTCACAATATTTCGGAGAAGGGTTGGCGCTGTGGGGCAACTCTTTAATCCAACTCACCTGGAAGAGCGGGACGGCATTCCAGGATGACATGCACAGCTTTGCGTTGAAGCGCCAATTTGCGTACCGCGGGGAGGGCTGGGGGCTGACAAGGGACAAAACGAGTTTGATAATGAGCAACGGCAGCTCGGATCTTGCCTTCATCGACCCCAAAACCTTTACCGTGCAGCGTTCGGTGCATGTCCTGGACAGGGGCAGACCGGTCCGGCTGCTCAATGAACTCGAGTACATCAAGGGGAAAATTTTCGCCAATGTCTGGCACGACGATCATATTGCGATCATATCTCCCAAGAGCGGTGCGGTTACCGGGTGGCTGGATTTTTCGGCTCTACGCCGCCAGTTGCCCCCCAGCGCCATGGATCTGAACGGGATCGCCTACGACTCCAAAAACGACAGGATTTTCATCACCGGCAAGCTGTGGCCTTCCCTGTTCGAAATCAAGGTGATGAAAGAGTAGCCGTGCAGCCGATTTCCCGCTGGCGGCTAGAAACCTGAAGAGCTCGAAGAATTCTCCGTAATCGCCTTGAAACCGGTATTGGTCACTTTCCACGCTTTTTTGGCCTCCTCGAAGCGCCAGGTCTGCTTTACGGTCGCGTTTCTAAGAATCGGGGATTCCAGGCTCCAGTATTGATAGTGCACAGTCACCCAGGCTATCAGGCAATTTTCGGAAAACACAATATCTCTTACCTCATATTCGGTCAGCCGGATATCGTGTTTCATTCTGTCAATTTCGGCCCAGTAATGGTCTTCCTGGATTTTAGGTATGAAAGCACGTGCGGAGTCATAGTCCTGCCACCTGATGTCGCTGTTGAACATGTCGACCGATTGAGTCAGGGCCTTTTTGACCTTGAGGTCCTTGTGCCCCGTGGTGGCGCAGGACAGGGTAATGAGCGCCAACAAGAATATGGCGCAGATCCTTGGCAGCCGGCTGCCGGTTCTTATGGTCCGTTTCATAGCGTCTCCCGAGAGGTTAATTTTGAGGTTTATTTTCGTATAGAACGTCGCGTGCGATCAAGCGAATTCAACAAGTCCCCAATTACTCCAGTCCATAAAAATTTTCCCCCTGAAAACAACCTTATAGGTTACAATGGCCCCCGTCGTAGATATCCCCCGAAGAAGAGTGAATTAAATGACCCAATATGTCTGGTGCAAAAATGAGGAGTGCAGGATTCCTGTGTTCCGATGCGTGTTGTGCCGCTCGGACTGCTATGCCATGCGTGGACGCAGTCCGGAGGACGCACTGGGCAGCGCTTTCGAGATATTGAGACATTCAGGGAAATTCAAGGAGCATTTTGTCATGAAACGCAAGGACGGCGGCAAGACCAAAGATGGACAGCTCTCCTTTTTGGAAAAGGAGCAGAAAGAAGAGATCATGGAAACGGAGGAACCCAAAAGCGACAACGGCGTCTTCATTCTGGAGAACGGCCGGATCGAGCCGCTTGCCCCGGATTCCTACACCGCTTCCACCCTGTATCGGACAGTTGAGTCCTTCAGCGTGGATTGCAGACTGGTAAAGCCGGAGGAGCCGGGGAGCATGATTTACGAAGGCAAAAAGCCTTCCAAAAAGACCGTGCCCATCCTGGTGGACCGCGACGGGGAATGTGTCCTTTTGAATTCCTGGGAAGAACTGGAGTCGGATCCTTCCCGGCTGTCAAACGCCAGCGAGGTGCTTGGGGCATTGCCGGTAAAGCAGGTTTTCGTCTTGAAAAGAAAATGATTCACCCACGAAGAGCACGAAGGGCCCACTAAGAACACGAAGAGAGCTCCCCCGCAGCCCCTCCGGTCCGGGGGGGGATGCTGCGGTAACAAGTCACGAATCACGAATCACGAGTCACGGCCCCTAAAACTCCGCGTGTCCGGGGGTTCTGGGGAACGGAATTACTTCGCGAATGTTGGGGATGCCGGTAACGAACTGCACGAGACGCTCCAGTCCCAGGCCGAAGCCGGAGTGAGGGGCCGAGCCAAATTCCCGCAACTCTGTGTACCAGCGGTAGTCGTCCGCGGAAATTCCTTTGAGACGCATCTGTTCGAGAAGCATATCCAAGCGCTCTTCCCTCTGTGAGCCTCCGATTATCTCGCCGGTCCCGGGCACCAGTATGTCCATGGCCGCCACCGTTTTTTCGTCATCGTTTACGCGCATATAAAAAGGTTTGAGCACCCTCGGGAAATTGAGGATGGCCACGGGTCTTCCGAATACCTTTTCGGTTAGATAGCGTTCGTGTTCGGCCTGCAGGTCGTGGCCCCACTCCACGGGATAGACGAATGGTTCTTGGGACCGGGTGAGGATATCGACCGCTTCGGTGTAGGTGATGACCTCAAAAGAGGATGCGGCGGCGTTTTCAAGGCGTTTTAGCACATCGGGGTCGACAAAGCGGCCAAAAAACTCCACTTCCCGGGCGCAATCGCTCAGGACCACCGCGACCAGGTATTTGATGAAGGCCTGGGCCACATCCAGGTCGTCGTTCAGATCGTGGAAGGCCATTTCCGGCTCGACCATCCAGAACTCGGCCAGATGTCGGCTGGTGTTGGAATTTTCCGCCCTGAAAGTCGGACCGAAGGTATAGACCTTCCCGAGCGCAAGGGCATAGATCTCGGCCTGGAGCTGTCCGCTTACGGTCAGGAAGGCGGGTTTGGCAAAGAAGTCGCTTTTGTAGGGGTCTTCGCCGGAAGCGGCGAGAGGCCGCGCCGGGTCGAGCGTTGTGACCCGAAAGGTCTCCCCTGCCCCTTCACAATCGCTTGCGGTGATTATGGGCGTGTGAACGTAATGGAAGCCCCGCTCCTGGAAGAACTGGTGAATGGCAAAGCTCAGCCGGCTCCGAACTCTCGCCGCGGCCCCCAGTGTGTTGGTCCGGGGCCGCAGATGGGCGATCTGGCGCAGGTACTCGAAGGAATGCCTCTTTTTCTGGAGCGGATAGGTGGCGGGATCGGCTCCGCCATAGAGGTGTATTCGTTCGGCGCGCAGCTCTATGCTCTGACCTTTTCCCGGGGAAAGGGACACAAGACCCTCGGCAAGGATGGCGCTACCCGTGGTGATTTGGCCGAGCAACCCGCTGTAATCGCGCCCCTCCAGTTCGGTCACTATCTGAAGGCCCTTGAGGCTGGAACCATCGTTTAACTCAATAAAACCGACGCCCGCCCGGGAATCACGCCTGGTTTTAACCCAACCCTGGACAACGGCGGTTTTGCCCAGCCATGTTTGTTCCTCTCTAAACAAGTCAGCGATTCGTATGCCTTTTTCCATAATGCTCATTCCACCTCGGGGGGTTTTGGGCCACAACGGAATCAACACCGTCAAAAACATATTATAATTTATTCGTCTTCCATATGCATCCATTCTCCAAGTCCCGGGCGCCATGCACCACCTTCGGGGGCTGTGGGGCCCGAGCGCTATTTTGTGCCTCGTCGGTATTTGACCTTAGACTCCATATGGTTATCTTAAACGCAAAAGAAGGTCTGCGGATTTTTGGGGTTGCTAATCGCACCGAGCCAGGATTATATTGTCGATTTGGCAAATTTGAAATCTCAGGCTGTCCGCGGGGGGTGAGGTCACCAGGTAAGGCGTCCAACCCGCCCGGAGAGCTTTTGTTTTCGTTGTAATCCCGAAAGGCTGAACGTTAGAGGAGACCACCTATGGCCCGGGTAACCGTCGAGGATTGTCTTAGTAATGTGGACAGCCGCTTTACGCTGGTGCACCTGGCGGTCCGCCGCGTATTGCAGTTGCGTCATGATTCGCCGGCGACGCTTGAAAACGAAAAAGATAATAAGGAAGTGGTACTGGCGTTGCGGGAGATAGCTGCCGGTACAATCACTCCGGATAACATCCGGCAGTTCGATGAAGCCCGGCCCGCACATGCCGAACCAGCGCTGCCGGAAGTCGAAGCGCAGAGGTCCGAACTGCAGGAGATCATCGAAGAAGCCGGTTCGCTGGTGGCTCCGATCGAATTTGAAGCCTCGGATCAATTTTTGGAAGTGGATCAACCGCCCGAGACCCCCCCGGAAGAAGAATAGATACATAGGGATTATTGGGGGAATAGGGCCGAGGCCACGGCCAAAGGCTTGTTCGGGTTGACACGAGCGCAAATCGTGTTTACGAATTAGCTGCTGTTGAGTAATCACTTCGCTGTAGGAAAGTGTTCGACCTCAGGAGGGAACCGCTCTCGATGGGTAAAAGAGATTATTACGACGTTTTAGGCGTGGCTCGGCAGGCGAGCGAGGATGAAATCAAGAAATCTTATCGCCAGCTTGCGCTCAAGTACCATCCCGACCGGAACCCGGGCGACAAGGAAGCCGAAGAGAACTTCAAGGAAGCCGCCGAAGCCTACGAGGTATTGCACGACGCTCAAAAAAGACAGGTCTACGATGCCTATGGCCTTGAAGGCCTGCGCGGCTCAGGATACAGCGGCTTCAGGGGTTTTGACGATATTTTCAGTTCGTTTGGGGATATATTCCAGGATTTCTTCTCTTTTGGAGGGCAGACTCGACAGCGTACCGCCGACCGGCCGGGAGACGATCTGCTGGTCACCCTCAATCTCAGTTTCGAAGAGGCTGTTTACGGAACGGAGAAAGATGTCGACATAAACACGATGATGTCGTGTACCCAGTGTAATGGAAGCGGGGCCGAACCGGGGACAAAGCAGACCACCTGCCCCGCCTGTCAGGGTTCGGGCCAGGTGGTGCAGGCGCAGGGATTTTTCCGCATCAGTACGAGTTGTGCGCGATGCCAGGGAACCGGCAGGGTGTTGGTGTCTCCCTGCAAACAATGCCAGGGTCAGGGGCGGTTGCGAAAAAAGAGGCGGGTACAGGTGAAGGTGCCCGCGGGTGTGGATTCGGGGACCAGGCTGCGGCTGCGAGGGGAAGGCGAAAGCGGCTACCGTGGGGGCGCCACGGGCGACCTGTACGTCAGAATCGAGGTCATACCCCACCCCCATATCGAGCGCGACGGCGACAATCTCTACACCAAAATATCCATTTCATTCCTGCAGGCCATCCTCGGAGACAAGGTGGAGATGCCTACCCTGGATGGAGAGAAGACACTCGATGTTGCGCCGGGCACGCAACCGGGCGAAGTGGTGCGGTTTTCGGGCGAGGGTGTCCCCCGCTTGAGAGGATACGGCCGAGGCGATCTTTTTGTGGAAGTCGAGGTGCGAATCCCCAAACAGCTTACGCCCCGCCAGGAAGAACTGTTGAAGGAGTTCATGGAACTGGACAGGGAAAAAGAGAGGCACAAGGGCAAAAGGTGGCCCTGGAACAAGCATAAGGATCATGAAAAGGACACCATGTCCACTGTTCAACAGTAGATAAACTCTTTACGGAATTAGCATGCCAACAGCCGCCGCTCCAAAACAATTCGAAGAATTCAGGGCCTCGGCCCTCTACTGCCCCAGGTGCAGGCGGGCCATGCCGCTTCACAGCAGGCTCCTGCTGGTCCTTCCGGACGGCGAACTGCACGAGTATTTGTGCCAGGCATGCATGACCTCCCTTGGGACCAGGACGATTCGCGACAGCCGGCAGGACCGAATCATAGTTCCGTGAAAAGTGAACAGTGACGAGTGAACAGTGAATACTGCTCACTGCTTCTCTGTTCACTTTTCACTGCTCACTCCTCACTGCTCTTATAAGCCGTTGTAAATAAAAAAAATTCAATGAACCACTAGCCAAAAATGGCAAATAGCGATATTAAGCGCGTCGGTGTTCTTCCGTGCCGCAGGAGAGCCTGTGGCGTCCCGATCGGGACATGTGATGCTGCTGTGGGACAGAGGTTAAATAAAAATGATCGAAGCCGAAGGATTGACAAAATTTTATGGCCCACGAGGGGCCATAAGGGATGTTTCTTTTGAAATTGACAAAGGCGAGGTGGTTGGCTTTCTGGGTCCCAACGGGGCGGGTAAATCGACCACCATCCGGATACTTACCTGCTACATGCCTCCGTCGTCGGGCACGGCCAGGGTGGACGGGCTGGACATCATGGAGGAGTCGCTGCGGATCAGGCAAAAAATCGGCTACCTGCCCGAAACCGTTCCTCTCTACAACGAACTGACGGTCAGCCGCTTTCTTCGTTTTGCCGCGGGCGCCAAGGGGGTCGAGGCGAAGAGAATGAGCTCGGAAGTGAGCCGTGTGACTTCGGCCTGCGGGCTGGAAAAGGTGGCGGGCCGGATGATCGGCCATCTCTCCAAGGGTTTCAGACAGCGGGTGGGGCTTGCCCAGGCGCTTTTAAACAACCCTTCCGTTCTGATTCTGGATGAGCCGACCATCGGCCTCGATCCCTCGCAGATAATCGAAATAAGGCGCATTATCGAGGAGCTGAGCCAGGATCGGACCATCCTTTTGAGCAGCCACATTCTGCCTGAAGTGGCCCAGCTTTGCCGCAGGGTGATCATCATCAACAAAGGGGAGATCGTGGCCACCGACAGTCCGGAAAACCTTACCAGCCAACTGCAGAAGACTTCGACCATCGTGCTGGAGGTCAGCGGACCGAGCGCGGAGTTTGCGCAGGCGGTGGAAAATATGGACGCCATACAGAAAGTCTCGGTGGTGAGTTTAAGCGGGACGAGCAAGTTTACAATAGAGACCGACCCGTCGATGGATATGCGCTCCGACATTGCGGCCCTGGCGATGCAAAAAGGGTGCGGCCTGCTCGAACTGCGAACCATGCAACTGAGCCTTGAAGATATATTCATGCAGCTTGTGACCGAAGAGTCGACCCCGCAGGGAGGCGAATCATGAAAGGTTTTTGGCCCGTTTATAAAAAAGAACTCTACGGGATGTTCATGTCCCCCATCTTCTACGTGGTGGCCTTCTTTTTCCTGCTGATCGCGGGCGTTTTTTTCAACTCCATCCTGAGACAGATCATCATGCTCAGTTTCCAACTGGCGCAAAACCCGCAGATCGCTCAAAACATCAGCATGCCGGAGTTGTTCATGCGTTCCTTCCTATGGAACCTCAGCGTGGTCATGCTTTTCGTAGCGCCTCTTCTGACCATGAGGCTCTATGCGGAAGAACGCAAAACCGGCACCATCGAACTGCTCTACACCTTTCCTGTCACGGATCTGGCCACCGTGGCCGCCAAATTCGCGGCGTGCGTCACGACATACGCCGTCCTGATCGGCGCCACTTTCCCCGGCGTCATTATGTTGAACGCGATAGCCGGATCATCCTGGAAGTTCATCTTTTGCGGATACGGAGGTCTGTTTCTGCTGGGATGCGCCTTTATCTCCCTGGGCATTTTCGCCTCCACCCTTACCTGCAATCAGATCATCGCCGCCATAATCACCTTTGGCGTGCTGCTCGTGCTTTGGTTCATCGGACAGGCTAAAACGGAAGTGAGCCCGGTATTGGGAAGCATCCTGGGATACATTTCGGTGTCGGATCATTTCGAAGGACTGACCAAGGGGCTGCTCGATTCCAGAGATATCCTGTTCTATATCGTATTCTCGCTCTTTTTCCTCTTCCTGGCGCTAAGGCAGATGAGTTCTTACCGCTGGAGAGGTTAACCGGACCATGAGCCCGGACAAAATTAAGAAACCAACGAACGACGGAGAGATGAAAATGCCGGCAAAAAGCGGCCGCAAACTCAAATGGGCTTACGGCACAAACACCGTGGTCTCGACTGTAATTTTTTTCATGATCCTGGTTTTCATCGTTCTTATCGCTCAGCAGAAGCCCTTGCGGGTGGATTTGACCGGGACGCGAGCTTTCACCCTTTCCCAACAAACCCGAAAGATCCTCAAAAGCTTAAAGGCGCCGATAGCGATCAAGGTTTTCGTCGCCAACGGCGGTCCGGGCGCCCAGGGCAAAGACAAGATAAAGGACCTACTGGATACCTACTGTTATTTCAGCAAGAACATAAAATACCAGTTGGTGGACCCCGATACGCATCCGCAAATGACCCGCAGCTACGGCGTAAAGGACTATGGAACCATAGTGCTGGAAGGGTACGGGAAAAAACAGGCTATTTCGACCGCCGATGAACAGGACATTACCAACGCCCTCCTGAAACTTCAAAGCACCGTTGAGGAAAAGATATACTTCATGAGCGGCCATGGGGAGCATTCCCTTACCGCCAAGGCGCGTGACAGCTATTCGATCGCCAGATCCGGGCTGCAAAAGGACAACTACAAGGTGGGCGAGTTCAACCTGCTCCAGGATAGCCGCGTCCCGGCCGACGCCGCGGCCGTAATCATCGCCGGGCCCCAGCAACAGATTACCGAGCGGGAGCAGCGGATACTGGCAGGATACCTGGCCGGGGGGGGCAGAGTTTTCCTGATGCTCGATCCCCTCACACAAACCGGCATGACCAATTTTCTCAAGGGCTACGGAATCCAAATCGGCAACGACGTGGTGGTCGACCGTCTCAGCCGGTTGTTCGGGGCAAGCCCGACGGTTCCCGTGGTAATGCAGTACGAACCGAGCGAGATTACCCGGGATTTCACCGAGCCCACCTTCTACCCGGACGCCCGATCGGTTGTGCCTCAAAAGAACCCGCCCAAAGGCGTCCGGCTGCAAACCATCGCCGCCACTTCCGCCAGCGCCTGGGCGGACCGCAATCTGGACGAATTAAAACAAGGCAAGGCGACTTTCGATAAAACCAAGGATATGCCGGGTCCGGTTCCCCTGGTGCTGCTGGCCTCCATTCAGGCCGAGCCAAAACCGCCCGCGGCAGGCAAGAAAATCGTGAGCACACCGCTGGCCAAGGCCGGAAAACTTGTCGTTGCGGGCAATTCACAGTTCGCCGCCAATTCGTACTTCAATCAATATGGCAACGGGGACCTCTTCCTGAACACGGTAAACTATCTTGCCAATAAAACGAACCTTATAGCCATCCAAAGGCCCAACGCGGGCAAACCTCTGATGCTCACAAGCTCTCAGGCCGGCTCGATTTTCTGGACGGTTGTAATAATGATCCCGCTCGCGGTCCTGTTTTCGGGGATAGCGGTATACAGGATCAGGAGGTCTCAGAGATGAAATTTCGGACCACCGCCATATATGCCCTCATCCTGATCGTGATCGGAGGGGTCTACGCCGGGATGAGGATGCAAAAGGAAAAGGCGCGGAGGCAGGAAAAGAAAGCCAGGCATGTTTTCACCTTTTCCCCGGAGAGTGTCACGCAAGTCGAGATCAAATCGGGACGGAATAAACCCGTATTGATCAAAAAATCCGGTAACTGGACAATTTCCAGCCCGGTTGTCTCCGAGGTGGACAATACGCAACTAAACGGTCTTCTTTCGACTCTGCACAATATGGAGATGGCACGTAAAATCGGCAAGACCTCCGGAAACCTCGCGGCCTTCGGGCTGGCCAAGCCCTCTTTGGTGGTGCGGTTTTTGACCGGCTCCAAATGGCTGGAACTCGAGACCGGCGCCAAAAACCCCGTTGAGACCGACAGGTATGCGAAGGCGGGCAAAAACGGCCAGGTCTTCATGATGACCAGCCAGACCTATGACGATTTAAACAAGAGCCTGACAGATCTGCGCAAAAAGGAGCTATTTTCCTGGAATCCCGAGCAGGTCAAAGAGTTTCAGGTCAAGTGGCGAAACGGCGACCAGTTGGACCTGGTTCGGCAGGGCGATACGGGTATGTGGAAATCCAAGACTCAGCCGGATCTCAAGATCAGCGGTGATAAGGTGGGTAATCTGCTGGACGGCCTGCACTGGTTGAGAGCCGTGGATTTTCTGGCAAAAGGCGCCATGCCCGCTTCCCCCGACCTGGACGTACAGTTCCAGTTAAAGGATGGGAAGAGGCCCGAACTGCAGGTGTCGCTGCCCGGTCCGGGAATAAAGCAGGCTATCGCCACATCCTCCGAACTGGACTGCCCCGTGCTGCTTTCCACGTACTTTCTATCCTCCATCCCGCACACGGCGGACAGTCTGGTCGACCGCTCTCTCCTGTCCTCCGAGACTTCGAACATAAAGAAGATCAGCTGGAAAACAGCGAAGAGCGCCGCGGAGTTTGTTCGCATCAACGGTCAAAACTGGGGATCAGTTGAGGGCAAAGCCGCTCCCAAACCCCTCAGGACTGGTTTGCAGATCGAAAGTTTGCTGGCCTTCGTGCATAACACGGAATATATCAAGTCCGTCAGTCCGGCGTCCAAACCGGCGCCGGGGGCGACAGACTCTGTTCAATTCGTCGATGTGTTCGGGAGAGTGAGTTCGCTTACCTGGATCGCTCCAGCCCCAGGGAACACCGGCCCGGTGGATGTTTGGCTGGAAAGGGAGGGTTCTGTTTCGCAGGTGCAGGTAAAACCTCAGGATATCCAGCACATAAACGCGTTTCTTGCGGCGGCGTGTCGCCGCTGACAGGTTGCCAAGGCGGCGTGTCGCCGCTGACGGGTTGCCAAGGCGGCGTGTCGCCGCTGACGGGTTGCCAAGGCGGCGTGTCGCCGCTGACGGGTTGCCAAGGCGGCGTGTCGCCGCTGACGGGTTGCCAAGCCCCGATGTGCCC
>JARLHP010000010.1 GCA_031292195.1 Syntrophobacteraceae bacterium
GATTCCACAAAGCATCCGTCTCCCAGTATTCTTTCATCGCTTTTCATGTGGTCCTTCATCGTGCGAAGCGCCTGCACGTCACTCCACCCTCCGGCGCTTCGAACCAAACCGCCCCCGGTCAACTCCGGCCTCTTCCCCATGGACAACCCACTGTACACAAAATCACGATACCTGATGCGAGCCTCCTGCTTGCTTTCAGCAAAAAGGACCAACACCGATTCCGTCTCCTGCCAACCATCGTCGAGCCCCCCCGCCAGCCGACTGTGCCCGCTGTATGGATACCGATCCAGTTCGTTCAAATCCGAAACGATTCCCGCTCGCAGTGGATTCAAGTGAATGTAGCGCACCAATTCGAGTAAATAGGGATCCTTCTGGCACAAGATGGACTTGTAGCGGTTCTGGAACACGTGCCCCGATCGGTGATGACGGCGGTTGAAGTAAACCGCATAGCTCGTCAGGAGGCGCCGCATCACAGTGGAAACCGGCACGCAACCAGTTCGAACGAGTAAATGGAAATCGTTGGGAATGAGCGCCCAGGCAAAACAATTCGTGGAGGTCTCCGGGAAAAGAGCAGCAAGGCGCTCGATAAAACGATCCCGGTCGGCGTCGTCGAGGAAGATGCGCCCCCGCTCGATTCCACGGCATACGATGTGGTGCAATGCACCCGGTGCATCAATGCGAGCTTGTCGTGTCATGGAAAAGACTATAGCACAAATGGAGAAAGGAAAAAACGCATAATTTCATGGGCGTCCCCTATCGCGTCCCCTATCGCGTCCTATCGCGTCCACGAGCTAAGCTCAAAGGATTTGTCCGAGGAATAATCCCATGAAGCCACTAAACGCTTCTGGCGGGGCGTTTTCGGTTGTCATTGCGAATCAGGCAGCTCTTGGTTGCACTTCACGCTTAATCGCTTCTCCACTTACAATTTGAGTTCGCCTGATATCGAAGACGGTCTGAAGGTTCATCCAAAAATCCGGTGTCGTTCCAAAATATCGGGCCAGGCGCAAAGCCGTGTCGGCTGTGATGGAACGTCGTTCATTCAGGATGTCTGTGATTCTGTTTGGAGGTACGCCAAGCGCACGGCCGAATGCGCTTGCCGAAAGCCCCAACTCATTGAGTTCCTGTTTCAAAATCTCACCGGGATGAATTGGACGCATGCCGTTTTGCATGGTGGTATCTCCTTTCTTCAATGGTAATCAGCGATTTCTACTTTGTGCGGGCCGTCCTCATGCCACTCGCAACAGATCCGCCACTGTTGGCTGATGCGGATGCTGTGTTGGCCCTTCCTATCTCCCGAAAGGGCTTCGAAGCGATTGCTCGGCAGGAGCATCAAATCCTCAATTGCCGTAGCGCTATCCAGAATTTGCATCCTTTGTTCCGCTTGTTTCTGGAAGGCCTGAAATCTTCGCACATTTCGGCCCTCGTACAACGCCTCTGTGCCCTTATCATGAAGCGAGCGGATCATAGCGCCCACCTTGGAATATGTTACATAATATGTAACGCGTATCAGCGCCGAGACTCAATCGGAGGATCCCCCTTAGGTTTGGACTTGCGCCAATCAAAAGTTATGGGATAAAATTCGGTATTTGTAACGCGGCTCGCGTTCCACTGTCCAGACGATAACTGGCATGCCTGTTCCGACTTGCGCTGAAAAGGGGTTCTACCATGGGGGCCGCAACCTACGAGAGTGCCGAGGAGATAAAGATTTGTAAAGGGGACATAGATTACCGGGGCATTGTGAAGCATATCAATGACGGGGTAGTCATCATTGTCGAAGGCAAAATCGTTTTCGCCAACGACGCATTCTGCTCGATGACCCAAAAGGATCCGGCGTTCGTCCTCAATTCGGATTTTTCGAACTACGTCAGGCAGGCGGACCATGAAAAGGTTATGCCATATTTAAGGGAGCGCCTTTTCGCCCATACACTGCCCGACTCTATTGAGTTCGTCATGCCCAGGGCGCATGATGAATCGGCGATCATTGAAATGAAGGTCAGCGTGATTTCCTGCGCCGGCAGCCCCGCAATATTGGCCGCTTTAACGGACATAACCGAACGGCGAAAAATCCGGCTTGATTTAAATAGAGTTAAAGAAAGGCTTGAGAGCATACTGCATTCCATGAACGAGGTGGTTGTCTCGTTTTCGGTGCAGGCCGATTACGCCATCACCTCCATCAATCCTGCCGCCGAAGCCCTCTACGGGGTCCCGCTCAGGGAATTTACAAGCGGGGAAAAGCATACCGTGGATTTTGTTCATCCGGGCGACGTCGATAAGGTAAATCGGTTTTATCTGGGCCTCCCGGATGCGGAATTCGACCAGGCCGAATACAGGATTATCAGCAGCAACGGCGAAGTCAAATGGGTCATCGACGAAGGCCATGTCGTTTTCACTAAAACCGGAAACATCCGCCGGATCGACCATGTCATCCGTGATATCACTGAAGGGAAAAAAGCCGCCGACGCTCTCAGGCAAAGCGAGGAGAAGTATCGGGATTTTTTCAGTTCAACCAGCGACATGGCGTTTATATTGACCGCCGGGGGCGACTTCATGGACATCAATGAGGCCGGCGTCAAGCTTTTGGGCTTCAAAGACAAAGAGGAAGCCCTCAAAAGCAACGTGGAGAATTTTTACCTGGATATTTCCGAAAGGACCGCCTTGCTCGAAGAGCTCTACGGACAAGGTCGCGTGGTCGGGAAACATGTAAAATTCCGTGATCTTTCCGGAGAAGCCATTGAAGTCGCCGTGACGGCCAGGGTAAAAACCGACGAATCGGGGAAACTGCTCTATCACGAAGGCATTATTCACAACATCACCAAGGCCCTGGAAGATCAACGAAACAGGGTGCTTCGAAACGCCGCGGGCGGTCTGTGCCATTACCTGAATACGCATCTCATGCAACTGCTGAGTTCCCAGGACGCCGTGAGCGAAGATATTGAATTACTGGCTGATCTTATCGTCAATTTGGCCGACGGGGCTTCCCCCAAAGATACGGCGGCCTTAATGAACCAAACGATAGTCGAGGCCCGACACTTCGCGAAGTCCGCGAAAAAAGCTTATGAGAGGATTTCTGAAGTGACCAGGGCTTTTAACAAGGCCTTTTATTATCACGAGGAAGCCTACTTGAGTGACACGATCCTGGACATCTTCAAAACCTACGGCTACGAAGGAAGCGAATGACGCCGGCTGGCTCCAAGACAGGCCCCGCGGTTCTTTGGCAACTTTCACCCGTTGCGGGTTGCGGCGCACAAGAGGGATTGGCCCGGCCCAACTTACGTTTTCCCCGGGCGCAGTCGCTGTGCTTCCCGACCCACCGCCAGGAAGACCACCTCCATGCTTTCTACCCCTTTGCGAGTTTATAGGACCTCTGGGGCTAACCCAAAAACAACCGGCAGATGCTTTGGTGATTACACGGATATCGAGAAAATGAAAGACAGCGCCAGGTATGCAAAAATTGTGGAGTGGTCGGAGGAAGATCATTGTTACGTGGGCAGTGCGCCGGGTCTGATATACGGTGGGACCCACGGCGATGACGAGAAGGCGGTTTTCGAGCAGCTGTGCCAAATCGTTGAAGAAGCAATTCATCTCTATCGAAAAGAGGCTAAGCCACTCCCTCCGGCAAAATCCAGTCGCGGTTATGCCAATAAGAGGCAGCCGGTCGCGTGAGCCAACTTCGCCTGATCTCCTCGTCGGTTAACCCCTCATACACCCCAAGGGATACTACGTGATTGAGACTGCCGGGGATGCCTCAGGCAGCCGTTCCACACTATCCACCCTGGGGGATACTCTATGATCCGGGATCATGCGGGAGGGGTCGGGCGGGGATTTCCACAAGATAATTTTGTCTGAACCATAACCACCGCGGACTCCATATTTGGACTGCTGCCTCGAAAATTCTTCCGGAACGCGGCAATTAACGAACAGGACTGGCATTACTGAGATTTTCGGTTTATGGTAAATGGTAAATGAGACTTTGAGTTGGAAAGGCCAAGGCGATGCGGTCACTGGATGATTTGGTTAGGAGGTTGCCGCCCGAGCGCAGGACTGAGGTGATGGACTTCGTCGAGTTTTTGCTGTCCAAGGCAGCCGGTCGGACTCGCCGGAAGATGTCTTGCGACTGGGCCGGCGGGCTTGAGGACATGCAAAAGGAGTACACCTCGGTGGAGCTTCAGCATCAGGCGAACCGGTGGCGGACTGAAGATGAGATGCCTCATTGACATCAACATATTTCTCGAAGTCCTGCTGAACCAGGAAAATTCCTCGCAAGCCAGACCATTGCTTCAGAAGTCGGACATCCCCGAGTTATTCATGTCCGACTTTTCGTTGCATTCGATTGTCCTGATTCTTTTACGCCGTAAGGCTTCCGAGTTGGAGATGCTTTTTCTGGCCGACACTGCACAGTCGGGTAGCGTCGACATCCTCCGAATCATGCCAGGTGATTTGACACAGGTCATTGCCGTGGCCCGGCGATACGCACTTGATTTTGACGATGCCTATCAATACGTATTGGCCGTCGAACACGAGCTCACGCTTGTAAGCTTTGACTCTGATTTCGATAGGACGCCGCATGGCCGTCAGTTACCCAGTGCGATCTAAACAAATCAACAACTCCGCGCCCGAGGGATACTACGTGACTGAAACCACCGGGGATGCCCCGGGAAGACTTTCCATCCTCTGAGGGATACTCCATGATCCGAGACCATGGAGGAGGGGGCAGACCAGGATGCATTAATCGTTGGTGGTATGAGAGATGGGTTTGATCAGCTCATACTCGTTTCCGCGTGTACTCAACGTGTCCCACCCGTCGACATCCGCCTGAAGTCCCATCCAGAAATCGACCGTCGTTCCAAAGAATCTGGAAAGCCGGAAAGCAGTATCGGGAGTGACGCCCCGCCTTCCGCGGATGATCTCGTTCACCCGAATCCGTGTTATCCCCAAAGCATCGGCCGCCGCCGCCCTCGCCGGCGTGGGCCCCATGGCCGCGGTAGCCGGCGCCGTGGCCGAAGCCGTCGGGACCTCCCGCCAGCGCTTTTCCGACTCCGTAATAGTCGAAAACGGCGGCGACTGTTATCTCAACCTGCGCGAGGAAACCTCGGTAGGCATTTTCGCCGGCCCCCATTCCCCCTTCACAGGAAAAATAGCCCTCAAGCTCGGCCCCCACCGCTTCCCCCTTGGAGTCTGCACCTCGTCGGCAACCCTTGGCCCCTCTCTAAGCTTTGGCAACGCCGACGCCGTGATCGTCCTATCCCCCAACACGGCTCTCGCCGATGCCGCCGCCACCCGCCCGGGCAACATGGTGAAAACCGCATCCGACATAGACCAGGCCCTGGCCCTCGCCCCCTCCATCCCCTCGGTCGAAGCCGTCCTGATCGCCATCAAAGACAAAATCGGCATCTGGGGAAACGTGGAAGGGCCCCGGGCTGACTCCCATAGTGAGGATTCGGGGTTAGCAAAAAATAAACGAAGAGATTATGTTGTGGATTTCAACCCTCCTGGCGTATCATTCAGAGAGCATGATTCCCCGTGGTTAAACGCTTACGCAGAGAGAATTTTGGGGAGGTAGCGACATGACGGGAAGATTGAACATCGAATTTACGGTTCACGTTTGGCGGGAAGGCAACCAGTTTATTGCCCACGCCATGCCTTTGGATGTGATGAGTTCTGGAAACACCCCGGATGAGGCCAAAAAGGCGCTGGACGAGGCGGTTCATCTCTTTATGCAAACGGCCTCCGACACCGGCACTCTCGACGAGATCCTCGATGAGTGCGGGTATGAATGTAATCAAGGTACTTGCATCGCCCCATCGTGGATTGCGATAGAGAGACACACCAGCTTAATCGGGTTGAGTTGATGGGAAGAAAACTCACGCCTCTCCATTGGAAAATCCTGGAGAGAGTAATTCTTGCCGCGGGCTTCCAGTTTGCGCGACAGGAAGGAAGTCACCGATCCTACGTAAAGGTGGGCATTTTGCGTCCCGTAGTCATCCCGACCTACGACGAAGTCCCTGTCGCCATAATTCGCAACAATCTGAAAACCGCCGGCATTTCACGAGAAGCATTTTTCCAGCTTCTGGATAGTATTTGAATTCTCCATCCTTAAACTGAAGGCGCTCCTCATCTTAAGATGAAACTGAGCGAGTCGGCAAAAATCCGAATATCCTGAGAAGCTCGACGCCAACTCAAGGGATACTCTATGGTTGAGACCACCGGGGATGCCACGGGCGCCCGTTTCCACACTACATCCCCCTTGGGGATACTACGTGATCCGGGACCATGTGGGAGGGGGCGGGCAGTGCTTCCATGCCGCGAACTCGCCGGCAAGATCCGGACGGTGACGTATTTACCGGGGCGCTTCCCCCGTGGTTTGTCCTAATTCTTGTAGACGTTGTCATGATCACCCACGTTAACCAGGATGATTTCATGCTCCTCGATGATCATCTCCAGGGTAATTCGGTAACTGAGGGTTATGGAGACGGCATGCAAGCCGGATAATTTCCCGGACAGAGGGTGCAATCGAAGCGATGGATGATAAGGATTTGCCTCAAGCACTCGAAGGACCTTTGCGTAGATATCGATCAGTTCAGGGTGTTTCTTGAAAAATTTCGAAGCCCTCCTGGTGTAGCTCTCCGGAAAGATAAGTTTAAACTTCATCTGTGACCCGCCGGATATGCTTGTCCACCGGCTCGGATATCGTTCGGCCCGCTGCCAGATCGGCCTTGACTTCCAAGAGGGCCGCCTCCAGTTCGCATTCTCTCAAATAGTTGTATTGGTCCAGGCTCATAACGACGAAACGCCTTTTGCCACGCACAGTGATGATCGCTTCGGAGCGCTCAGCCAGTTCAGCCTCCAGGGCCGAAATTCCCTTCATTTTGAGATCGTTTGCGCTTATCATTGATTGCCTCCTCAACAGGGCTGTTTTCAGTACTATTATAAATACCGTTTACCGTCAGGTGAAGCGAAATCTGAGCCAAAAAACTGATCCATTGCGCCGCCCCTCTGAAGGCCTTGACCTCAGTCTATTGCAATGCAGAGGAAAATCATGCGCCGCTCCGCAACGCTACATGTGGCGCAGTGTTGATTTTTGACTCGAGAGTATTTAGTTGACGGCATTGGGTCTGCCTAGCCCAACCACCCGGTATTATTGGTATTGTCAAGTAGCTGCCAATCGTAAGTACCCGATATTATTGAACCGGAATCTCGGTTTTGGCCCTGTTTTGGGGCTTGTTGCAGTTAAACGTTTAGACGCTGAGATTGCGGTTTGCATGTTCATCCTGAACAACCACGACAGGCTCCCCCTGTACAAACAACTCCAACATCGGGCACGGGGAGGTCAATAGCGCATACCCTTCCACCAGGCCGAAAGACGAGCGCCCATTTTAAAGACTTCAAGCCCCCGCCTGATGATACGTCGTGGTCGAAACCACCGGGGATGCCACAGGCTCCCCCCATCGATTCCTCTAAAAAATATTGACAGAGATGGACACTGCGTCTATATATTGGACTACGCGTCTTAATGATGGAGGCATAGTGCAAGATGGGAGTGAAAGACCGCCGAATACGAGAGCGGGAAGCCAGGCGGGAATCGGCCGCCGATGCCGCCATGGCCATATACGAAGAGGAAGGCTACCACGCGGTTACCATGGAAAAAATCGCCGAGCGCTCCGAGTTGAGTCGGGCCGCACTCTACCTTTATTTCAAGAACAAGGATGAGATACTGATAAGCGCGATACTGTCTCATGCCAATTACTTTGCAGGGCTTCTGCAGGAGGTTTTCGACCACCGGGAGATGTTTAAGGAAAACCTGTTGGAAAAGCTCTGGGAATGCTTTCAGAAATTCTTCGAACAGGACCCCGCGGCCTTCACCGCGTGGCAGTACCTGCACCAGAGGGAGATGATTACAAGCCTCTCACCCGCATTGCGCCAGCTCCTTTATGATGCCAGTGTGAAGGTGGTCACCCTCCAGCACCGGATCGTCGAATATGCCGTAACACAAAAAGTCTTCAGACCGTGTGACCCTCGAGCCCTTTCCGAGGTCATCTGGTCTACTTTTCTGGGGATCGTTTACGCCGAACGTAGCAAGAACGTTCTTTCCCAAAAAGACCACATGGCCATTACTCAGGATACGGCCAAGCTGGTCCTGGCCCAAGGCGTACTCCACCCTTCGTGGAAAAGATCTGAAACGGTGGCCAAGGGGGAAAAAATCGAAGCGTAAGTAAAGATGAAGTCGCAAAAAGCGGTAATGCCCGCTGTTTATCAGGATTAACACAACATTCAAGTCAGGAGAGAGCGCCAAATGAAGCATGTAATAACATTGAATGTGAACGGAGATCCATACGCCATCGCCGTAAATCCATGGCAAACGCTCAATGAAGTGCTCAGGGAAAACCTGAATCTTACGGGCGTAAAACTCGGCTGCGGGGAAGGAGACTGCGGGGCATGCACCGTAATTGTCGATGGGCGGGCCGTGAGTTCGTGTCTTAGCCTGGCCGTGGAAATGGAGGGCAAAAAGATCCTCACCGCCGAAGGGCTCGCTCCGACGGGTGAAACCCTGCATCCCATACAGGAGGCGTTTATTGACAAGGGGGCCATTCAGTGCGGGTTCTGCACCTGCGGGATGGAAATGTCCGCACTGCACCTTCTTACCAAAAATCCCTCCCCGACCGAATCCGAGATAAGGGAAAGCATCGCCGGTAATCTTTGCCGTTGCACGGGTTATACCAAAATTGTCGAGGCGATCGGAGCCGCAGGAGAAAAGATGAGGGAATCCTCGGAAAGGAAGTCATCATGAAGAGGCTCTCTCATTTCGAATACCGCGTTCCCAAAACAGTCGAGGAAGCTATCGAGCTGCTCGAATCCGGGGGGCCCGATGCGCGGCTCATGGCTGGCGGGACAGACCTGATAATGAAGATGAAGCTCGGGGCCATTAGTCCCAAATTTGTGATTTCCCTCAAAAAGATCAGTGGTCTGGACGCAATAGCCTTTAGCGAAAAGACCGGCCTGACCATCGGGGCAACGGCTCTTCTGGCCGATGTGGCAACCCATCCCGACATCCTCAAGCACTATCCCGCGGTTGCCGAGGCCGCCCGGGGAACCGCCAACGTGCAAGTGCGAAACATGGGAACCGTGGTCGGAAACCTGTGTAACGCCTCCCCTGCGGCCGACAATGCACCGACGCTCCTCGCGATGGGGGCAACGGTCCACATACTGGGAGCCGGCGGAAAAAGAGACCTTCCTCTCGACCAGTTCTTCCAGGGGCCCGGTCGTACCGCTCTCCAGGGAGCCGAGATTGTCACCGCGGTCAGCGTGCCTGTGCCGCCTCCCGCCTCCGGGGCGGCCTACCTCAGCCTTTCGGCCAGGGGCAAACTGGACTGTACGGCAGTCGGGGCCGCAGCTTTTGTGACCATGCAAAATGATGTTTGTGGAGACCTGCGACTCTACATCGCCGCCTGTGGTCCCACTCCGCTCAGGGCGCCCGGGGCGGAGGAAATCCTTCGGGGCAAGGCGCCGACCGACGATCTCCTCGAGATGGCCGGCCGACAGGCTTGCGCGGAGGCTTCGCCCATTACCGATCTCAGGGCAAGCGCCGATTACCGGACCAAGATAATTGCCGTTCTGGCAAGCAGGGCGATAAAGGCAGCAGGCAAACGGGCCTTGGAACGTTAAGGAAGGAAGCAGCCCCGTCGCGTTCATTTTGCTTCCGTCCCTATGAGAGGATCACTTTAATGAAAGAATTCAGTATAGTAGGAAAACATGTTCCTAGAAACGACGCCAGGGCCAAGGCAACGGGAACCGCAGTCTACACCGACGATATAAAGCTGCCCGGAATGCTTCACGGAAGGCTGCTGAGGAGCCCTTTTGCCCACGCGCGCATAGTCGGCATCGACACCAGCAGGGCCGAGGCCCTTCCTGGGGTCAAATGCGTAATCACCGGGGAAGACATCCCCAAGGTGAAGTACGGCAACTGGAGGCTTTTCCCCGAAACCCAGGACGAGTACGCCCTGGCCGTGGACAAGGTGCGGTTCATCGGCGACGAGGTGGCCGCGGTGGCCGCCGTTGACCTCGACATTGCTGAAGAGGCGCTAGGCCTTATCGAGGTGGAATACGAAGAGCTTCCCGGGGTCTTCGACATCGACTCGAGCATAAAGGAAGGCCACCCGGTAATCCATGATTATTGTCCGACCAATATAAGTGTCGACCGCAAGATTGAGTACGGCGATTTGGAGAAGGCCTTCGCGGAATCCGACTATGTCCGGGAGGATGTCTTTACCGTCCACCCGGTCTCGCACGCCTATCTCGAACCCTGCTCGGCGCTCGCTCAATGTGACCTCGACGGCAGGATCACCCTTTGGACTTCTACCCAGGTCCCCTACATCATCCAGTGCTTACTTGCTTCGACCCTCGAGATGCGTGAAAACGACGTCCGCGTCATCAAGCCTTTCGTCGGCGGCGGCTTCGGCGGGAAAATGGAGCTGAGGGCCTGGGAGTTCTGCGCGGCCTTCATGGCCAAAAAAACCGGAAAGCCGGTCAAGTTCACCCTCTCAAGGGACGAGGAATTTCTCGCCGGCAGAAGAAGACATGGGATGAAGCTCTACTCGAAGGTGGGCTTCAAAAAGGACGGGACCCTCACCGGTAAGGATTTCAGGGTCTATCTCGACGGCGGGGCCTATAATGCGATGGGACCTACCGCGACTTTTCTGTGCGGAAACTTCGGCGCCATGCTCTACCGCTACCCGAGCTACCGCTACCTGGGGGAGCATGTCTACACCAATAAGCCGCCGGCAAGCGCCATGAGAGGCTTTGGCGCCCCGCAGGCTATTTTTGCCACCGAAACCCAGATGAGCATCGCCGCCGAAGAACTCGGCATGGACCCGATAGAGTTGAGGATGAAAAATGCCCAGGTAAGCGGCGATGAGATCACGGGGTTTGCCACCATATCCAGTTGCGGGTTTAAAGAGGCCCTGGAGAAGGTGGCCGAGATGAGCGGCTGGAAAGAAAAGAGGGGCAACCCCAAAGAAGGCCGCGGAATCGGCATTGGCTGCTACAGCTTCATCTCGGGGGGCGCCTTCAACTGGTTCAACACGCAGTATCCTTATTCCGCGGCCGAGGTAAGGGTCTTCGACGACGGAACGGCGCACCTTCTCACCATGGCCGCAGATATCGGCCAGGGGTGCGATACGGCCCTCAAGCAGATCCTCGCCGAGTCGCTAGGCCTGAAAATGGAAGACATAAGGATCACCTCGGCCGACACCGCGATGACCCCGCAGGCGGACCTCGGGGCCTGGGGAAGCAGGCTCACCCTGTTTAACGGAAATGCGGTCCTCGACGCTGCCGAAAAGATCAAGAGCAAACTCTACGGCGCCGTTTCCGCGCGCTTTAACATGAACGTAATCCACGATTTCGAATGCAAAAACGGCAGGGTTTTCCCCAAGGGAAAACCCGATCGCGGCCTTACCTTCGGGGAGGCGGTGGCGATGGTGCAAAAAGCCCAACGAGGTGAACCTCTGCTTGCCCACGGCTACTATACGCCAAGAGACAAGGGGCTCGTTACGCCGGCCTTCAGTTTCGGCGCGCAGGTGGCCGAGGTCGAGGTGGACAAGAAGACGGGCATTGTCGATGTGAAAAAGTTCTGGACGGCCCACGACTGCGGCACGGTCATAAACCCCAGGGCTGCCGAGGGCCAACTCGAGGGCTCCATTCAGATGGGCCTTGGCTACGCCCTTTCGGAGCAGTTCATCATGGACGGGGGCAAGACCCTCAATACCAATTTCCTCGACTACAAGATGCCAAACGCCATGGACATGCCCCCAAGCGAGGTGGTCCACCTGGATACCTATGAACCCGAGGGCCCGATGGGCGCTAAGGAGGCGGGCGAAGGGCTGGCGATTCCCACTGCCCCGGCCATTGCCGAGGCGGTCTTTAACGCCACCGGCTACCGGTGCAGGGACCTTCCCATTACTCCGGAGAAGATACTCAAGGCAATCGAGGAGAGTGAATCGGAAAAGGGTGGTTCGAAGAGCACGATGAAATGATGAGCGCAGAGCGCTCAGACCTGGTTTAGGCGGGCAAAACCCCATATTTTGAAATGTCCCCGGGAACATCTCTCAGTTTGCGATTTTTCGGGGACATTCCGCCAAACGAAATGATATGCCGTCTGCGTACGGTGCGTACGGGACGGTGCGTACGGCTGCCGGTGCGTACAGGGTCTGGCTAACCTAACCACCCGGTATTATCAGTATTGTCAAGTAGCTGCCATTCGTAAGTGCCCGATATTATTAGACCGGACTCTCGGTTTTGGCCCTATTTTGGGGCTTGTTGCCGTCGTCCGAAGTCCCTGTGGGAAATAGGGAAGGCCCTTTATGTCTTATATTTTTTCTCTGCGATATCCAGTTTTTAGTGGTCCTGGCGGCGGCGGCGCAACGAACTGGGGTCAGGTCTTGCGTTATCACAGACACGGATCGGGGTTGGCAAGGAGAAGAAACAAGGGGGCAGCCCTTCATGACGTCCTTGGGGTGAAGATCAGATGATGCCCGACTAAGCTGTGGCCAGAAATTCCTCAACGGTCAGGCCTGTGTCTCCCGCAATCCTCCTCAACAATATCGGAGAGATATCCTGCCCTTTATGAAAAGGGACCGTCGTTTGCCGGCCGTCAGAGTGGCGATACTGCTGGTGTTACCCTTTCCGGCGAACTTCCACAAACCCGAGCTTCTCCAGAATGGATACGACTTCTCTCGGTTTTAGGACAGGCAGCCTGCCCATTATGCTACCATTACTACCTGGGTCCCCACGAATTCAGCTTCCAACGAAGGTTCACCGTCTTCGAGAAGCATGCTTAACACTTCCTGCAAGTTCCGATTGAGTTCGTCCAGAGTCTCACCTTGGCTGTGCGCCCCTGGAAAACCAGGGACATAGCCGACATACAAGCCGGTCTCGGCGCATTTTTCGATTATGGAAGTGAATTTGTTCATTTTAGACCTCAAGAAATGAATCGTCTCAAATGCCTGCACATCAACAATAGCGGTTCGCGCACTTTCTTGCAATATGAAGAAATTCAGTTGGGTTCCCCCGGGGTTGTTCCATGACCGAGACCACCCGGGATGCCCGTTTCCATACTGTAATCTTTGGGGGACGCCGCGTGATCCGGGATCAGGTGGGAGGAAGGAGTGTTGTTCCACACCACGAAATTCAGAAAGCCCCCGAGGGAGCCTTCATGATTGACTGCAACGTAGCAGGAGGCACCTTAAGAATAGACTTAAGGCGATACCCTCTTCTAATTTCAAGGGCTAACCCCACTGTTTCTTATTCGACCGCCGACCTACAGCGTTTGCGTGAAAGACTCAGGCGTTACCGCCAATGTAGCCCGCAACCACGGAAAGCTAGACTTCAGCAAGTCAAAATCCGGACCGGAGGTTATGAAAGCGGCTTTGCCTTTGATCAGGAAACCCGTGCCCGCCCCGCGCAAGCCTTCCACTTTGCTGCTCCCTAAAGTAATCAGGACTTCAGGGTTGAAGGCGACATTGGCCTCGGTTCGATGCATGTAACCGGCAGGAATCAGCAATCGACCATCTGCTGATATGCGAACGTAACTGTTCCAGGTATTGACCAGATGAGGCCCATCCTGTCCCAAAGTAGCGATGGCGACTATGCCATCTTTTTTCAGTATTTCCTTTACTTTATCGGGTATCATGGATTTTTTCCTGTAATAGGTTAAACGTTTATATGCTGAGATGGGGGTCTGCATGTTCATCCTGAACAACGACGACAACACCCCGCTGTACAAACAACTCTACACACCGGGCACGGGGAGATCAATATCGGATACCCTTCCACCAGGCCGAAAAGACAAGTATCCATCTTCGAGACTTCAAGCCCCTGCCTGATGATGCTTCGTGGTCGAAACCACCGGGGATGCCACAGGCAGCGGTTTCCACACTACAACCCATGAAGGATGCTACGTGATCCAGGACCATCTGGGAGGGTGCGGGCGGGGTTCCGACCAGTAAGCACACCCGATTGGTCCAAAGGGTAATCCATGGCTCCTCCCCTATCGCCATTACCTGGTTCGGTCCTGCTACAACGCTGGTCGCAAACGATGGAGATTGATCGGCAAGTGTTGCTGGAAGATAGTGAAATCCAGATCCGTGGTGAAAATCGACATCTGGTTTCGCACCGCTACAGCACAAATGAGAAAGTCGGTATTGGAACCTTGAACCCCTTGGCGGCGACACAGATTGTAGAACCCGGCGGCGGATTCGAAATCTCTGGTTGTCAGCTCCAGATCGGGAAATGGACGCAGATGATCGCGAAGCCTGGTGAACTGACCAATGCTTTTGATTCCGGAAAGGATTTCCTGCCTGACCGGTCCTATCAACTGCACCCGCAACTCCTTGATTAGTTCCTCCAGTTCGGATACTTCCGGAACATCGGAAACATCGCTCCGCCGCAATGCCATAGACCAAACGCAGGTGTCGACAAGGACCTTCATGGTTCTTTACGCCGTTTCTTGTAATCGTAATCCGGATCGTAGTCTACGGAATGGAACAAATCGAGAACCTCGATCTGTCTGCGACGCTGTATGTATTCAAGCAGCGCTTCAGTGACCGCGCCCTTCTTTGTCGCGTGTTTGCCGATGAGGCGGGCCTCTTCGATGAGTTTGTCGTCAATAGCCAGATTTGTCGCCATAGGACACCTCCTTTACACAATAAACTACACCCTGCACTGTGTAACTTCAAGTGGCTTTGAGCTCGGCTAATAGGATGGAGGCAACACATAGCACGACGAAATCGAGCGCACTCGCGAGTTCCTTTATGCACTCTCCCAAGGTGGCTTTGTGGGGGAGATCATAAAGGGACAGGGCAAGATTTCCACACCTCATCAGCCTGGGGGATACTAAATGGCTTGGGAGCACGTGGGGTGGGGCGGAGGCTGAAATTAGAACTCGGAACGCGCTGATGCCGCTCAGGAAGGACAAGAACGAAAAAAAGCCTTGCCCCTACTGGCTGCGGGTTTGGATGATCATTCGATTTCCGGAATTAGCAACAAATAAATGAAGAGATTATGTTGTGGATTTCAACCCTCCCGGCGTATCATTCACAGAGCATGATTCCCAGTGGTTAAATGCTTGCGCAGAGAGGATTTGGGGGAGGTAGCGACATGACGGGAATATTGAACATCGAATTTACAGTTCACGTTTGGCGGGAAGGCAACCAGTTTATTGCCCACGCCATGCCTTTGGATGTGATGAGTTCTGGAAACACCCCGGATGAGGCCAAAAAAGCGCTGGACGAGGCGGTTCATCTCTTTATCCAAACGGCCTCCGACACGGGCACTCTCGACGAGATCCTCGATGAGTGCGGGTATGAATGTAATCAAGGTACTTGCATCGCCCCATCGTGGATTGCGATAGAGCGACACACCAGCTTGATCGGATTGAGTTGATGGGCAGAAAACTCACGCTTCTCCATTGGAAAATCTTGGAGAGAGTAATTCTTGCCGCAGGCTTCCGGTTTGCGCGACAGGAAGGAAGTCACCGATCCTATGTGAAAGTGGGCATTTTGCGTCCTGTAGTCATCCCGACCCATCACGAAGTCCCTGTCGCCATAATTCGCAATAATCTGAAAACCGCCGGCATTTCACGAGAAGAATTTTTCCAGCTTCTGGATAGTGATTGAATTTTCCATACCTAAACTGAAGGCGCTCCTCATCTCAAGGTGGAACTGAGCGAGACGACAAAAATACGAATATCCTGAGAAGCTCGATGCCAACTCGTGGGATACCCTGTGCCACAGGCAAGAGAAATAGCGTCATGGTATACCCTCTTGTGCTACGCACACCGGCAACCATTTTGCGGTGCTATCAGTTTCAGGAGATGACTGTATCGGCCAAACTTTATTATCGAATGGACAGAGCCGTCCGCTCTGTGCCATTTGGCGAATAATAATTCGCCGATGGGAGGAATTATCGCCAATGGCTCCCTCTATGGTGTAGTTTTTGACGTTGATGTCGCATTGTAGAGCCACAAAAAAGCGTCTCAAAAGCGAGACAATAAAACTCGATCACTTTTGACTCACTGATTCAGGTGAAATAAAGAAATGGGCCCCAATCGAGCCACGCGAAAATAAGTTAATTATGCTGCAAAATAATATATAATCGAAAAGTTTCGAAGTATCTGTTCCAGCCGAATTTTCGTCTCCATATGTACAGGTCAGCACGGCGGTTAACTCCCAACCGATTGGCGTCACTGGCGCATCGGTCGAAGGTTGTTATGGGTTCATGCCCTTGTTTACTTCCTTTTTGACAGAGGAGTTCCGAAATGCGCCGTAAAAATCTTTCCGGGATTTTTTTTGAGCTGTCCATCCTCACTTTGGTCGTCCTGGGTGCATTGGCTCCAAACGCCTATGGGGTGGTCCCCGCGGACATTGCAGGCACATGGAGCTTCAACAGTTTTGTGTCAGGCCTCAAGGCGCCCTGGTGGGAGAGAGGAACTCTTACGGTCGAGCCGGATGGGACCTTCTCGGGTTCGGGGACGGACAGTAACGGCAACCCAGCCAGCGTCAGCGGCACTTTTTCAGTTTCTTCCGACGGGATTGTGATCAGCGGAGCGGACTATGCGGACGCGCCACTTTGCCGGATGGACTCAGGAAATGCGGTCCTGGTATGTACGCATTTTTCTGAGGCCGGCAGCTCCAATCTCACGATTTTCACAAAGCGTACCCCTTCCTATTCGATGTCCAACCTGGCCGGCAGTTGGGAAGCGAGTACGTTGTCCTCCGGACCTGCGCCCTGGTGGGCTATTATGGCCGAAACGATTTACCCGGATGGGACATTTCGTGGGACAGTGAACTTAAGTGAAGGGTCATCGACGTCCGTATCCGGGCAACTCTCGATTGCACCGTCCGGGGCGATAACCTGTCTTGCGGGTTTTTGTCCAGGCAGTTTGGACAGTTTTACAGCTTTTATGGACCAGGGCAAGACCGTGTCGGTGGGGACCGGCTGGAGCATCCCGGGTCGGGAAGCCCTGTTTTCGATCATGGCGAAGCAGGCCGCTTCGTATGCGCTGGATGACCTGGCGCGGTGCGACTGAACCCGCTTGCTCGTCTGTCGGATTCACGGGAGGAGGTGTTTGCGGTGACAACCAGTGCGATACCTTCACTCCTAATATAGTCGCCTATGTGGAAGAGACGGTCAACGGTGTTTTTTATACTACGGGGAACATCCCCTTTCCCAACGTGAGTTGTTCGGGCAATTGAGTTGCCTGTCAAGGAGGGAGCGAGCCGCGAATGAGACGTTCCCGGTAGAAGCAGTCGGGTGGTGTGCGCGATCGCGCAGGTCCAAGGTTGTCTTGCCGGCGGCTATCGCCGCGTACCGCCGGGGTCCGACTTGGTCAGACCCCATGCCGACAATGCCCGAAGAAGACTCGCCGGATGAGGGTCTACTTGGGAGGGCGGGATATCGTGTCAATCGGAGAAGAGTGTCTTTCGAGGGGTGACAATTTGGATTGAATTACTGAAAACGCCTCAACTCAGGCTGCTTCCGGTAGGCAACCGGCTATCCGGGAGACTAGGAGGGACGCCGTGTTAAGAAAAATCAGACTTTTGGTTATCTGCATTCTTCTTTGGTTCTTCATTCCTTTAGGCATGGGCTTCTGCGAAAGCGCAGCAGAACAGGTCAATGCCCCTCAGATTCTCGCCGGTCCCAATTCTCAGACCAACCCGCCCCAGTGGATAAAGCGATATACCCGGGCGGCGCCGGTGATGGACTATCCGGCCGCAACGGCGGTGGATACTGCTGGAAACGTCTATATCGCGGGCTTCTCGACCGGTTTTATGCCCAATTCCACCTCGCTTATGACGCTGGTCAAGTACAACAAAAGTGGTGCTCAGCTCTGGACCAGTTACTACAACTCAAATATGACTTCTGGCGAAACTTCCGCAGCCTACGCGATTACTCTTGACAGCGCTGGAAATATTTACGTCGCGGGCAATCTCGGACAGACGACAACAAACAAATATTCTTTCCTGGTCGTCAAATACGGTCCGGATGGTAACACGCAGTTCCAAGCTACCTATGCCTGCCCGGACAAAGGCTTCTGTAATGCGACCGGAGTCGCTCTCGACAGCGAGGGCAGCCTCTACCTGACCGGAGTGGTCCCCGGCTTGGGCGGGACCACTATGACCGACTACATGACTGTGAAGTTCGATTCGACCGGAAAGCAGCAATGGGCGAAGCGCTACAATGGGCCCGGAAATGGGCGGGATTATCCGACAGCGATCGTGGTGGACCAGTACAACTCGAAAATCTATGTGACGGGGTATTCCCAAGGATCGACTACCGGCTTCGATTATGCCACCATAGCTTATGATGCGACCGGAACGCAACTGTGGGTCAAACGCTATGATGGGCCGGCACATGCCTCCGATCAGGCCAATGCCATTGCCCTCGATCTGGATGGAAACATTTACGTCACCGGCCAGTCCGTTGGAGCCAAATCTTACGACTTTGCGACAGTGAAGTACGGGCCTAACGGCGCCCAGAAATGGGTGGCCCGCTACAATGGTCCGGGAAACGGCTATGATGTGGCGACGGCGATTTGCGTGGATTCCGGAAATGGTGTTTATGTTACCGGATATTCTCTCGGAGCCGGCCTCAACTACGATTTTGCTACGGTCAAGTACGACCCGGCAACCGGAACTCAGAAATGGGTTGAACGGTACAATGGGCCTTCCAATCTAAATGATACGCCCGTGGGCATCGTCCTCGACAAGACGGACGGGAGCGTGTACGTGGTTGGGTCCTGCCCATCATCCGCTGCATATTCCCAATTTGCCACAGTCAAGTATGATAACGGCGGCAATCAAATCTGGGCAAGACTTTACAATAATGCGGGAACCGAATCGGACCTGCCGACAGCCGTTGCCATTAACGGATCGGACGGAAGCGTTTGCGTAACCGGCAGGTCTCATAGCAACACTTCCACTGCTACTGGCGATGACTTCGCCACCATCAAGTATGACAAGACCGGCGCCGTGCTCTGGGCTAAGCGGTTCGCTTCCACGAACGGCTTTAATATCCCCACCGCCATGGCTGTGGACAGCGCAGGAGACGTCTATATCGCCGGGATCACCTGGAATTCGAAAAGCGGAATCGACTGGCTTACCGTAAAATACGATACGGCCGGAACCATGAACTGGGCCAAGTTCGGCCAAGGTCCCGGACTAAGCCCCGACGTGCCCTCCGCCATTGTTCTGGACGTCGGCGGAAATGTCTGTGTTACGGGTAGGTGGGCCGGATTCGGTACGGGCTATGACTTCGCGACCGCAAAGTACGATCCTGCCGGCAATCTCCTGTGGGCGAAAAGATACAATGGACCAAAAAACGGCGACGATGAGGCCCTTGCCATTGCGGTTGACGGCCAGAAAAATGTCTATGTCACGGGTCAGTCCGTTGGCACCGGCGGCGACTATGACTTTGCAACGATCAAATATGATCCTGCCGGGAACCCGCTTTGGGTCAAACGGTATAATGGCGCCGCCAATCGAGACGATATGCCTTCCGCCATTGCCGTTGATGCAGATGGGAATGTCTATGTGACCGGTCTATCTTCAACGGGAGACTCTACCGCAAGGTATGTCACCATAAAATATGACCTCAACGGCAACCAGGATTGGGAGGCTCACTATGATGGCCCGGGAGACTGGAACCAGCCGGTGGCGATGAGGGTGGACAGCGCGAAGAATGTCTATGTGACGGGCACATCCTATAGCTCTTCCGCCGGGTATGATTATGCAACGATAAAGTATAAATCCGATGGTACTCAAGTGTGGGTCAAACGTTACAACGGTACGGCCAACAAGGATGACGTGCCTGTCGGCATCGCCCTGGACAGTCTTGGCAACATCTTTGTCACAGGAAGGTCCGTGGATGCTTCCAAGACGAAAACCCAATATGCCACGGTCAAGTACACAAATGCGGGAGTGCAGAAATGGGCAAAGCTTTTCAGCGCCCCCGGGCCGGGTGATGATCAGCCTGTGGGCATCGCTGTCGACAGCAATGGGAACGTCTATGTCACCGGGTACGCAAACTGGACCGCAGGTTCGGATGACATTACCACGATCATGTATGACACCAACGGAGTAGAGGTCTGGGCCGAGCACTACAACGGCTCGGCGATTGGGACGGATTCCACTGTCGCCATCGGAGTGGACGCCGCCAGAAACGTTTACGTGACCGGATCTTCAGATGGAGTGGACGGGTTCCCTGATCTGGTCACCATCAAATATCCGGCCAAGTAGGTCTCCTTTGATTGGAGCGCAAAATCCTGGAAGATGCGATAATCACCTCGTACCTTCGTGTGGGCAAGAGGTGTTCCGGCAACCGCCCCCCGAAATGCGAAACGGTGGAATTTTCCCGGTCCAATGCGTCTGATGATCAACTCATTATCGCTTACCAGGGCAGACTTGCCGCCTTTCCCACTTGCAGCCATCGAACTGGTGGATTTCCGCAAAGGGTATCGACGGGCTTTGCCGCTTGTGTCGCCATTGGTTGCCCTCGGACCCATTTTCGGGAGCGATCTTTGTCCTCTGCAACAGACGACCCACCTCCCCGGGAGATAATTGATCCCTGCACATATTTGACATAATAACTGTTGCCATTTTCACTGTCACAATCTATGGTGTGCATTATGGCAAACTTTGAATTTGAAAAATTTGCAGAAAGAGATGATCTGAGGGTGGATGAGATGCTTAGCGTCGTCAACATTCTCATAACGGGGGTAGCTCCGGTTCAGCCGAGTGACCGGGTATCGGAGATGCTCAGTGAGCGAACTCTTCGATACTACATCAGCCAGGGCCTGGTTGACAGGCCCTCCGGCAAGGAAGGGACTTCCGCTCTTTACTCCTACCGCCACCTGCTGCAACTCCTCGCGCTGAAACGGCTCCAGGTTTTCTACTTTCCCATGAAGAAGATTCGAGAGATCATCCAGAACAGCACCAACGATGAACTCAAAGGAATCATTTCGGGGGATCGCTTAGATACAAGCTTTGACTCAGGCGCATCGATCCAGGCAAACGCTTTGGCCTATCTCGATTCCATCCTGCCCGTTGAAACCAAAATGGATCAATCGGAGCGTCCGGGGCCTTCTTTTGAAATTCCGACATCGCCATCCCGGTTGCCTGTTTCGCAGGCAACTGCGGCATCCGGGACAGGCCCCCCCGTGCCCGAATCCTGGGAACGGTTTGTGCTGGAGGACGGCATCGAGCTCCATGTCCGAAAAGAGCGCTGGGAGTCCTTGCGAAAGGGTCAAGTTCGAAGGCTGTTTGAGAGGCTGTTAAAGCTCTTCAAGGATCAATTCCAACTCCGAGGAGAAAACGAATGAACGAGAGCAACAAAGTAAACCTGGAAGTCATACCTTTCAAGGAAATGGTTCCATGGGAGTCGGCCTCGGAAATGGACTTTCTCATTAGGATCACCGCCCTCGCAATCCAGATCGAAAAGGATCGTCCCCAACTTAATCTCGGACTGGTGCTGGACCGATCGGGAAGCATGAGCGGCCAAAAGATAAAGAAAGCAAAAGACGCCGCCTGCTACTGTGTGGATCAACTGATGGAGACCGACAGGATCAGCATAACCATTTTCGACAATACCGTGGAGGTGATCGTCCCGAGCAGCGAGGCGCAGGAGCGCCGCAAGATCAAGGAGGCAATCCGGAAGATCAACTCGGGAGGCACCACGGCGCTACACGCCGCCTGGGTGACAGGAGCCAAACAGGTGGCGGAATGCGTGAATCGGCAATGTTTGAACCGTGTGCTCCTGGTAACGGATGGCCTGGCCAATGAAGGCGTTACAGACCCGGGGGTCATCGTCGCACAGGCGCGGGAACTCTATGAGCGGAGCATCTCTACCACTACGATCGGCATCGGTAATGACTTTAACGAAGATCTTCTTGTCGCAATGGCAAAGGGGGCGGGAGGAAACAGTTGGTTTGTGGAAGGACCGGAAGACTTCCAGCGGATCTTCGAAACGGAAATGGAGGGACTGGTTCGCGAGACCTGCGCGAACGTGAGCATGAAAATAGAACCCGCGCAGGGAGTGGAAATCTTGGATGTCTTAAACGATTTTGAACGAACCCCTGATGGTTCATACAGTCTGCCGGCGCTCATTGCAGGGGACCCGTTAGACGTTGTGGTCAGGATGAAGTCCCCGGGGGGCGCTCCTGGACGATTCCGCTGCTTCGGCCTGTCAATCCAATGGAGCGAGCATGGGAGTGGCAAGAGACATTCCATGGCATGTTCAGCCAGTATCACTTTCGCTCGGGAACAGGAAGCCGCCGCGCAAGCTCCAAACCGCGAGGTTGAGAAGGCCGTCGTCTTTCTTGAAGGCGCTCGCATGAAGCGAAGGGCCATGGAGTATATGGACCGTGGCGATTTCGCGCCCGCAGAAGGTCTTTTTCGTGATCACTTGGAACGACTTGGCCGCATTGCCGCCCAAACTGGTGATTTATCGATCAATGCCGAAAGGCAGGAGATTTTGAGCCTTTCCCGGAGCATTGAGGAGCGGAAGGATTTGCCGTATGTGAGGAAGGCGATGTCCTACCAGACTACTTATGTGCAACGTGGCAGAAGCGAGAAAAAGCGGCCTCTTGACAGCGAATCGAAGTGAGAGCCAACAAAACCCGTTGTGTTATTGATGGCGGCCGGCGTTAGTGCGCCGCGCCAGTATGCTCAATGGGGCCTTCAGGGCGGGGGGAGGAGGATCGAGCGCATCAACTGCGGGGAAGGAGTGTGTTCTGCAACTGCAAAAATCGGTCTCATTGACAAATTCCTTGCGTGTTCGAACGGGGGATAGGCTGAGAATACAAGCGGCGTTGATGGTGGTCTTCGCTTTGTGGGCACATGTTGCTGTAGCAGGTGTTAATGAGGATTTCCTCAAAGGAGCGGCCGGAGGTGATCTACCTGCTGTGAAAAGCGTGCTTGCCAAAGGGAGCGCTCTCCATGCAAAGGACGCGGATACTGAACCCGCCGCAAAGGCTGAGACGAAGGAGTACTTGCCCGACGTTCAGAAGCGGATCGAAACGATCGGGAAATTATTGAGTCAGGCCGCCGGGCAGTACCAAGGGTGCAAAACGATTACTGAGGCAGTCCGGGCTGCTGACGCTTTGCTTGACTCATACCCGGACTTTTCCGAAGGCTACTATCTCCTGGGCAACGCTCTGGAGTTGCAGCAGAGCGAATTATGCTACTTTGCTAAACCGCCCAAACATGCGCGTACTCCCGCCAACGCCTTCTCCACGGCTTACAAGTTGAATCCGTCGCAGGCCAAATATCTGCAGTCTTGGGCTTTGTCCGACCCAGAGTCCGAAGAGGTGGCAAAGATACTCGAGAGTGCGCTGGAAAAAGACCCGACCAATGCATTTGCCGCCTATATGGTCGCCAGACGCAGGGATACGCCGGCTGAAAAGGCTATTGCACTCTTGTCCGGGACAAAAGGATGCGAGCCCGGTTATCTGCTGGGCGAACTTCTGGAAAAGAGGCAGGAATTTGAAAAGGCCGGGAACGCTTACAAAATGGCGCTCTATGGCCCATGCGAAGGTCTGGGCGTCATCACCTGGCACGGTGATGTGTTGGGCATTGAGGGGCAGACGAGGTTCAAACTGGCCCGCGTCTCTCTTGCTCTGGGAGACCTCTACGAGAGTCTGCGACAGCTTCGTTTCGTGCAGTGGCTGACCAGTGACGCCGCCATCCATTTTGTGGATTCCGAAGAAATGGTAGAGCTCGAGAATCAACTGGCGAAACAGTTGAAGGAGAAACCGATCGAAAAACCCGGGAATTTGCACACGCCCCGGGAAGTAATCATGGCGTTCGAAAAGATGTCGGTCTTAGGGGATGCGAAGTGGTTCAAATCCCACACGAGCAATGAGCTTCGCCAAAGAGTGTTTCGTTTGGATTCAGGGGCGGAGGCCTGCAAAGATGGAGATGCACCGTGTCTGATTGGCGCGCTCCAGGAATTCCTCCCGTGGGAAACGACAGAAATCAATTGCGGGAAAGTCAATAACGACCGCGTAAAATGTTCAGTTGGCGGAGGCCGATGGAAGGAGGCGCTTTGGAACGTTGAGTTGGTAAAGGCCAAGGGTGCCTGGCAAGTCGTTGCTGGAGAGATGTCTATGAAGCGAGTGAAATCTGGAGGAACTGACTAGACTCGAATATTTCATAGGTATCCGGGATGGAAAGGTTGACGCCTGATCATTCGCGGCCTGATCCGCGGTTTTCTGAACGCATACCGATAAATTCATCAGAGGATCTTCTCCGTGATCAAACGTTTTCTCCCCATTAGTTGTCTTGGCTTGATAATGACAGGCCTGCTGCTCCTGTCCTTCGTTCCAACCTTCATCGGCGAAGGCTGGGCCCGAAGCGCTGGAAGTGATCCCTTGTACGATTTTTTGGAGGGGCACTACGAGATCATAGGGAGATGGCCCGACTCGAACCGTACTTTTACGGGAAAAATAGTACTCAGAAAGAGTCACGATCATTTAAAGGTCATACGCATGATTGGCGGGCGAAAGATAGAAGGGAGCGGCACTATAGAAACCGCCACCATGGGAGAAGCCAAAGTGCTCAGAATCATCTTCGTTCAAAAAGACCGGACTTATGAAGGAACTTATGTCATCGGGTCGGACCTGGACAACTATGGACGTCTTTCCGGTCACGTCTACCTGAAGAACGGCGGTACGAAACGCCCCGGCCTTGAAGCGTTTTTCGTCGACCATAGCCGGTAGCCGCTTTCAGGTTGAGATAAGTGATGCTACGAGAGATCAAGCCAGGTTTGTACCGCTGGAAACAATTTTTCCTAATCTTGCTTCCGATGGCTGCGCCGGGGGTGACACCAGTCGGGTCGGCGATCCCCTGCTACGAGGTCGCGTTCAAGACGCGAGGTGGGTTTCACTGCGTTTCACCCATCCTACAGCGGCTCTCGACGGACTGGCGATGGGTGGAGCGGAGGCGCAACCCATCAGGCAAATCTTGAACGCAACCTGGTATGAAACGGTAATCATCTGAACACCCTCATCGGCCAGGATCTCGCCACCGAATACTTGAGTGTAGTTCACCTTCGCAATAATCTCAAAAGTAATTTCTTTATTTACAGGCCGCTTTATGAGATATATTACTTGAGTTATACTCAATTACCTAATTTACGCTACCGATAACAGCAGGCTGTGGAAAGCGGGGGCAAGTATGACCAAGAAAATCTTAACGCTCCGCCGAGGAGCAACGGCAGGAACCCGCTCCGAGCGCCGAGTCAGAGAAATCTTGCATATTGCCAGGGAAGTCTTTGCCGAGAAAGGCTTTGAAAAAGCGACAACCTCAGAGATGGCGCAAAGGCTCGGGGTTTCGGAGGCAACGATTTTCACCTACTTCGGGAGCAAGCGTGAGCTGTGCATGGAAGTGATAAAGGGCTGGTATGAGGGGATGAACAAAGATTTGGAACAGGAAGTTCCTCTTATCACGGGTATCCGTGCACAGCTTCATTTCGTCATCCGTAAGCACCTGAAGTATTTGCTTGAGGAGGGAACCGGCCTTTGCTCTCTCGTGCTCAGCGAAGGTCGTAACATCGATGAAGAGTTCATGTCCCTTATAGCCGACCTCAAGCGTCAGTACACCGCCCCCTTCATGCATGCGCTGGCCGTGGCCAGAGATTCCGGACAGATCCGGTCGGACATACCCTTACGCCTGATGCGCGATATGGTCTACGGTTCGATGGAGCACATCCTGTGGGGCCGTATCGTGACCAACCATGCAGTGGACATTGATCTTGTGGCGAATCAACTTTCCGATGTGCTTTGGAGTGCGCTCATATCTCCTGACAGATCCGTTGAACGTCTTATGCAATTCCGCTCGGAGGTTGCCGATGCCTTACAACGGATAAAAGAAGAGTGATCCTATGAAGATTCTTTATGCTGCTCATGAAAACAGTTGGGGTGGCTTCTTTGGCCTGATTCGATCCGAGTTGCCGCGGCATGAATTTGTAGCCAGCGGCAGGTTCGAGGTGGAGAGCCTCAAGGGCTTTGATGTCCTCATTCCCACAATGTGTCGAGTTACACCGGAATTACTGGAGACCGCCGATCGGTTGCGACTCATCCAACAATGCGGATCGGGGCTGGAAGGGGTCGACATTGAAGCCGCACAGCATAGGAACATCTGGGTTGCCAATGTCCCAACCGATATGTCCGGCAATGCCGACTCGGTGGCCGAGTTGGGGATTTATATGTTGATCGGCCTTTCCAGAGACGTTCATGGTATGGCGCGAAGCCTGCGCAATCAAAAGATGGGAGAGCCCCGGGGGCAGGCACTGAGCGGGAAGACTGTTGGCCTTGTGGGGCTTGGCGGCATAGGGCGGGCTCTCATTCGCAGGCTCAAACCCTTTGATGTTCGATTGATTGCTGTAAAGCGAAGCAACCCGGAAAAAGCCATGCGAGAGTGTGACCTGGAATGGGTGGGCGGACCGGAGGGTCTTCCCGAACTCCTTGGTAGATCGGATTATGTGATCCTTTGCCTCCCCGTCAGCGCCGAAACAAAACACCTCATGAATCCGGAGGCCTTCTCACACATGAAACGAGGTTCATTTTTAATAAACCTGGCCAGAGGCGGATTGATCGAGCATGCCGCCCTGCAGGAGGCTCTTGCCACCGGGAAAATCGCAGGGGCGGGGTTGGACGTGTTCTGGGAGGAACCTCCGGAGCCCGATGATCCCATCTTTTCCTACAACGTGCTCGCCACCCCGCATATCGGAGGCTCCACGGACGTTTCCATGCAAGGGATCGTGAAGGCGGTAGCGGCCAATATTCAAAGGGTCGACAGGAACCTCAAACCCTTTCATCTGAAAAATCCATTGGATCTGAAGCAGTAGCGGAGCAGGCTTATGAGCAGCAGGCGCGTTGTCCTGGCCGGATGGAGGCAGGTGACCCAGGGAAAGGAAGAATCATTAGACAGACTCCAGGACCCAATTGGACTAATGGCAGCCGCATCCAGGCAAGCCTTTGAAATGTGCGGAGCTTTCGATGTGTCGAGAAGCCTTGATGGTGTGATGGTGGTCAAGGTCATGAGTACCTGTTACACCTCCGCTGATCGATGGTTGGCTGAGAGGATGGGCATTACGCCACGCTTCTCGATGACATCGAAAATAGGTGGCAATTCCCCGCAATCCTTAATCAATAAGGCCGCGGGAATGATCGCCCGAGGGGAGTTGGATAGCGTCCTTATCACAGGCGCTGAAGCCTACTACCCAAGGGACAAGAGCAAACAGTTCCATGGCAGCCGCCTCTTTCAGGGATTTTCGCCGGCTTACGAGGAAGACGATATCATTGGGGCCACCGAGCTTGAGGCTCACCACGCAATGAGCCTGCCGATTCAGGGCTTTCCCCTCTTTGAGACGGCCCTGTGGGCCGAATCCGGTATGGCTTTGGGCCCCTACATGGAGAAGATCGGCACACTATGGGCGGGATTCAGCCAGGTTGCGGCAGTTCACCCAAACGCATGGAGTCGGACCCCCAGGACGGATGAAGAGATCTCTATTCCCTCAGCGACCAATCGGTTTATCGGGTTTCCCTATACCAAGTTGATGAATCCGCTCATTACCGCGGATCTGGGCGCGGCCGTCTTGCTTATGGCCGAGGAGAAGGCAAAGCGGTACCGCTTTACAGGAAAGCGGTCGGTCTACTTCTGGAGTGGAGGATATGCGGAAGATCGCCAGCGTTTCCTCATTGAGAAATCGGATTTTACCTCAAGCCTTCCCTTATGCATATTCCGCTCGAAGACGCCCATCTGTTCCGCTCGAAGGCGCCCACCGATTCCGATTGATTCGGACCACCTGTTACGATTGATTGCGCCCACCCATTACGAGGAAGGCGCCCACCCAAAATTGTGGGCTGACAGTGC
>JARLHP010000094.1 GCA_031292195.1 Syntrophobacteraceae bacterium
TCCCTCCCTCGGCCCGGCAAAACCACGTCTGCAGGGCGGGCTTTGCGGGGATAGTATTATAAGCCGAAGGCGAAGCCCTTTTGCCCGGCCGCCGTCTCCCGGCCGGGCAAAAAAAAGTCAATCTCTGTGCCTCTGTGGTAGATTTTCTTTTTTCTTTATTTTATTCTCATCTCCCCATCTCCGTCCCTCCCTCTCTCCGTCTTTTGGTAAACTCCCATTGACCTGCACCGCTAAAACTGGTAAAAGGGCGTTTTTACCTGTCCAGGCTCCTTGCTCCTTCTATAGAGATGGGGCTTATTTAAGCCGAAAGGAGATCTAATGCTATTGCGTAAGTACGAGACATTTTTCATTGTCGACCCTGAACTGCCTGACGAAACAAATTCGGTGCTCGACAGCAAAATCCAATCCATCGTCACCTCGAATGGCGGAGAGGTCCTGACCTACGTCCCGTGGGGCAAAAGAAAGCTGGCCTATGCCATATGCAAGCGCACCCGGGGGCTCTACGTGCTGATGGAATACGCCGGTGGCTCTCAGCTCGTGGCCGAGTTGGAACGAAACCTTCGAATCGACGAACGGGTTATGAAGTTCATAACCGTTCTGCTCGAGGAACGGTTCGACCCGGAAAAGGAAAGGGCGCGTCTAGCAGCCCTGGCCGCTGCCCCGCCCAGCGAAGAGGAAGAATCCTCCGCTGAGCCTCTTGGCGAGGAAGAAGAAGCCATGCCGGAGGATGTCGATACGGAGGGGTTCGAGGAAGATAGCAAGGAAGACGATTAAGATTCCAAACTTTTAGGATATGGAAAGAGAGCCGAAATATGATGAACGTCAGGCGTAAAAGGCGCACATTTGCGCGGCGTAAGATCTGCCGATTCTGTGTGGATTCCGACCTGAAAATTGATTATAAAGATTCGAAAACACTGCGCTATTTTGTGACGGAGCGCGGCAAGATAGTCCCTCGAAGGATATCGGGCAACTGCGCCAAACATCAGAGGGTACTGACGCTGGCCATAAAGCGGGCGCGCCAGATCGCTCTTCTGCCCTACACCGTCACTCACATGCTGTAGTGGGTGAGCCGCTGCTGGAAATGAACGAGATCAGGGAAGATTTGCCTGTCCGGGGTACGGGCGGGGAGATAAAGGAAGCTTTATACCTGACTGTGATCACGGTCGGGCTTTTCCTCTCGATCTTGTTTGTGCCGGTGGCGGGGTTTTTTTTGTCCATGCTCACCCCGGCGCCCACGGCGGTGGCGATCGTAAGACGAAACGGCGCCAGGGCGTGGATCGTGCCGGGTTGCTCATTGGTGCTGGGCGCTGGAATGCTTGTGGCGCTGGGTTTACCTGAGAGTGTTCCCTACCTGTTCGGGCTGATCGGCATGGGGGCGGTGCTGGGTTCAGGTTTTCGGCGCGGGTGGCCGGCCGGGAAGTTGGTGGGGCTCTCCAGCCTGGTAGTGATCGGGGTGGCGGCCTTATTTGCGCTGGTGGGCTTTATCCAGACCCGGGGGCAAATGGTTCACCTGCTCGAACAGGACATGCGGGATGTCATCACCGCGGCCATGAAGCAGTTGGGGACCGGCAGCCCGGTCAAGACCGAAGATATGGGAAAAGACCTGCTGGAGATGGTCCCGATAGTGGTCAGCATGATGCCGGGAATCCTCATATCCTGCACGCTCATGATCTCCTGGGTCAATTTGCTGGTTTGCCGCAGGTATTGCCGGGGGGCTGCGGGATATTTCGGCGGTGAAGAAAGGCTGTGCCTCTGGAAGAGCCCGGAACATCTCGTGTGGGCCGTTATCGCCGGGGGCGTGATGCTTCTTGTGCCTTCGAGCGGTTTGAAGCTTTTCGGGAGCAATTTGATACTGGTATTGGGCACGGTCTATTTTTTCCAGGGCCTTGCCATCGTGGCCTTTTTTTTTGAAAGATGGAGAGTGCCGCTTTTTGTCAGGGGTTTTGTTTATGCCGTGTTTTTTTTGGGGCGAGTCGTCTCCATGGGAGTTGCGGTGTTGGGGCTCTTTGACGTATGGTTCGATTTTCGAAAGCATAATAAGCAGGCTTAAGACTGGTTCTTGGCCGGTCCGGTTCGGCTTATTTATAAGGTACATGGGCCTTTGGGCTCATCCTATGGGAGTCGCGTGATGAAAATTATCTTGACCGAAGCCGTGGATTCGATCGGGCAAATCGGCGATCTGGTGAACGTTGCGCCGGGATATGCCCGCAATTTTCTTTTCCCCAAGAAGCTGGCGATGGAAGCCACCGGGAAGAACGTGCGCGAACTGGAGCACAAAAAAAAGCAACTTGCCCAGAAAAGAGAAATACATCGCCAGGAGATGCTCACTTTTGCCGAGAAACTGAACGGAGTTACCGTCTCCATGCGCCGCAAGGTCTCGGAGGACGACAAGCTCTATGGTTCGGTGAACAGCAGCGATGTGGGCAAGGCGCTCGAAGACCTGGGCTACAGAATCGAGCGCAAGAATATTCTGCTCGAACAGCCGATCAAACAAATCGGGGAATACCGTGTGGTGGTTCGGATCGGCGGTGAGGTCAGCTCGACCATCAGCGTGGTGATCGAAAAAGAAGAGTAATTTATGGAGGAGCTTTCAGCCGAACTCCGGAAGATTCCACCCCAGCAGATCGAGGCCGAACAATCGCTGCTGGGGGGAATTATGGTGGACAGCTCCGGCTTGCCCCCGGCCCTGGAGATTTTGAAGGGCGATGAATTCTACAAAGAAGCCCACCGGATAATCTTTACCACCATCCAGGATCTTTTCGAACAAAACGAGCCGATCGACATCCTGACGGTCACCAACCTGCTCGACAGTCGCAAGCAGCTGGAAGGCGTCGGCGGGGCGTCCTACATCGCCGCTCTTACCGACATCATGCCCACTGCGTCAAACGTTGGGGCATACGCGAAGATCGTCAGCGAGAAAGCGGTCCTTCGCAGGCTCATCCAGGCAGCCAACGAGATCCTCTCCTATGCCTACGGTGGAGGTAAAAGCTCCGAGGAGATCCTGGACAGCGCCGAAGCGTCCATCTTCAAGGTTGCCGAACGCAGGATCCGGAATTCGTACTTTCCTATAAAAGAAGTGATCAAGAAGAACATCGAGGCGATCGAGCGCTACCAGGAATATCGGGAATCGGTGACCGGGGTTCCGAGCGGCTACAAGGAACTGGATAAGCTCACCGCCGGTTTTCAAAAATCCGATTTGATCATACTGGCCGCGCGGCCCAGCATGGGCAAGACGGCCCTTGGCCTGTGCCTCACCAGGAATGCCGCCATGGAGTCCGGTGTGCCGGTGGGCTTTTTTTCCCTGGAAATGAGCAAAGAGCAGCTGGCGATGCGTCTTCTGTGTTCGGAGGCAAGGGTGGATTCCCACAAGATCCGGACCGGTTTTCTGAGCAGGCAGGAATGCGGTAAGCTCCTTCAGGCCGCCGGGCTCTACATGGACGTGCCGATCTATATCGACGACACGCCCGGGATTTCCACCCTGGAGCTACGGGCCAAGGCCCGCAGGATGATGGCTGACCAGGGGTTGGGGATGATCGTGGTCGATTATCTGCAGTTGATGCGCGGCAGGGATTCGGTGGAAAGAAGGGAGCAGGAGATATCCGAGATATCCCGGTCCCTCAAGGGTCTGGCCAAGGAATTGGACATCCCGGTAATCGCCCTTGCCCAGTTGAATCGGAAAGTGGAAGAGCGCACCGACAAAAGACCCATGTTGAGCGATCTTCGGGAATCCGGGGCCATTGAGCAGGATGCGGACGTGATCGCTTTCATATACCGGGACGAGGTTTATACCAAGGCGGCATGCAAGGAGCCGGGGATTGCGGAGATCATCATCGGAAAGCAAAGAAACGGGCCTGCGGGTGAAACCGTAAAGCTCGCTTATATAAATACCTACACTCGCTTTGAAAACCTGGCTGTTGCCGAATAAAAGCGGGGGAGGGGGGGAGCCGGCCTCCCGGCGTTGTGACCTCACAGGGGAGAAATTATCTTTAAGGGAGAAAAGCTACGAAAGTCATTGGAAATCTGACCGGGCTCAAGCCCGGAGTTCGCCGGCGCCTCGACGGCCTTGGCCGCCGGAAAGTCCCCGCCTACCAGGTGATTTCACCTGAACTTTCCCGAGATCTTGCACACCTGTCATTTGAATCCGGACGTCAGATAGGACTGCTCATTGGCCGGGACGGCGCCGTGGAGACTGTGCTGGTCGGAGGCCCGCAGTCTCTCTACATACCCGATCTGCCCAAGAGTCGCGGGGGAAGAAAGCGGCTGCGCGGGCTTCGGCTGATCCATACGCACCTGGAATCCGAGCCGCTCACCGAGGACGACCTCATGGATCTCGTGTTTTTAAGACTCGATTGTATCGGGGCCGTCCAGGTGGACGCAAACGGCGGCGCGGTCACTCTTGAGGTGGCCCACATCCAGACGGGGGCGGGAATCGGGAGCAGGGGCTTTGAAGTGCTCGCCCCCATGCCCTGTCATGACCCGGACCTCGATTTCCCGGCCCTGGTGCGCTCGCTCGAAAGCGAACTGGAACGCAACCTGCCGACCCACTCGGCCTCCGGGGAGGGCGAAGAGCGGGCAATTCTGGTGAGCGTGGCCGACTCCGACCGGGAGAGCGCCAACAGGTCGATGGCCGAACTGGTGGAGCTTGCGCGCGCCGGGGGGATTATCGCCGCCGATACGGTCATCCAGATGCGGCGCCAGAAAAACCCCAGGTTTTTCATAGGCAAGGGCAAACTTAGCGAGATTGTCCTTCGAGCGCTCCAGTGCGGGGTGGATTTGCTGATATTCGACCAGGAACTCAATCCGTCCCAGGTGCGGGCCATTACCGACACAACCGAGCTTCGGGTGGTCGACCGGACTCAGCTCATACTCGATATTTTCGCTCAGCGGGCCCAGAGCAGGGAAGGCAAGGTGCAGGTGGAAATGGCGCAGCTCAAATACCTCCTGCCCCGGCTGGGGGTAAAAGACGATGCGCTTTCCAGGCTGACCGGAGGCATTGGGACCAGGGGGCCGGGCGAGACGACCCTGGAGATCAACCGCCGGCGCATCAAAGACCGCATCTCTCAACTGGAAGACAGCCTGCGAGATCTTCGCAAAAGACGTAATCTCCGGCGCACCCGCAGGACGAGAAAGCAGATTCCGGTCATCTCCATCGTTGGCTACACCAACGCCGGTAAATCGACCCTGCTCAACGCCCTCACTCACAGTTCGGTGTTCGTTGAAAACAAGCTTTTCGCCACACTCGATCCGGTCAGCCGCAGACTCCGGTTTCCCAAGGACTTCGAGGTCATAATCACCGATACGGTGGGGTTCATAAGGGATTTGCCCAAGGACCTGGTCGAAGCTTTTTCGGCCACCCTCGAAGAACTTCAGGAGGCCGACCTGCTGCTCCACGTGGTCGATATCGGCAACCCCCGGTTCGAAGAGCAGATCGAGGCCGTCGAAAACACCCTGGCGCGGCTGGAACTCGACTCGAAGCCAACTGTAATGGCTTTCAACAAGATCGACCTGGTGGGACCCGAATTATTGGAACAGAAATTAAGAAAGCATGGCGGTATCGGCATATCGGCCGCAAACCCGCGCACGCTCCACCCTCTCATTTCGGCCATGGAGGAGCGCATTGCCGGTTTTCTGGATAGAGAAGTCGGACTGAGCGAGCCCGTGGGCGAATGAAAAGGCGAAGGGCAAAAGAGCGGGGCGCCGCCGAGCCCCCCTCGGGTTCGGGCACGCGGGCGGCTGTTTTGTAGCCCGCGAGCGGAGCGCCGAAAGGGGGTTGGAGCGATGGGTCAAAAACCGCGGCTTCCGATTTGGGCCAGGATCTCTTTTGCCGTGGCCACGTCTTTGCCAATCTGGACGGCCAGTTCCTCCGGACCCGAAAAGCGCTTTTCTTCGCGCAGCCGGTCGATGAACCGGATAACGATGGTTTTGCCGTAGATGTCCTGGTTGAAATCGAAAAGGTGCGCTTCGAGGGACAGGTCGGTGTTTCCAAACGTGGGGTTATAGCCGAGGTTGGCCGCTCCACCGTACCTTTTGCCCTCCACTTCGGCTTCGATCACATAAACGCCCGTAGGGGGCGTGGCCATGGAGGGCATCCGGATGTTGGCGGTCGGAAACCCCAGGCGAATTCCCCGCCTTTGGCCGGTAATCACTTCGCCTCTTACCTCGAAGAGTCGCCCCAGCAGTTTGTTGGCGTCTTTTATTTTGCCCCCGGCGATCATCTGCCGAATAGCCGTGCTGCTGACCATGGTGTCATTTACCCTTATGCCGGAGACGGTATCGACTGCAAAGCCGTGTTCGCCGCCAAGCCGGCGCAAGAATGCAATATCGCCTTCCCGGCCGTGTCCGAAGCGGTAGTCGTGGCCGACGATAATCGCTTTTGCGCCGATGTTTTCGACCAGAACGATTTCTACGAACTCCCGGGCGGACATCTGCGCGAAAATATGATTGAAGGGGATGACAATAGTTGCATCGATGCCGCAGCTTGCGATAAGGTCCATCTTGAGCCTGTGGCAGGTAATGAAGGCCGGGGCGTTTTGGGGAGAAAGCACCTCGATGGGGTGAGGGTCGAAGGTTGCCACCGCCGACTGGCCTGCGAGTTTATCGGCCCAATGCCGCACTTTTTCGAAAAGAGCCTGGTGGCCCTTGTGAACTCCATCGAAATTTCCGATGGTGATGGCGGGGTTTTTGAGCATGCCCCGTACGGCCTGGATTCCGTGAAACACTTGCATAACAGTTTAAGACTTCCTTCGGAAAGTAATCGAAACGCCTTGACAGGCAAAGACTTTTAACATACAATACGATCCATAAATTATCAAGAACTTTGCCGAAGTGGCGGAACTGGTAGACGCGCTAGGTTCAGGGTCTAGTGGCCGTACGGCTGTCGGGGTTCGAGTCCCCGCTTCGGCACTCCAAAGAAATGATTAGGGATCCGGCTGCCAAGTCGGGTCCTTTTTTTTCGGTTTTTTAGCTCTTGGTGACCCTTTGTCATCTCTTCACAAAACCTCGCTCATTTGACCAAAAATCGGCAGCGCTCATGCGACCTGATAAATAACAGGACGATATCGAGGTTCGGGGATAGGTTTTCCATGCTCCCGTGCAGCCTCTAGCCATGCCTTTTTGGCTTTTAGAACCTCCCGCAGCGCGTCCTCAGGAGTAGAGCCGAAAGCGGAACAGTGTCTCAAGTCCGGTATATCTGCAATGTATCCGCCATCTTCTTCGCTGTAGAAGAGATTTATGTGGTAGTCTTTCATTCCCTATCCTCCATGTGGAGATTGTGCCGCTCGATTATTTCCAGTAACTCTTTGATTTGGTAAGGCTTAGCCTTTCCGTCAACGTCCTGGAGGTTCACAAGTTCCGGGACTTGTGGATGTACGTAGATGTGATGATCGCCCGTAATGCGCGATAACTCGAACCCGAAGGCTTTGGCACAACTCACTGCTTCGGAAAAGCGGATGTTTTTCGAGCCGGAAAGCAGTTTTTGTAACAATTTATGTTTCTTCATAAAAGCCTTTTGCCGCGTCTCTCAAACTGCTCGACCAAGACTCGCTCCATGCCTTCGACTTTTTCACTGCTTCTCGAAGCCCGTGATGCTTCTTGTTGCTCATGCTGTATTCTAGCCCTATTTTTCGCAATCTGCAAATCGTTGCGTATGGTTGCGGCGGGGTTGCGGATTTTCGGGGGCGGTGAAAGTCCAAAAGTGACCTTTACACCGCCGTGTAGTGCTGAATAGAGGCTGATTGCACCTTTAACCACCATCGGTTTCGCCGGGTAATAGGCCCTTTGATGTTGTCGAAATTTGCGACTCGTGATGTCGGGGGCCGCCAACCGCCTCGGTGAGCTCCAGCCCAATGCCGACAATGCCTTGCGCCTCTTTGGATGGTGTCAAACGAGGCATCGCGCCGTCTCTCGCTTTTCTCAATGCGGCCGGAAAAGTATCGCCCTATTCATGCCGACGGGTTGGTTAGTGTAAATACTCTAGAATATGCGATCTATGTACTCTTTGAGGTAACTATCTACCCCACCCGCCAGGCTGGAATAACCTATTGATTATTGATGATACCATCTCTATAATATAGGCTCTTTGTATGATAATTATTCCCTGAGTTCAGCTAGTCCACGCAAGTGGAAAAAGAGCCGTAATATTGAATGGATCTGTTTGCAACGGCATACCGGACCCGCTCAAGAATGCATCTCACGCTGTATCGATGTTTCTGGGGAGGATGCCATGAAAAGAGCCATAGCTTTGAAAATGTCAGCATGTCTTTTGCTCATTTTCGGCTTTTTCCCTTCCGCGCACGTCCTCACAACTTATGTTCGCCTCCCGGTCTGGAGGGCTTTTCACTGCGGCGCCTCTCCTTATAGCGGCCAAGGATACAATTACACCGGTGACACGGATGGTTGTTCGGGCGACTGGGCTGCGATCGTCGGCGCTGCGAGTTATGACGTCAAGTCTTCTTCGTGCCACTTGCGGTTGTTACGATCTAAAACCGGGGTGATTCTTAGTTCATTGTGTCGAGTTGGGGACACTAATAATTGTCATTAAACTAAATCACTACCAAAAGGAGAACGTAACATGAAAACACAAAAAATGGCGTTGGTAATCCTGGCAGCGGTAACCTTGGTGGCCTTTTCATCAGTAAAAAGCTTCGCGGCGGCGACGACATGCACCTGCACTGTCACCTCCGCAGGCCCCGTGACTGAATTGGGCAGCACCGCTACCTACAAGATGGCCATCTCATTAACTTGGGTAAGCGGAGGCACTACGCCGACCACCAAAACCAAAATCTTCTACGCACCGGCAACTCATGAAAAAGAATTCCTTGCTGTGGCCCTGACCGCGATGGCCAACGGGAAGAACGTGTCCGCTATGGTGGACTTCATTACGACTACAAGTACCACGGTTTATAATCTTTCCCTGTTGCCTTGACCATGCGCAAATCGTCTCGGTTGGCTGCGGGTTCTCTTTTCACACGAGAGCAAAAACTTATCAGGACTGTTATACGGAGAGGAGGAAGTGAAAACAGGAAAGAGATTTATGCGTGGTTTTGTTATCGGCGTATCGATTTTCGACGGTACTGGGTTCCAGGTGTTGCACGTGGAAGAATCGGTATTTGCCCTCGATTCACCATGAATGTGCTATATCACTGTATTGAGGTGTCCAAGTCCTGCAGCGAATACTTGCAGGGATATGGAGGCAACCGATGCGAAAAAAATATTATATTTTATACATCTGTGCGGTGCTCATCGTTGTGGTTTTCTCCGGAGGCCAGGTGGCGGCCAATCCACCCTTATTCCTGTACGAGGACTTGGGGAATTTGGGCGGCGTGCCGGGCTATTACGCAGCCGGCCTGAGAGAAGCCGGTATAAACGACTCCGGAGTAGTGGTTGGTTACTCGTTGACCCCGTCCGGAAAAAAACATGCGTTTGTCAAGGTTCCGGGAAAGGCCATGCAGGACTTGGGCGCTCTGGCGCCCAGCGGTAGCGAAAGCCACGCACTCGCTATCAACAATGGCGGTCTTGTCGGCGGCTATTACGTGGATGCTGGTGGAACACACGCCTGCTTTTGGACTCCGTCAGGACAGAGTTACCTGTTCAAGGGTCTTGGGGGAACCAATTCCCAAGTCACAGCTCTGAACCTCTCGGGATATGCGGTGGGTGTTGCTTCAGTCCCCTCCATGCAACATGCCCAGATCAGGTTTCCTGATGGGACGGTAAAGGACCTTGGCTTTCTCCCCGGCGACTTTCAAAGCTTTGCCAAAAGCATCAATAATTCCAATGTCATTGTCGGTCGTTCCTTAAGTACAGCCCAAGTCGGAAGGGCCTGTATATGGACCCCTTCCGGAGTAAACTTTACGATCGCCCCTCTTTTCGACACCACCAACAGTTACGGCAATGCTATCAACAATGGCGGTACGGCGGTTGGCTCTCGGGGCGTGACGAGCTACACAGCCCGGGCTGTTCTCAAACCACCCGGCGGGACTATCCAGGATCTGGGAAACCTTGGAGTGACAGAGAGCGTGGCCGACGATATCAATGACTCGGAATGGGTTGTTGGCTATTCGAATAACTCTGGTGGGATTGCTGCGTTTTTGTGGACTCCAACGTCTGGCATGCTCGACCTGAATAAACGAGTAGTCAATCTGCCCGCCGGGCTCAAGCTCGTTTACGCTCCGGCCATCAACAGTAAAGGCGAGATTGTCGCCTTCTCCTTGAATGGCATCTGTAAGCTTACACCCATAACGGATATTTCGAATATTATGCTCCTTCTTCTGGATAATTGACGTCAGGTCTCATCGATCGTCCGTCCGCCGTCCGGGGTCTGACCGTGCTACTGCTTTGACCTTGCGAGAGTATGGCGCCTGGTGCTCAGACTGGTCAGACCCGATGCCGCCCCAACCAATGCCGGCTAATGCCGCGTACGTTGGGAGGACATGACCCCCCGCACCCCCGCGGGATCCGGATCGCAAGCTTGCGGTCGGCGACCGGAAGGCCGGCGCCCTGGGCGCAAAAATCTATTCTAGCGTGGTTAAGTCAACAACATTGATCCCGGAAGCTGGGTTATCTATCAAAATGAGTCATTAGAATCGTTACAATCTGTAGGTGACGCTTGTGATTTGTTGCGCCTCCCCGAGGGGTTCTTGGCACGCGACGCTTGCTTCCGCAACCCCAGCGTATTCCGATATAAAAAAACGCCTCCTGGTGAGGCGCTATCTTATCCCGGGGTTGTATTTCGCTGCAGGCGACGTATGAACAGGCGGGTCGAGGGCGGCTCGGGTGGTTGGTGGCAACTTTGACGGCTCCGGGAAGAGTTCCCGAATTAATCGGATTTCAAAAAGTCCTTCATTTCCGATGGATGGAAGTCATGATCTTCGAGGACGTATCCTTTGTCTTGCATGCATTTTTCGTACTTCATCAGCGCGCGGTAGCTCATGGGGTCGTTTTGCAGCTGGGCCCATTGCTGTTCGGGGTCACCTTCAACGCTAAACGGCTTGAAGCCGGCCGGCACAATCGCAATGGCAACAGAGCGGCAGGCCGCCACGTCGCGTTGAAACTGGTCCGGGGATACCCCCTCCGGTCTATGCCACAGGCTCTGCGGATCACCGGCGTATTGCCCGGCGCAGCCCGTGACCAATAAAAACATCCAGAAAACAAAAGCACACTTTTTTATCATACCATTCCTTTTCCCCTCGCCCCGACCGCATCTGATCGCCGGCACAGCCTCGCCCTCAGACGTAGGGATATTCCGTAAGTCTTTCCGGCGCACCGGTCCACGATGGCGCGCATTATATGCCGAGGCTGGTTCTCCTACAATCGATTTTCTCAGTTCAGTCAATACCACTTTTGAGCACCGTGTTTATCGACTGCCTGGCGAGGCTCCGGGCTCCGGCCGGTGTCCGGTTGGTGGGCAGATCACTCGCTAAGACGTGGGCCGGTCCCGGCCCGGCCGCAATAGACCGGAAGGCCGGCGGAGGTGACCCTCCCCCCCCAGGTATTCTTCCACAGCCTGTTTGCACCGGCGTGGACTCTTTGCTTCCCGAACTGGTCCGAGGTCTTTTGAACACTCGCTCTTGGTCGACACGGTCGGGTTGCCCGTTTTGGTCGTATTGCGCGACTCTTGTGGGTGTAGAAAGAAATGACGCGACTAATCAAGCCTGAAGGCGATTATAGCGTGTCGTGTATTCATGTCAATAAGTATTCTATAAAGTACCCGCGTTGGGTGGCTTATAATGTCGCCGCGTACAGAAGGGAGCCAGGGGCGGGGCGCGGATCGCGGGTTGCAAGCCATGATTCCGATCATGCGGGGGGGCGGTTACTCCACCGCGGATTTAGGGTTTTTCCTGTTTGGTGAAGCGATACATGGCATGTGCGCAGGCCGGACCGAAACTTATGGTTATGCGCCTGTTAGCTTTCCGGCCATCATCGGTGGCGTTGGAGGCGACCGGTTTGGATTCTCCCCAGCCCCTGGCCCTGATCTTGCGGGCGGCTACGCCCTTATCGACCAGGGCCTTTTTTATCATCCAGGCCTGCAACTCCGATAACGCCAGGTTCTGTTCCTCCGAATGGAGACTGTCCGTAAAAGCCGAGACAATTATGTCGGTTCGGGGATATCTGTTGCCTATAAGGGCCACTGTGTCGATCGAGTTGGCCCAGGTGTCCGTTTTCACCCGGTCCGAATGTGGCTGGAAAAGCGAATCGGATGGAAGCGATATGCTGAGACATCCTTTTTCAACATAAACCCCTTTGCCGAAAAGGGAGGAGAGGTAGGCCGCAAGAACTGGCTTCATCTCCTGCTGCCCGGTGACAAGGGAAACGGTTTGGACGTAACTCAACCTGGAAATCTGCTCTGCTTTTGCGCCCATGGCTAGAAGGCAAAGAAGCATGAAACCAGACCAGCCCCGTCTCATAGCGGACTCCTTTTTACGGTCACCAATGCAGACGGCCCATTTTCGTCTCATACTATTTTACGTTCGAAACTGAGCGGGGATGAAGCCCCACGCCTTCGCAGGGGAGGGGGGCAGGCCATCCCGATGGTTTCCTCTTGAACGTAAACCGGGATCGGTTTCGATGGAACTCTTCGGTGGTTCGCCGGTTTCTTAACGGAGGGTGTCTCTTTATGTCGGGCTGAAGATCGGGGAGACGCTCAGAGCATCCGCAATGCCTCCCAAAACCGGCTGGATAAGGAAAACGATGGAACCAACTCTGTTTTGATTAACCACCGGAAAACATGTTGTCAACGCGTCATACTTCCGGGAAAACATGCTTATAGTCCCGAAAAATAGATTAAACAGTGTACTTCCCGTCCTGCTTGTCTGTGTAGCCTCCCCTATTCCCATATACAATCAAAACGACCCAAAATTAGGTCATTTTACTACCTTCCCTCTCCATCGTACTCGCCTATAATGGGGGCCTCACGGTTACACAAGCTTTTGAGAAAGGGGTTCGGATCATGACTCTTCGAGAATGTTGCTCAACCATAGGGGAGTTCGAGGGGGACCCGGCGCGGCGGGGGCAAGAGCCTCTGGTGGTTCTGATAGCCGATGACGAGGAACAACACTATGTGCTGGTGGAGAAGGCTCTCCAGGCGGCTGCGACCAAGGTGGACCTGCGGTGGGTCACCGACGGGGGGCAGGCCATGGACTACCTGCTGCGAAGGGGCAGGTATGCCGAGCCCTGGTTCTCGCCGCGCCCGGACCTGATTCTGCTCGATCTGGTGATGCCGGTAAAGGACGGCCTGGAAACCCTTAAAGAGATCAAGGGAAACGGGGGCTTGCGCGGAATTCCCCTGATGCTGCTGGCGCCCTCGAGGATTCGGGGGCATGAAGACTCGTGGTTGAGGCTCGGGGCGGATTCTTTTATCATAAAACCCCTTGGGCTAGACGAGATGGTCGCAAAATTACTCCATCTGAAGGAACACTATTTTGGAATCATTCGCTTGCCGGACCACGAAGTGAGTGAGGACCACGATTCGGAAAAGAGCAAATTTTTCCCTTGGGGGGGCGCCCGTTTGCGCTCAATTGACCGGCGCGGGGCGAATAGTCCCCTTCTTTAGGGGGGGAGAAGGGACCCCAAATTGGAATGGAAAACTTTTAGTTCCTAGCCGGGAAGTCGACAGTGCTCTTGGCGGCCGGAGGCAGGGTTCGCTCAAACGGGCCTCTCTGCCGGAGTGAAGAACTCGAACCGGTCGACTCCACGGCCTCCCGCGATCCGGAGCCCGTGGGGGGCGACTCTGTTGCTTTAAGGCTTTGCCGGCTTTCCCTGCCGGTTGGTGCACCATTTGTTGTACGCCTTTTTGTAACCCACGCTTTTACGTCGCGCCAAAGGCGCGCTGCATCAGGCGGGTGCAGGGCGGAGACCGCCCTGCATTTTTAGTTCTTTGCGTCTTGGTAATTAAAGCAACAGTATTGAGCTGAGTCCCCCGCTCTTTTGCCCTTCGCCTTTTTTAACGAGCCGGCCTCAAGTCAACAGGATTTCCTCCCGGAGGCGGACCACAAAAGTTCCGAGGCATGTAGAAAAAAAGGTTGTCATATCCCGCTCAATGGCTTATTAATCGGGATGCTCTTGGTAGACAATTTGTCGCAGGTTATCCCTCGGATTTAAAACACGAGAGATTGCTTATCCAACAGGGTTCGGCAGCACACGCTGTCCGGCGTGCCCGCAGGTGTTCGCCCCATCCAGGGAAGATGTCCAGGTCGCTTTTCCGGTGAAGGGGTTCGCCCGCCATGGCTTCTAGGCAAAAGGCAGCCCGGACCGACATGGCCTGACTAACGGGCGCTGCCGGCATCAACAGCGGATTTATGTGGAGGCCCCTCTATGCTGGCTGTATACTTACCCATTCTTTATATGATCATCCTGGCGCTGCTATTTGGCGCGGGGACTGTTTTGCTGTCCCATTTACTGGGGCCCACCCGACCCTTCAAGGTCAAAACGGAATCCTACGAGTGCGGTCTGCCCAGCGAGGGCGCGCAGTATATGCAAACTCCCGTCAAATTCTACATTATCGCCCTTCTTTTTCTCATTTTCCACCTGGAGTGCGTATTTCTTTATCCCTGGGCGGTTTACTACCGAAGGCTGGGAGCGTTCGGGCTGATTGAAATGCTGGTCTTTCTACTGATTCTGTTGGTCAGTTACGTGTATGTCTGGAAAAAGGGAGCTTTGGAATGGGATTAGAAAATCAACTCGTTGGCGAAAACGTGCTGGTCACCAGCGTGACGAAGCTGGTGAACTGGGGCAGGTCCAATTCGGTGTGGCCGTGTACGTTTGGTCTGGCCTGTTGCGCCCTGGAAATGATCGCCAGCACCCTGGCCGATTTCGACATTTCCCGTTTCGGCTCCGAGGTTTTCCGCCCTTCTCCGCGACAATCGGACCTGATAATCATCGCCGGGACTCTTACCAAGAAGATGTCGGTGATGGTAAAGCGGATATACGATCAGATGGCGGACCCCAAATGGGTGATCGCCATGGGGGCATGCGCCTCGTGCGGCGGGATATTCCAGAGCTATTCGGTGGTGCAGGGCGCCGATCAGATCATCCCGGTCGATGTCTACATTCCCGGTTGCCCGCCACGCCCCGAAGCGGTGCTGGCCGGTCTGATGAAAATCCAGGAAAAGATAAAGACCGAAAAGTTGGATCAGCGCGGCGATTTCAAACCGGGCATGCTCGAATTGGGGACAGGAAAATAAGAGATGGAAATCGAAAAAACACTCAGCGCTCTCTCTAAAGAATGTCCGGATTCAATCCTTAAGAGGGCCGACCGTCACGGGATGCCGGAAATAACCGTTGGTGCGGACTCTTTTTTAAAAGTGATGGAAACCCTGCGCGGGTTCGGCTTCGACATGCTGACCGACGTCGTGGGCATCGACCGGATGCCGAGAATGCCGCGTTTCGATGTGGTCTACCTGCTGATGTCCATGGAAGACTTTTGCCGCCTGGCAATCACGGTGGAGCTCGTTGAGGGGCAGGATGTTCCAAGTGTCAGCGGTATCTGGAATTCGGCCAATTGGGGGGAAAGAGAAGTGTTTGATCTTTTGGGGATTGGTTTTTCAGGTCATCCCGATCTGCGTCGAATTCTCATGTGGGAAAACTTCGAGGGACACCCGCTTAGAAAGGATTTCCCGCTCGAAGGCAAAGACTTCGACAAGCCTTTCGACACGGAAACGATAAAGGACTATTTCTAACCGGGACCATGCAGCCAAACAGTCAGGCATAGAAAATCATGAGCGAGAGTAAAACCGTAACCCTGAACATGGGGCCCCATCATCCGGCTACCCACGGCGTTCTGCGGGTAGTCCTGGAACTTGACGGGGAAACTATCGTAAACGCCACCCCCGTTATCGGATACCTTCACAGGGGGATCGAAAAAATCTGCGAAAGCAGGACCTACCAGCAGATACTTCCGCTTACCGACCGGCTCGACTATTCCGCGGCATCGGCCAACAACCTGGGATATTGCCTTGCGGTCGAAAAGCTGATGGGTATCGAGGCGCCCAAAAGGGCGCAGTATTTGAGGGTGATCATGGCCGAGCTGGCCCGGATCATGGGCCACCACCTGTGGCTGGGGACCCACGCCCTGGACATCGGGGCCATGACGGTCATCTTCTACGCTTTTCGCGACAGGGAAATGATAATGGCCATGAACGAAGAGATCTCCGGCTACCGGTTGACCCCTTCTTTCATCCGCATCGGCGGGTTGGCCTACGACGCCACGGACGATTTCATCCAGAAGGTGCGAAAATTCGTGCAGTGGTTCCCCAAGGCGCTGGAAGGCTACCATCAGCTTCTGACCGATAACAAGATCTGGACCACGCGCACCATGAACATCGGGAAGATCTCGGCTGCGGAAGCCATAAATCATGGCTTGACCGGGCCAAGCCTGAGGGGTTCGGGAGTGGCCTACGACGTGCGCAAGGCCTTTCCCTATTCCAGTTACGAGGACTTTGACTTCAAGGTGCCCATCGGGGAGACCGGCGATGTTTATGACCGTTACCTGGTGCGCATGGAAGAATTCAAACAGTCGATCGGTATCATCGGCCAGGCCATCGAAAATCTTCCCTCCGGGCCGGTCTTTACGGATAACCCCTGGCTTGCCAACCCCAGCCTTGAGGAAGTGCAAAGCGACATAAGCGCGCTCATCCGCAGGTTCATGATCAATTCGAAGGGCACGCCGGTTCCCGGCGGTGAGCTTTATTCGGCTGTGGAAGGGGCAAAGGGGGAGTTGGGGTTCTACCTGGTGGGAGATGGCAGCGAACATCCCTACCGGCTTAAGATTCGCTCGTCCTGCTTTTACCTGGCAAGCGCCTTGCCCCGCCTGCTGGTGGGGCACATGGTGGCAGACGCCATAGCCATTATCGGGAGCCTCGATGTTGTGCTGGGCGAAATAGACCGGTAAAGACCCTTTTTAAGGGTAAGCGCCGTCAGAATTTAGATAGCTGCATAACGGAGTGCAACCGATGAATGATCTGATCATCATTCCCATTATCAAATTGCTCGTTATTTTCGGGGTTTGCATGCTGTTCATAACCTACACCACCTGGCTGGAAAGGAAGGCCCTGGGGCATTTCCAGCTCCGGTACGGACCGATGCGGGTAGGCTATCACGGACTGCTTCAGCCCATTGCCGACGGGATCAAAAACTTTTTCAAAGAAGAAGTGGTCCCGGATAACGCCGACAGGGCGGTTTTTCTCCTGGCCCCGGTCATAAGCATCTCGCTGGCGGTCATGTTGCTGGCCGTTATTCCTTTCGGCGACTCCTTTACCCTATTTGGCAAAAGGATCGATCTTTACCTGGCAAACCCCTCCATAGGCATCCTTTTCATCCTGGGTTTTGCCACCATCGGTTCCTACGGGACGATTCTCGGCGGATGGTCCTCGGGTAATAAATACGGCTACATGGGCGGTCTGAGGGCCTCGGCCATGATTATCAGCTATGAACTCTCCATGGCCTTCGCGGTGGTGAGCATCATAATGGTCACCGGTTCCTTCAGCCTGGTGGATATGGTGGCCGCTCAGCACCACATGTGGAATATCGTGCGGGAGCCCGTGGCCTTCCTGGTGTTTTTGATCAGCGGAATCGCCGAACTCAACCGCACCCCCTTCGACATGCCCGAGGCCGAATCCGAGCTTTGCTGCGGCTACAACATCGAATACAGCAGCATGAAGTTCTCGCTTTTCTTCCTGGCCGAATACACGCACCTGTTCGTGTTTGCTTCGCTTGTGACCACCCTTTTTCTGGGCGGATGGCACGGTCCGATTCTGCCCGGGGTGGTGTGGTTTTTTGTAAAGACTTTTATCGTTATTTTCCTGTGCATTTGGATCAGGGCGACTATTCCCCGGTTGCGCTACGACAAGGTGATGAAGCTGGAGTGGAAATTCCTGCTGCCTGTTGCCTTGGCCAATGTGATCGCGACAGGCGTGGTGTTGACCCTGTTCGGTTGATATTTCAGGAGCGGCAATGGATAAGTCCGAAATTATCGTTGTAAGTAGAGGCAGGGGTGAAAAGGGTAACTACGTGAAACCCTTTTTGAAAGGCCTTCAATATACGCTCGGCAATTTTTTCAAAAAGCCGATCACCGTTCAATACCCCGATCAGAAAACCGCAAGAAGCGCCCGGTGGCGAGGCCTGCACAGGCTCAACCTGGACGAAAAGGGCGAGCTCAAATGCGTGGCGTGCGGCCTTTGCGCCGCCGTTTGCCCTTCGCAGGCCATCACCATCATAGCCTGTGAAGAAGCTGGGGATACCCGGCGCCCGGAAAGCTTCGAAGTAAACGAACTTCGATGCGTATTCTGCGGGTTCTGCCAGGAAGCGTGCCCCAAGGGGGCCATCAGCCTGACCAAGCTATATGAGTACGTGGATTACAGCCGTGAGGATTTTCTTTTCGACATCGCGAGATTGAAGACGACTGGAGAGAAATGGAACTCTTAGGGATAGTCATCTGCGGCGGGGCGGCGCTGGCGTGCGCGCTTCTGGTAATTCTATCGAAAAACACGGTGCACAGCGCGCTGTGGATGGTGGGAAACTGCCTGGCGCTGGGGGTGCTCTTTTTGTTTTTGAACAGCCAGTTTCTGGCCATCCTCCAGGTAATCGTCTACGCCGGCGCGATCATGATGTTCATTATCTACGCCATCATGATGCTAAATCTGAGGGTGGCCGCGGAAACCGATTTTCGTAAAAGCCTTTTTACCGGCCGCTTCGTTGTTCTATTCCTTTTTATTATCTGCCTGCTCGCCCTTGGCCTGGGGCTCAGCCCCACGGCTCTCAAGGGAGGAATGGGCAAGATTGCCATGGCCCAGTTCGGCGAGGTCAATTTGATTGCCAATTATATTTTTGTCCAGGGCATTGCCGCTTTCGAGCTGGTGAGCGTTCTTCTGACGGCCGCGGTTGTGGGGGCCGTTTTCCTGGCGCGAAAAGATTGATGCGACGCAGGGGCGAAAAAACCGTGGGAGTGGATATCTGTCCAATCTCGCGTGCGGCGTGATCTGCGCATGCCTTGCCTAAATCAGAGTACATAAGGGAATGGTTCGATGAACGATTACCAAAGCGTCTATCTTGCACTATCCGCGATTCTTTTTGGTGTAGGCGTGCTGGGGGTGATCAGCCGAAAGGACGCCATCGTCGTCTTTTTGTGCATAGAGATCATGCTTGGCGCCGTAAACCTGGCGTTCGTGGCCTTTGCGCGCGCCAACCAATCGGCCGAAGGGCTGTTCATGGTCATGTGCATCATGGCCGTAGCGGGGGCCGAGGCTGCAATCGGGCTTGCCATTTTCGTCCTCTTGTACCGGAAGACGGGCACCATCAACATTGACAAATTCAACCTGCTGAAATGGTAGATCGAGGCTTGCGATGAAGTTTGATCTGGTATGGCTTATCCCGATATTCCCCCTCGTGGGTGTGTTGATCAACGGCCTGCTGGGCCGAAGGATCGTGGAAAAAAACAAAAGCCTTGTGCACTGGATCGCCTGCGGCGCGGTAGGACTTTCCTTCCTGGTCACCCTGTTGTTGTTTGTCAAGCTGCTGGGGCTTCCCGCGGAGGAGCGTTTATACGATTTCACGTGGTTTTCCTGGATTTCTTCCGGGGTTTTTCACGTGAGCGTGGGATACCTGATCGACCCGCTGTCCATGTTCATGTGCATGTTCGTGACCGGGGTGGGTTTCCTGATCCATGTTTATTCCATAGGCTACATGGGGCATGACGAAAGTTATTCCCGCTTCTTCACCTATTTGAACCTTTTCATGTTTTCCATGATCACCCTGGTCCTGGCCGACAATTTCCTGCTGATGTTTCTGGGGTGGGAAGGGGTGGGATTGTGTTCCTACCTGCTGATTTCCTTCTGGTTTACCGATCTGGCCAATGCGGTGGCCGGCAAGAAGGCCTTTGTCACCAACCGGGTGGGAGACTTTTTCTTTGCGATCGGTCTGCTGGTCATGCTGACCCATCTCGGGGCCCACGGGATGTGGTCGCTTAAGTTTACCGATGTCTTTTCGCATGCACAACTTCTTCCGCCGCACCTGGTCACCATCGTATGCCTGCTGTTCTTTCTGGGGTGTACCGCCAAATCTGCCCAGATACCGCTCTATATATGGCTGCCGGACGCCATGGCCGGCCCCACGCCCGTCAGCGCCCTGATCCATGCCGCCACGATGGTCACGGCCGGCGTCTACTTTGTGTCGCGCTGCAACGTCCTTTTCACCATGTCTCCTTTCGCCATGCAGGTGGTGGCCGTGGTGGGGGCTCTTACGGCCTTTTTCGCCGCAACGATCGCTCTTACCCAGAACGATATCAAGAAGGTGCTTGCCTACTCGACGGTCAGCCAGCTGGGCTACATGTTTCTGGGGCTGGGAGTAGGGGCCTATGCCGCCGGTCTATTCCATGTTTTGACACACTCCTTTTTCAAGGCCCTCCTGTTTTTGTGTTCGGGTTGCGTCATCCACGCCATGAGCGGCGAACAGGACATGAGAAACATGGGCGGGTTGCGCAAAAAAATGCCGGTGACCTTTATCACCATGCTCATAGGCACGTTTGCCATCGCGGGCATACCCGGGTTTTCGGGATTTTTCAGCAAGGACGAGATCCTGTGGCAGGCATACAGCAGCCCGCAGGGCAGCCACCTTCTCTGGTTTATCGGTGTGCTGGCCGCGGTGATGACCGCCTTCTACATGTTCCGCCTTATCTTTATGACCTTTTTCAACGAATGCAGGGCTTCCGAAGAGGTGCAGCATCATATTCACGAAGCGCCCAAATCCATGACCATTCCTCTCATGGTGCTTTCGGTGCTCTCGATTTTCGGAGGCTATCTCGGAGTCCCCGAGGCCCTGGGCGGGGCCAACCGGGTGGAGCGGTTCCTGGAGCCGGTATTCGGGCTGGGAAAGGATAAACTCCTGCAGGCCGCCGGGGGAAATCCCCTGATTCACCGGGTAGTGGCGGAAACCGCCGAGCATCCTTCGTTTGCGCCCGAGTATAAACTCATGGTCTTTACCACCTGTATTGTTCTTGCCGGGATTTTCGCCTCCTACATGCTCTATATGAGGAAGAGGTCCGTGCCGGAGACCATTGCCGCCAATAACCCCTCTTTCTATCGTTTGCTTCTCAACAAGTGGTATGTCGATGAGCTTTACGAGAAGGTTTTTATCAATCCGTTGCGCGCGTTCAGCATCTTCTTGTGGAAGGGAATTGACGTCATAGTAATTGACGGACTGGTCAATTCGACTGCCGCGTTTTTCATGGAGTGCGGGGAGGTGTGCAAAGTTTCCGAGAGCGGCTATGTCCAGCGCTACGCGGTGTCTTTCCTGGTCGGGGTGTTTGTTTTGATCGCCTATTTCGTGTATGTGCGTTAAGACTGTTGATATATAGCGGGAGCAAATAGATGAATCATTTCAGTTTTCCGATCCTTAGCACTCTCATTTTCTTTCCGCTGTTATGCGCGATACTCCTGATGTTTATAAGGGGCGAAGAGGGAAAGAACGATGAACTAATGCGGAGAATCGCCCTGGTGGCCTCCGTTGTGGAGTTCCTTATTTCTCTGCCGCTCCTGAAGTATTTCAATGACTCCGTTGCGGGCATGCAGTTCGTGGAATTCGTGCCATGGGTAAAGAGCCTGTCGCTCAATTACTTTGTGGGACTTGACGGCATCAGCCTCTGGCTGGTGATGTTGACCACCTTCTTCGTGCCGTTGTGCATTCTGTGCTCGTGGACGTATATAAAGCAAAAGACAAAATACTTTCTGATCGCCATGCTCTTTTTGGAAACCGCGATGATCGGGGCGCTGGTCTCCCTCGACATGGTGGTCTTTTATGTTTTCTGGGAGGTCATGCTCATCCCGATGTTTCTGCTGATCGGCGTATGGGGTGGGGAACGGCGGATTTATTCGGCGGTTAAATTCTTCCTGTACACGGCGGCCGGAAGCATTTTCATGCTGGTAGCCATCATTTACCTGTATTACTTGAGCTACAAAACGAACGGCGTGGGAAGCTTCAACCTTCTGGAGCTCTATAAGCTGCACATTCCGATCGGCCCCCAGCTTTGGCTGTGCGCTGCCTTCACGGTCGCTTTCGCCATCAAAGTGCCGCTTTTTCCGCTTCACACCTGGCTGCCTGACGCGCACGTGGAGGCGCCCACCGCCGGCAGCGTCATCCTGGCGGCTATCCTTCTCAAAATGGGGACATACGGGTTTTTGCGGTTTTCCATGCCTCTTTTCCCCTACGCCAGCCATCAGTTCATGCCCGTAATAGCCTTTCTGGCCATCGCCGGCATCATTTACGGGGCGCTTGTGGCCTGGGCGCAGCCGGACATGAAGAAGCTGGTGGCCTACTCCAGCGTCAGCCACCTGGGATACGTGATGATCGGACTCTTCGCCCTCAATATTGAGGGGATAGAGGGCGGGATTTACCAGATGCTCAATCACGGGGTTGACACCGGCGCTCTCTTCCTTCTGGTCGGTATGATCTATGAGCGGCGCCACACCCGGCTTATGGACGATTTCGGCGGTCTGGCCAAGGTCATGCCCATATTTGCCATCTTTTTGATGATCGCCACTCTGGGTTCGGTGGCCGTACCGGGGACAAACAGCTTCGTTGGCGAGATATTGATTCTTGTGGGCGCATTCAGGACCTATCCGGTAGTTGGTGTGTTCGCCGTCTCCGGGATGGTGTTCGGTGTGGTCTACATGTTGTGGATGTATCAAAAGGTGATGTTCGGACCGATTACTGTGGAAGCAAACCGCACTCTTCCGGATTTAAACAGAAGAGAGATCGCGACCATGTTGCCGATCGCCGTGCTGGTGTTCGTGATGGGAATATTCCCGGGAATGTTTCTGCACAAGATGGATTCCTCGGTAAAAGCTTTCATCAGCCAGTATCAGCAAAATTTTTCAATGTACGAGGCCGAAGCAAGCGGCAACCCTGTCGCTGTGCGCCTGCAGGGGTGTAAAATCGCTGTTGATTCCCATGCGACTTCCCACGGCGGCGTGTATTCGTCCGGCCGATGATCTAGATATAGGATGCTCTAAACCGCGCCGACGGTTGTTTTAACCCTGGAGGAACCGAATGGAGACGTTCAAAATTATTCTGCCGGCGACCGACTACGTGGCTGTCCTGCCGCAGATGGTGCTCGTTGCGACTGCGTTGATCGTGCTGATCATGGGTGTTTTCAAAAAGTTTGTAAATACCTCCGGGGTTGGACTGACCGCCCTTGCCGGGTCGGTACTGGCCCTTGCCTGCGCCCTCTTTGTGGGTCATCACGGCGGCCCCTCGTCATCTTTTGCCGGAATGGTTCTAGACGACGGGTTTTCCTACTTTCTCACCCTGGTGATCTGCATCATTATTGTGCTGACCATTCTGGTGTCCCTGAATTATGGGGTGTTTTTCGAAAATGTGAAATCCGGCGAGTATTACTCCCTGGTTCTTTTTGCCGGTGTCGGCATGGTGTTCATGGCCACTGCCGGGAACCTCATCCTTTTGTTCGTGGCCCTGGAAACCATGTCGATTTCCATCTATGCCCTGACCGGGTTCCACAAGGACCAGTTGAAGTCCGGGGAAGCCGCCCTGAAATATTTCCTGATGGGGGCCTTCGGCTCGGCCTTTCTGCTCTACGGGTTCGCCTACATTTACGGGGCTACGGGAAGCCTGGACATCATCAAAATTTCCAATTTCATCAAAACGCATCCCCAGATTTTACATCTAAAGTTCATGGTGGCCGGGTTCGTGTTGATGCTCGCCGGACTCGGGTTCAAGATTTCGATGGTCCCCTTCCATATGTGGACGCCGGATACTTATGAGGGCGCGCCAACCTCCATTACCGGGTTCATGGCGACCGGTGTGAAGGCCGCGGCTTTCGCAGCGCTTATTCGTGTCATTCTGGTTCCTCTGGCGCCCATGCAGCACAGCTGGGTTTCGCTCATGTGGGTGGCGATATTTCTGACCATGACGGTTGGAAACCTGATTGCCCTTGCCCAGGAAAACATTAAACGGATGCTGGCCTATTCCAGTATCGCCCATGCCGGTTATATCCTTCTGGGGTTCTTATCCGGAACGGGTCTTGCTCAGGCCGGGATGCTCTATTATCTAATGGTGTACGCCTTTATGAATATAGGGGCGTTCGCAGTGGTTGCCCTTCTTTGCAAGAAGGGAGAAGAATTCAACAATATCTCGGATTTTGCCGGTCTGGGCTTCAAATATCCCTTGCTGGGGCTCGTGATGACGGTGTTTCTGTTTTCCCTGGCAGGACTTCCGCCCACCGGCGGCTTCATGGGCAAATTTTATCTGTTTACCGAAGCGCTGCGCTCCGGCTACGTTTGGCTGGTGGTGGCGGCGGGCGTAAACTCGGTGGTGTCCATCTACTATTATCTGCGGGTCGTGGTGATTATGTATTTCAAGCCGGAGGTGACTGAAAATGCGGTGGTGCTGACCGCGGTCTCCCCCGGGATCATCATCGCACTGGCGGTTGCGACCACGGCCGTTCTGATTATGGGTGTGCTGCCGTCCTACTTCTTCTCGTTTGCCGGTAACTCGATTTTCAGCCTGATGTAGTGTGGTTGTTGCGAGCCGAAGTTGGGTGGGCAACGCTACGCGGGTGCCCACGCCTACAAAGATTAAATCAAATACAAAGAGATAATTGGAGCGGGGGAGTGTCTCCCCCGCTCCCCCCGGAATTCGGCTGCTTGCGCTGCGCGGGTGTGACCGAGCGCTCGGCGTTTTCGGCGCCGGGCCGAAGGCGCGCCGCCGAAACGCCAAACTGTGCCGCAAAGACATCTTGATTGATGGTTCTGATCTGCGACCCCTCACGGGGTCGTCGCCTTCTTTCTCGTCCCTTCCGGGGGTATCGGCCTAACGGCCTCAACCCCCGGCTAATGGCTTTGATCCCTTCGGGATCACGAGATCGTCGCTCTAAAAGAGCAGCACCGATTCCAGTTGAATCGCTTTTCTCAACAACATTGGGGGGCCCGGGCCCCCGCGGTTTTTATGCTTTTCACGCCATCCCGATCCGAAGGGGAGGGTGCTCCCCGGCCTGTATTATATCTAGACTAGACATCCTGCATCGATCTCCGTATTATTCATAATGAAACGTCGAGCCTATAGCTGGATTCGTCCCGGCTGGCTCCACTCGTGCGATGATCTTATTCCAGTGGCTGAACAAAAGGGAGGAAATGCGATGGCCATCATTACTATTTCCAGGGGTTCATACAGCCGTGGCAAAGAGGTGGCGGAGAAGGTGGCCGAGAGGCTGGGTTACCAGTGTATCGCCCGGGAGGTGATTCTCGAAGCATCCAAAGAGTTCGACATTCCCGAATTCAGGCTTATAAAAGCAGTTCACGACGCCCCTTCGATTTTCGAAAGGTTTTCCTACGGCAAGGAGAAGTTCATCGCATACTTCCAAACGGCCCTCTTGAAGCGGCTGCGCGATGACAACGTGGTCTATCACGGATTGGCCGGCCATTTTTATGTCAAGGACATCCCTCACGTTCTAAAGGTTCGGATAATCGCCGACCCGCAGGAGCGCATCAAAATGCTCATGGAGCAGGAAAATATCTCCTATCAAAGCGCGCAGGCGCGCATCAAGAAGGACGACAACGCCAGGAGCAGGTGGAGTCAGCATCTCTACGGGATAGACTCGGCGGACCCGGTCCTCTACGACCTGGTGGTTGCGGTCAATAAGCTAAGCGTTGATAACGTGGTGGATGTCATCTGCCACACGGCCCGGCTCGGTACTTTCAAGACCACGCCGCAATCGCAGCAGGCCATGGAAGACCTGGTGCTGTCCTCGGAGGTGAGAGCGGCCCTTTTGGAACTAAAACCCGACATCCAGGTATCGGCCCGCAGTGGGGTGGTGTGTCTGGGCGTTGGCGCGCAGCTCATGAAAGAGCCCGACAGGGTGGCCGAAATCGAAAAGGCTGCCGGCGCGGTCCCTGGAGTGAGGGAGGTCAAGGTGGACAAGTCGCATATGGTGACGTGGACCGATTGAGTTCTTAAGGAGTCATACGAACATGATGGCGGACGAGACGATCTCACGGGTGGGGCCCGATCGGACCGAGGCTTATCTGGATCTTTTGCAGATGGTCACAGGGGTCGTGCTGGTTGCGTTTATGTGGGCCCATATGATTCTTGTGGCCAGCGTCAATCTCGATTTGGGAGGGGGCAGGGTTATGAACGTAATCGCCCGCTTCTTCGAAGCCACCTACATGGCCCAGGTCGGCGGTCCGGTCATTGCCGCCATCATGTTGGCTCATTTTGTTTTTGCGGCCCGCAAGCTCCCGTTCCGGGCAAGGGAACAGAAGGCTATCTGGAAACACAGCCTCAATTTCAATCACCTCGACACGTGGTTGTGGGTGATCCAGGCCGCAACGGCTTTCATCATCCTGATAATGGGTTGTATTCACATGTGGACGGTGCTCACCTCGCTGCCGATTACGGCGGCCAAGAGTGCCCGGAGGATTCAGGGGGGGTGGTGGCTGGTCTTCTACCTGGTGCTCCTGCCGATGATCGAGCTTCACGTGGGGATCGGAATCTACCGTATCGGGGTGAAGTGGGGATTTATCAAAAGGGCCCACAGAAAGGCGCTGCACCGCTTTGAAAACAGGCTGACCCTCACCATGATCGGGATCGGGGTGGTCACACTTTTTACCTTCCTGGTGCTGACCAAAGCGTAAGGAGCCTAAAAGTGGATACTTTCTATACCGACCTCTTATGCGTTGGCGCGGGCCTTGCCGGTGAGCGGGTGGCGGTTGCCGCCGCGGCCGGCGGGTTCGACAGCATCTGCCTGAGCATCGTGCCGCCCAGGAGATCCCATTCGTCGGCGGCCCAGGGCGGCATGCAAGCCTCGCTCGGCAACTGCTGCATGGGGCAGGGCGACTGTCCGGACGTTCATTTTGCCGATACGGTCAAAGGCTCCGATTGGGGCTGCGACCAGGAGGTGGCCCGGCTTTTCGCCGAAACGGCCCCCATTGCCGTCCGAGAAATGGCGTTTTGGGGAATTCCCTGGAACCGGGTCGTCCCCGGAAAGTCCATTTACTATAAGGCCGGGAAACAATATGAAAAGGTGGAGGCTGCCGAAAGGAGCGGGGCGATCGCCGCCCGCGATTTCGGGGGAACCGCCAAGTGGAGGACCTGTTACACCTCGGACGGAACAGGCCACACCCTTCTTTACACCATGGACAATGAAGTCGTTCGCCTGGGGGTAACCGTTCACGACAGGGTGGAGGCCTTGGCGCTGATCCATGACGGGATAACCTGCATGGGAGTTGTGGCCCGCTGCCTGAAGACCGGCAAGCTGCGGGCCTACCTTGGCAAGGCCACCCTGATTGCCACCGGGGGCTACGGCAAACTCTACCGGGAGAGCACCAACGCGGTGATCAACTGGGGGGATGGGGCCGCGGTAGCGCTCGATACCGGACTGGTCCCCATTGGCAACCCGGAGGCCGTACAGTTCCATCCCACCGGAATAGTCCCTACCAACATCCTGGTCACCGAAGGTTGCCGCGGGGATGGCGGAACGCTTAAAGACGTAAACGAAGAGCGGTTCATGAATATTTACGAACCGGCCAAGCAGGAACTGGCCTCCCGGGACGTGGTTTCCCGCTGGATGACCCATCACATCCGGATAGGCAAGGGGGTTCCGAGTGCCTACGGACCGCACCTGTGGCTCGATATTCGCCACCTGGGGGCCCAGCACATAAAGACGAAACTGCGGGAAGTCGAGGAAATCTGCAACGAGTTCCTGGATCGCGACCCCATAACGCAGTTGATCCCGGTTCGTCCGGCGCAGCATTACAGCATGGGGGGAGTTCGCACCGACAAGGACGGCGCGGCTTACGGCCTGAAAGGGCTCTATGCGGCCGGAGAAGCCGCCTGCTGGGACCTGCACGGGTTTAACCGCCTCGGTGGCAATTCGCTGGCCGAGACCATCGTGGCCGGAAGAATCGTGGGTGAAAAGATAGTGGAATACCTTGAGGGGCGCCAGACGGAGTTCAAGACCTCGGTGGTGCGCCAGGCTGTAAACAGGGAGCAGGAGAGAATAGAGGGCTTGATCGGCTCCACTGGAAAAGAAAACGTCTATGAGTTGCGGGCGGCCATGGGGGACGTGCTTATGGACCGGGTGGGGATTTTTCGAAACCAGGCCGACCTTCAGGGGGCGGTCGAGAAGCTGCAGGTCCTCTACGATCGCTCAAAGAAGCTCGGGCTGCGCTCGACCAGCGTGCACGGCGCCAACCCGGAACTTGGGACGGCCCTGCGGTTGCCGGGGATGGTGCGGCTGGCCTTGTGTATCGCCTACGGCGCCCTCACCAGAACCGAGAGCAGGGGAGCGCATGCGCGTGAGGACTACCCCGAGCGAAACGACAGGGACTGGCTCAAACGGACCCTCGCTTACTGGAAAAATGAGGGCGACCCTCTGCCGGTCCTGGAATACGAAAAGCCCTCGACGGTTTGGCAGATGCCCCCTGGTGAGAGAGGTTACGGTTCGACCCGGATAATTTGTTCGGAGGACACGGAGATATGCATTCCAAAGCCGGAGACCAATTAGGATGAGCGGGGGTGTGACCATGGGAAGAACTCTTAAGTTCAACATTTTCAGATTCAATCCCGAGGACCCGGCTTCGGCTCCGCGCATGGATGCTTACTTTCTCGAGGAAACCGAGGCGATGACCCTTTTCATTGCCTTAAACCGCATACGGGAGGAACAAGACCCCGCCCTGATGTTCGATTTCATGTGCAGGGCGGGCATTTGCGGCTCCTGCGCCATGATGATAAACGGCCGCCCGGACCTGGCGTGCCATACCAAGACCAAGAATCTGCCGGCCGAAATCACCCTCATGCCCATGCCGGTTTTTAAGCTGGTGGGGGACCTGTCCGTGGACACCGGGACCTGGTTCCGGGCCATGAACGAAAAGGTCCAGTCGTGGATACATACCGCAAAGAGGTTCGACCCGGGCCAGGAAGAAGAGCGGATGGACAACGCGCTGGCCGAAGAGATTTACGAGATGGAGAGGTGTATCGAGTGCGGCTGCTGCGTTGCCGCCTGCGGAAAGGCGAATATGGTTCCTGAAAACTTCATGGGCGCCGCCGCTTTCAACCGCATCGCCCGGTTCATGATCGACCCGCGTGATGAGCGAAATAACGATGAGTATTTCGAGGTGGTGGGCAACGAGGATGGAATATTCGGCTGCCTGGGGCTTCTGGGCTGTGAAGACACCTGTCCGAAAAATATCCCGTTGCAGGACGAACTGGGCATGCTTCGCCGAAAGATGGGCTTCTCACAGGTGAAGCATCTGTTCCGCGCCCTTCTGCCGGGAAAGAAGATGGCCTGAGGACACCGCGGTTTGATAACGGCTCGTTTCGCCCCGCTCAGTTCTCATTGGAGGGCTTTCTCATCTCGACGGCCCTTGCGGCGGCCAGGGCGGCTATACATCCGTCCGAGGCGGCCACCACGATCTGATTTGCGTATTTTTGCCTCAAATCGCCAATGACGAAAATCCCCGAAATGTTCGTTTCGCATTTTTCGTCGGTCAAAACATAACCGTGCCGGTCCATCTCCACGCCCACCGGCACCAGCTTGTGGTTTGGCGAAAAGCCGATGAAAATGAAAATGCCCTCGACGTGCAACTCCCTTTCAACTCCCCCAGCGTCCTTTGTGACTATGGAATGCACTCCGTTGCCGTTGGACAGAATGGAGGTAACCGCCGTATTCATGGCAACCTTGATCTTGGGCTCCATGGCCAACCGCTGTTGTAAAATTCTACCGGCGCGAAATTCGTTCCTGCGGTGGATTAGATGAACTTCGCTCGTTATTTTAGATAGATAAATCGCCTCCTCCAGGGCCGTGTCTCCGCCTCCCACCACGGCCACGGGCTTTCCACCGAAGAAAAAACCGTCACATGTGGCGCAATAAGATACTCCCCGCCCGAGATTTTCGAATTCGCCCGGTACGCCCAGAGTGCGGGAAACTCCGCCCGGAGACAAAATCAATGCATAAGAGCTGATCGTCCTCCCGTCGGCCAGCCTGACAGAGTGAAATTCGATTCCGGGCTCTATGGCGACGGCCTCCTCCCGCAGGATTTCAAGACCGTAGGCTTTTGCATGATCCACAAATCGGTCCGAAAGTTCGAAA
>JARLHP010000095.1 GCA_031292195.1 Syntrophobacteraceae bacterium
ACCTGGCTGTTCCTGGCTGTTTTCGCATGCTGTTATTACGCTGTTATTTTAGACCCCCCCATCGCAAAACCTCTATTAAATCAAGCTGATAGAAAAATCGAGAAAAAAAATTGCCGTGTTTACAGCCAGGAACAGCCAGGGAGGAAGGCGGCAGGGACGCCAAATTGTGTTCATTTTCCTTGTTCGCAAAACAATATTCTTTTATCCACGGCGTATTGACTTTGCAGGTTATTTGAAATAATTAGAAATATTTTGGGCCTTGTTTATCGGACCTGCTATCTTGCGAAGGATTATCACGCGAAGACCGAAAAGCAGTGTAACTTTTCGTGGTTTCAGGGTGTACCGAAGGGTCGTAAAAAGATGTGATGAAAAGCGTGTGGCGGGTAGCAGCCCGCCCCCCACCGCTTAGCCCGGCAACCCCACCTTCGGCTCGCTTTCAAGGCCTTCCGGCGCTTCGCGCCCCCCGCGGCGTATGCGCGGCCCACCCCGGTGCTTCCCGGGGGGCCCCGTGGGACGTGAGTGACCGCCTCCATCCAGGAAGGGATCCTGCCGCGATCCTTTGCAACGATCGCCCGAAAGCGGCAGGCAATCGCGCTTGAGTCCGGGGAATTCAAGCCCTCCCCCGGTCGAATCTGAGGAGAAAGGAATAAACATGAAAGAGGACGTGGCAAAAGTTCGTACTTTCGCAATAATCTCGCACGGCGGTGCGGGCAAGACCTCCCTGGCCGAAGCCATGCTTTTGGATTCCGGCGCAACGACCAGGCTGGGCAAAGTAGACGAAGGCAGCTCGGTCCTGGACTTCGAGCCTGAAGAGATCAAGCGCAAGGCAACCATTAGCAGTTCGGTCTATTCTTTTTCCTGGAAAAAACAGCCCTTCACCCTGATCGATACCCCCGGGGACTTCAACTTCATTGCGGAAACCAAAACCTCCATGCAGGGCGGAGACTCCGTGGTGGTGCTGGCTGACGCCGTTGACGGCGTCCGGGTACAGACCGAAAAAGTGTGGGAATTCGCTACAGAATTCAATCAGCCCAAAATTGTCTTCATAAACAAAATGGACCGCGAACGGGCGGATTTCGCCAAAACTGTCCAGATCGTCCAAAACAATTTCGGCACAGCCTGCGTTCCGCTTCAAATACCCATCGGCGCGGCCGAAAGTTTCAAAGGGGTTGTGGATATCCTTAGCGGCAAGGCCTACGTGTATGGCGGAGATGACAGCGGAAAGTTCGAAGTAAAGGAGATGCCCGCCGAGCTTTCCGACCTGGCTGACCAATACCGGGAGGCGATCGTCGAGCATGTGGCCGAATCAACAGACGAACTGCTCGAAAAATATCTGGATGCCGGCGAGCTTTCCCCCGAAGAAATAAAGGGAGCACTCCGGGCTTCGGTCATAAGCGGAAAACTGATCCCCATCGTTTGCGGCTCGGGGACTGCCAATGTCGGCATTCAGCCCTTGCTCGACCTTATCACCGAATGCATGCCCTCGCCGCTTGATCGCGGGGCGGTGAAGGGCCGTGCCGTCAAGGGCGATGCGGAAGCGCTAAGAGAGCCCGACCCCGGCGCCTCTTTCAGCTCCCTGGTAATCAAAACCGTGAGCGACCCCTACGCCGGCAGGCTATCCTTGCTGCGCATTTTTTCAGGCGCCCTTACCCCGGACTCCACGGTTTTCAACTCCAATAAAGGCGCCAAAGAGCGCTTCGGACAGCTTCTGGGCATCAGGGGCAAAACCCAGGAACCCATAGAGTCGGCCGGTCCGGGCGATATCGTGGCGGTGGCCAAACTCAAGGAAACCACTACCCAGGATACTCTCTGCTCCGAAAAGGACCCGATCGTCTTTCCGGCTATAGAAATTCCACCCGCTATCTACTCACTGGCGGTCGAACCGAAGAGCAAGGGAGACGAAGAAAAGATCTTTTCCTCCCTTTCCCGCCTGATGGAAGAAGACCTGACACTGAAACTGCAAAGAAACGACGAGACCCGCGAGATGATTCTTTCGGGGATGGGTGAAATTCATATAGAAGCAGTGGTAGACAAGCTCAAGCGCAAATTCGGCGTCGAGGTAAACCTGAAGTTGCCACGGGTTTCCTACAAAGAAACGATCAAGGGAAAAGCCCGCGTGCAGGGCAAGTACAAGAAACAGTCCGGCGGGCGCGGTCAGTACGGCGACTGCTGGATCGAAATAGAAGCGCTGCCCCGGGGCGAGGGCTTCCATTTCTATGACAAGATCGTGGGCGGAGTGATCCCCAAGCAGTACATACCGGCGGTGGAAAAGGGAATCGCCGAAGCCCTGCAGGACGGCCCTCTTGCCGGCTGTCCGGTCGTGGACTTCAAAGTCGACCTGGTGGACGGTTCCTACCACACGGTGGACTCATCGGAAATGGCCTTCAAGATCGCCGGGTCCATGGCCTTCAAGAAAGGTATCATGGAGGCCAAACCCTCCCTGCTCGAACCGATCATGGAGATGGAAATCACCGTTCCAGACGATGCCATGGGGGATATCATAGGAGACCTCAACTCCAGGCGGGGCCGGGTGCTGGGGATGGAGACCAAGGGCAACAAGCAGATCGTAAAAGCCAACACGCCTCTTTCCGAAGTGCTCAAGTATGCTCCGGACCTTCGTTCCATGACGGCGGGCCGCGGTATGTTCACCATGAAGTTCTCACACTATGAGGAAGTCCCCGGCGCCCTTCAGGAGAAAATCGTCGAGCTGGCCAAAAAGGAACGGGAAAAGGAAAAAGAGGAGAAATAGAGGGACTAAAAACCATTCAGAGCTCCGCAGGTTGGGCTGTAGGTTGGGCTAAGCGAAGCGCAGCCCAACAAGAACGTTTCACCGCAGAGCCGCAGAGAGCGCAGAGGGGATTCCGGACTTTGTCTTCCGTTCTGTTGCTCTCTGCGTTCTCTGCGGCTCTGCGGTGGATTTTTTTAAACAGGAAAGAAAAGACATGTTTTCAAGAAAAACAGCTATCGTTACGATGAGCGACCTTGGCTCGCAGGGACTGCGCGAAGACCGGTCCGGACAGGCCCTGGCGCAAAGACTTGCCGCCGAGGGCTACCAGATCTTTTCAAGCACCGTTATCCCCGATGAGTGCCACCGGATAAAAGAGGTACTGGTCGAACTCTGCGACATCGCGGGAGCCGCCCTTATCGTAACGACCGGCGGCACGGGCGTCTCGCCGCGAGACGTGACGCCGGACGCTACGCTTGCGGTTATCCAAAAGGCGGTGCCGGGCTTTGCGGAGGCCATGCGGGCGGCAAGCATGCGCAAGACCCCCCACGCCATGCTCTCCAGGGCCGTTGCGGGCATCCGCGGCAAAACCCTGATCATAAATCTTCCCGGTAGCCCCAAAGGCGCCATGGAGAACCTGGAGGCAATCCTTGCCGCCCTTCCTCACGCGCTCGACAAAATACAGGGAGACCCCTCGGATTGCGCCCAGGGGTGAGAGGGTTTAAAATGTATGAACTTACGGGACACAACACTAGAAAGGTTTGAAAATCGTTTGTGGATTCTCTGATTTTAGTCTTGCATAAAACTCAACAGCGTACCGGTCAGTCATTCCTGCAACGAAATCGCAGATTACTCTCTTTTTCAAGCTTTCATCCCGGAATTGCTCATAAAGCTGGTGATAGTCATCGGGCAAGAGATTATAGCCCTTGCGCCTGTCGTCGATCAATGCTTCGAATATTTCCTTAACTATATCGTAGCCCCTGAATTCGGTGACCTTCAGCTTAGAGGACTCGATCACAGCGCAATAGGTATACCTCTTCCGAACCTCAACTTCTTTTTGTATTTCCGGCTTCAATCTAACCTGCGTCAGCGATGGAAATCGATCGTCCACTTCACCCACATCGATACCGGCCATAACTTCGCTGACGAGCGATGAAGTGTGAGCCGTCCTGAAGTACCCATTTGCACATATCCTATTGGAGAAGTCGAATGCTTCAGCCCCTGCACTTTTGACCGTTAACTTGATCACATCGAATTTCTCGGATATTCCTCTCTCATTAGCAGAATTAACCAGATCATTAATCCGATCGTCATCGAAGATCTGGCCATAAGTTTTAGCCAATATCATTCGCACATCCTCGCCACTGACTTTAGCTCTTTTTGCTACATCATCGATCAGCTTTTCATTACTTGACAGGATGCCTAAAGGGCTGAGGAACCCACCTTTAAAAGCATCCTCCAGGTCGTACGTCGAATATGCGATGTCATCAGCAATGTCCATGATTTGGCATTCTATCGTCTTCAGTTGTTTGCCACTGTCGTCCCCCAGAACATTCAGCCTGACTTTTTCAACGATATCCTTTTCCGTGTAATAGTACCCCTTACTGAGATCATCTCCAGAGTTACGGTTATGAGGGATTTCTGCGTCATATTTAAGGACCGCCGCGAGAGTTCGATAACAGAAGTTCAACCCATTCCGGAGATCCCTCCCATCTTTTACGGGGATGAAATCCTTATCCAACGTGTTCTTCTTCTCCAATCTCGTTAATATCCTCAGGGTCTGAGCATTCCCTTCGAATCCCCCGTAATCCTTCATCATATAATCGAGAGCTTTTTCTCCGTTGTGACCGAATGGAGGGTGTCCCAAATCGTGCGCCAAAGCGGCTGTCTCCACCAAATCCCTGTCGATTGGATACCGCTTGAAATATTCAGTCGACGCGTTGATCCATTCCGCGATTCCTTTTGCAATCTGAGCTACTTCAATTGAGTGCGTAAGGCGATTGCGAAAAAAATCCGACTCATAATTTGGAAATAGCTGGGTCTTGCCTTGAAGTCGCCGAAACACCGCGGAATGTATCAGCCTTCCATTATCTCTTCTGAAGGCGTTCCGATGATCGGCTTCCGCAATGGGGCGCAGACGTTGGTAGTCGCTCGGTACATACAAGTCCCTGGCCACGCGGCTTACCCCTTTATGGAGTTTGGAAGCGCAACAATGCCATAATCGTTGATCTCGCTCGATAACGCGGCAATGAACCACCCGTGGTTATTACCGCCTTCCGTTCGGACCAAACTTCCGCCGTGCTTTGACAGACGCTTTGATCAAGAGCCACTGGAAGCCCGCAGCAAGTATCCGCAATCGCTTTATGCAGAGAAAACACCGCCTGCGCTGATTCACTTAGCGCATTCTCCGGAATCTGGTCTCGCTTTAGAAGTTTCCTCCTCCGGAGTAAACGCAGGCTGAGTATTCTGAACCGTCGCAGTTTCTTTGGCTATCGCGATAAAAGCGTCCAGGACAAGGTTCATCTTTTCGGTCGTCTGACGCCTCGCAGCCCTGTAGGCATCATCTCCAAGCAATTTGGCCATGGCTTCAGAGTCCTTTCAACGATGAAATGACATAATAGTTCTCTGGCCCGAGGCACCTTGGCATCTTTTTCGAAATGCTTTCTCATCTTAAATATCGAAAGCCTTCTTTGATAAAATAAGACCGCTGTACTCGAACCTTAAGGTCATTTTACCCGCCCAAGGCCGCAGAGGCCAAGGAATTCAATGACCAAGCAGCACGGGTTCACGCAAGTTGGCTCTGGCGGTTCACGGGTAATCCGGATTATGCCTTGATCGCATCCTTCTTTTTTCGATATTCCTCGTCAACGGTGTCAATGCGCGACTGAAGATCGAGAACCTGCGATTCGGCTTCTTCCACAATCTTGAGTTGCTGGGTAATCACAACAGACTTGAGAATTTCGGTCTCCCCCCGCCTGTAAAGCGCATAGAACTCCATGCCAAGCCTGGCGGTCCGACCATCGAGATCTCTTTTGGCAACTCGAAGCCTTAGCTTGTAGACCCTGATTTTAACAAATGACACGGACCACGCCCAGGCGACTTTGATCCCTTTAAAGACCGCTCCCGATGCTTTTCGAATCACATCATTTTGTTCCACCTTCTTCTCCTTCCCTCAGGCGCCAGCCCGTAAGCGATTCGAGTTGCCCGATCATTTTCCGCCTGTGGCTCCCGGGCCAGTACACCCTCCCACATCGCGGACACTTGCGAAAATCCGAAGCCGTTTCGAAAACATAATCCGGCACGGCGCCAAAGACTGTCTGCCCGGATATCTGATCGAGGCCGGCATTACAGAGGATGCACCGTGAAAACAGCCGCACTTCCTCCCTGCCAACACCCACAAGAGATATCACTTCTGCCAGCTGCTCGAAGTGATCATCGCTCCCAATGAATATCACGCTATCCAGACCCCGAAATTTCTCCCTGCGGGTAACGGGGATAAATCCGCCTGAGATCAGGGACTCAATTACGGCCAGGTTGGCCAGCAACACCGACCGGGCGTCGAACCCAAGCACTCGAAGCCACTTCGTCAACCTGCCGAGCATTACATCCGCGGCGAAGCGCTTCTCCGGCTCATCGCTTTCGCTCATTTCGTACTATCCAGCTCAACTCGGCGCACTCCGGGCAACTCCGGCAAATGGAACACTCCGGGCTGGAATTGGGCGGCAGGCCGCATTTGTTCCACCCGCACTTCCATCCTCCAGTCCTTGGAGGATATGCGAATCGTTTCGGGCACAGACTCCCCGGCCAGTCGCACCGGAGGATCGTAGGAAACCCGGCCCTCGAATTGAGCAGTGCCGATAAAGACACTCGCCAGGGCGCCCGAGGCCACCTGCCACTCGAAATACCCTCCCGGGCTCCTGGATATCAGACGCAAAAGGCCGCCTTGAGAGCGACTTTCGATGTTTTTGAACATCTGGGGCGGTATAGAACCGCTCAGCAAATGGCTGAACACGTCCACGGGCAAATTCACCCCGCCCAGAAACTCGCGGACAAGGGTCTCCGGCCGCTTTGCGGTATAGACCGTCTCTTGCGAGGGAATCAGCAGAGAGGGACCGCTTTGGTTTGAAACAAAAAGCGCCGCGGTCATACCGATCGGCGTAAATGTTTCGAACCTCAGGAGATTGGGCGATTTAACCAGGACGATGGCAGGCGAGCTGAATCTGGCGGTCTTGCCGTTGACGTTGATCCGCAGTTTGCACTGGAAATTTCGCCAGAAATCGGACCGCTCTTTTAGCGCGGCGACTTCGGCGGCCGGCGAAACCTGTGGCGCGAGCGCGCCGGATTTTCCGGCAGGAAACGGCGGCGAAACGCAGGCCGTTGCCGTTACGAGCAGGAGCAAAAAAGAAAGAAAAATCGAAGACAGGCGAGCAAAAGATGAATGCATTTGCGACAGGCTCCCTGAACAATCAGTGAATGGGTGAGCAGGTGAATGGGTGAATCGAAAAACAGGAAATTATCGCCAGACGATTCACTCACTCACCAGTTGACTCCCAGCCGTGCGGTAGCCGCGGAAATCAGCCTCCGGCGCTATCTGATGGCGTTGAGTTTTGTCCTGATTGCCTCAGCCCCCGACTGCTTGAACTCGATTGCTTTCCGATAAGCCGCGGAGGCCTTTGCCTTCTTCCCGAGTTGCAGGTAGACATCGCCCAGATGTTCCTGGATGACCGGATCGTTGGGCACCCGCTTGACAGCCTCAAGCAACGTGTCGAGCGCTTTTTTTCGCTTGCCCATCTTGAAATAGACCAAGCCAAGGCTGTCCAAGATATAGCCGTCATCGGGGGAAACACTCAGGGCCTGGAGGATCAATTCCCTGGCCTCGAGCAGGTGTATCCCCTTCTCAGCATAACTGTACCCGATAAAGTTAAGAGCATCGACGTTCCTGGGCTCGACAGCCAGGATTTTGCGCATCGTCCCGACAGCCTCGGCGTCTTTGCCCGTCTTCGACAAGACAACGCCTTTGCGGAAGAGCAGCCCGGGGTTGTTGGGCAAAACTTTCAGACCGCGGTCGAGGGCCTTTATGGCCTCCTCGTTCCTGTGGGCATCTTCATAGACCACTGCCAGGTACAAATAGAGATCGCCGGCCCCGGGACTAGAGGCCACAGCCCCGTTTAACACCCCGGCGGCCTTGTCAAAAGCTTTGAGTTTCACATAAATCATGGCCTTGCGCGTCTGCGCCGCATTCCACATCTGGCTGGTCCGGGAAATCCCGTCCAGATAGCGTATCGCCCCCCGGTAGTCCCGCGTTCCCTCGCGTGCCAGCGCCAGATAATAAAGGGCCTGATCGTAGCCGGGCTTATTCTTCAGCAGGGCGTCAAAGTCCTGCTCGGCATCTTTGTAATTTTTCTGCTGCAGATGGATGATCCCGATCTTGAGGCGGGTTTCCATATCTTTGGGAACGATCTTGAGCAAACGATCAAACTGCAGGATTGCTTCATCGCCCCGGTCCTGGCGCATATAAAGATTACCCAGCCGGGAAAGCGCCTGGACACTGGCCGGATTGTCCACAAGGACTTGCCGGTAGGTCTTTTCGGCCTCGCCCGGGTGATCGGTCACCTCATAAATGTAGGCCAGGTCGAGCATTCCATCCTCGAAACCCGGTTCTTCGGCCAGCAACTGCTTCAATATCTGTTCGGCCTGGTCATAGTATTTCATGTCCAGGAAAATGCGGGCCTTATAATAGAGCGGCAGAGGATTGCCGGGCGCTTTTTCCTCCAGCCGGTCAAAGGTCTCTATGGCTTTATTGAAACGGCTCTCCTGCGCATACAGGGCGCCCAGCAGCAGATAGGCTTCAGTAGCCGAAGGGTCGATCTCGATGGCCTTGCTGTAAGCCTTCTCCGCCTCACCCAGACGGCCCTTCCTGGCGTACAGTTGGCCCAGGAGAAGGTAGGCTCTCGGCCGATTCGGAGCGGCCCCGACCGATCCTTCCAACAGTTTGAGCGCAGGGTCCAGCTTGTTCTGGTGAAAGTAGAGTAAAGCCAGTTCCATTTGAAGCGTGGGCGAGCCGGGGTCGATCTGCAGGGCTTTGCGGTAAGCTTCTATTGCCTTATCATAGTGCTTTTCGTTAACATATTGCTGGGCAGCCAAGTACTCATAGTAGGCCTCGGCACGGACGCCCCCCGGGGCCTGCTGAGCAGCGGCCGGAGGGGCCGGACACACCAGAGACTGGCTGCAGCCGGAGATAAGGACAATACTCAAAAGACAGATGAACAAGCGCGTAGAAGTCATTGAAGAGACGAGGCCCTCCTGTTGAAACGAGCGGAAAAAGCAGCCGGAGCACAGCTTTTCAGGATTAGCATGATTCGGGTTTTTCAGTCAATGAAATCCGGCTTCTGGACCCGACAAAGCGCTCCGATTTGAACATTACCCCAGGGAATTATCAAGTATGACACAAGAGCCGCACCCCAAACTCCGAGACGGACTCGAAGCTCACCAGATCGAGCATTCCGGGGAAAAAATGTTTCTTCTTCGAGATCGCATCGGCTTCGCTCCGGACAGCCTCATCTTTTCACCCGCCGCGATCCCCATTTTGGCCAACATGAACGGCGGCAATTCGCTTCGAGACCTGCAAGCTGATTTCATGAGGCAAACCGGCCGGCTGATCCATATGGAAGAGTTGCAGGACCTGGTAAAAACGCTCGATGAACATCTTTTCCTCGATAGCGATCGATTTCGAAGCCTGGCAGCCAGGCAAATCGCCGAATTTCTTGACAGCCCGGTCAGAAAAATGCGCCACGCCGGCTCGAGCTACCCGGCGGAGGCAGGGCAGCTTCGAGAAAAACTGCACTCCTTTTTCCGCCCTGAAAAAGGCGGCCCCGGCTTCCCCTGCGCCACAGACGGGCAGACCCGGAAAATGGTCGGCCTTGTTGCCCCCCATATCGATCTCAACGCTGGCGGCGCCTGTTTTGCCCACGCCTATAAAGCAGCGGCCCAGGCCTTGGTTCCAGACACCTGGATAGTGCTGGGAACCGGGCACGATTTTGTGGAAAACTGCTTTGCCCTGACGGTTAAGGATTTCGAAACTCCGCTCGGCACAGTGGCGTGCGACCGGGAAATTTGTGACGAACTGCTCCGGCGAACGCCTTTTAACCTGCGTGCCAGCGAATATAATCATCGCACCGAACATACGATAGAATTCCAGGCGGTATTTCTTTCTTTTCTGCAGCCCGGAGCGCGAATAGTCCCGATTCTATGTTCCTTCGGCGCCGAGGACTGGCAGGCAAACGGCAACAGGATCAATGAGTTCGCCCTGCTCCTGGCTGAGCTGGTCTTCGGACAAAAACGTTCAGTGGGGATAATCGCCAGTGTGGACTTTGCCCATATCGGCCCTCGCTACGGAGACAGCTTCAGACCGCATGCCGGGATGATCGAGGACAATCTTTCCCTGGACGGCTCTCTTTTGAAACTGCTGGAGCTATGCCGGGCCGATGACTTCCTCGGCAGGATCCATCGTGACTCCAACAGCAGAAAGATTTGCGGGGTCGCGCCCCTGTTCACCATGGCCAAGACATTCGAAGGCCGCGCCAGCGGAAGTACGCTTCGCCAATCTCATGCGGTGGTCGATGAACAGGGCTCTTTTGTCACCTTCGCCAGCATGGCCTTTTACGCCGGGATGGACCGCAACTGATGGTCGGCGAAACCAATGGACCCACAGTGGCAATTGAGACCCTGGGCTGCAAGGTCAACCAGTTTGAGACCTCGTATCTGCTCGAAATGCTCCAGCAGGCTGGCTACAGGCCCGTTTCCTTTCGAGAGCGCGCAGACGTCTATATCATACACAGCTGCGCGGTGACGGCCAAAGCGGGCTCTCAGACCCGGCAGCTGCTGCGCCGGGCGCGGCGCGCCAATCCGGAGGCCAGGATAGTAGCCGCGGGCTGTTACGCCCAGCTGGACGGCAACCGTATAGCGCGCGAGGGGCTTGCAACCCACGTTCTCGGAAACCCGGCAAAATTCGATCTCCTCGAATGGCTGGGCCGCCCCGGCAGCTTCGAACAACCATGCGTGGCCCTCACTCCCGATCCGCGCTCCATCACGGAATTTGAAGTTTTACCCGTCTCGGCCATGCATACGGGCCGAACAAGAGCGGTGCTCAAAATCCAGGACGGATGCAATTCCTTTTGCTCCTACTGCGTGGTGCCTCACGTGCGGGGCAACAGCCGCAGCCTTCCCTCCACGCTCGTCCTGGCCCAGCTGCAGGGTTTGATCAAAGCCGGGTACCGGGAAGTTGTTCTCACGGGCATCCATCTGGGAAAATGGGGAAAAGACCTTTCGCCGGCGCAAAGCTTGCCGCATTTGCTCGAATCGATCGCCGCGGGGGGGCCCAGGCCCTTGCGCCTTCGGCTCAGCTCGATCGAGCCCGAGGAATTCGATTCCCGGCTGTTGGAAGTGGTTTCATCGGCGCCCTGGATTTGCCCCCACTTCCATATTCCGCTGCAAAGCGGCGACCCGCTAATCCTAGCCCGAATGGGCCGCCCGTATAGTCCGCAATATTACGGCGAACTTGTCGCCCGGCTTCACGCTTCTATTCCGGGAGTGGCGATCGGCGCCGACGTGCTTACCGGGTTCCCGGGGGAAAGCGAAAAACAGTTTGAAAACACGCTCGAATTTATCGAAAAACTGCCCTTGAGCTATCTACACGTGTTTCCATTTTCCCCTCGTCCCGGGGCCGCGGCCGCCGAATTTCCCGACCAGGTGCAAGGAGATGAACTGAAGCGGCGCGCAGCGGCCCTCCAGGCTCTGGGCAGACGAAAAAGACGGGCCTTCCGGGAAAACCTCATCGGACAATGCTTCGATGTTCTGGTTGAGGGCAAGGTTGGTCCCAACCTATGGGAAGGGCTCTCCAGCAACTACGTGAGAGTGTTTTTTGATCCGGGCAAAGACTTTTGCCCTGGAAAACCCGTCATGGTGAGAGTCAACGGGTTTCGGGGAGAAGACTTGAGAGCAACGGTGATCGCCCGGCAATTGTGATTTGCAAATGGTCTTTAAGTCAGCTCCGCCGTAAGATAATCGAACGTGGCCGGCAGATCCAGTTCCAGGTGGGAGATGAGCTGAACGCCTATCCTGGCGCGCTTCACGACGCACTCCAGCAGGTGGCCGCCGTGGCTGTGATCGTCGCTCAGAAAGTGAAGGTGAAAGCCCGGCATGCAAAGATCCTTCATGAACTGCGGGGTAAAAAAACCGGCAAGAGTCCCTTTGACCTCGTAGAACTCGAACGGGACGGGATGGACTTGCTCGATGGGCCGCTGATCGAGCTGTGCGGCAACCGACCACATCTTGATGCGTCTGAACTCGCCATCGACCCTTATGGCCAGGAACAGGTTATTCGAAGGGATCAGTCTGCCCAGCAAAGCCTTGAAGGCGGCGTAGTCCATTTCGCTTTGCACCTCTTCCACCGAGAGCGGATTGAAAAAGGCGGCACAGGCAAAAGGGGTCCGGACGTTTTCGGCCACTACGGAAGCAATCCCGTCGGTTCTGAGCTGGTAGGCCACACTGTCCAGCAGCATCATTTCGCCGTCCAGGCTGTTGAAGGTGCCCAGCCCGAAATCCCCGTGTTTTTTGACCTCGGCAATAGTGGTCCGCTCCCTGTATATTCCCTTCATCAAAGCATTTACCGGCGCCGAGAGATAGACTGAAGAGCCGCCCGCCTCTCTATCCAAAAACTGGTTGAGGGCCAGTTCCATAAGGCCCTCCCGTGACATCCCGGCGCGCTTCGCCGCCTCGGCAAGCCTTGCCGCGAGTTCATCCGGCATAGAGTCCGGATAGCCTTTTCCAGTAAAATCGGACGGTCGAGTCAATGTGTCCCCCTTTTTTAGCCGGGTCAATTTCAGGTCAGCTCCCAAGACCTGCGCCGGGGTGGCTAAATGGATAGCAAGAACCCGGTAAGAATACGGCCATAACCAAAAGCGGTCAACGGGAGAAATCCGAAACATCCAGGGCCAAGCATGCACGCAGCCGCTATAAAATTGACTCTTTTAGCCGGGTTCAAAGGGATCCGTTTCAGCGGGGGGGAAGTTTAAACCCTGGAAGGTACCCTTTCCAAATGCTATTCTTAAAAGAATAGCGTGCTTTTTTAGCATTGCGATTGCGCCTGCAAATGACTTCCTGCGCCAAGCACATGGTGAGGCTATTATGAGTGTCGCAATCAAAGTAATAGTATTGGAGAGTATAGAGTTCCTGATAATGGCGCTGGGGCTTTTTTTTCCGGCGGGAACGATCGCCTGGACCTCCGGCTGGGTCTTCCTCGGCCTGCTCTTTATCACGGGTGTCCCCATGACTTGGTGGCTTCTCAAATACGATCCGGCTCTCATCGATGAAAGGATGCGGTTTCGCCCCGAGTTACCCTGGGACAAAGTGTTCGTCGCCGTGACCCTTTCTTTTATTCTATTCTGGTTCATACTGATGCCCCTTGACGCGGTGCGCTTTCACTGGTCAAGGGTCCCGGCCGCGCTCAAGACCTTTGGCGCCGCCGTGGTTCTCGTCTCGCTCTACATTTCTTTTTCAGCCTTGCGGGAAAACCCTTACGCCTCGGGCGTGGTCAGAGTCCAAACGGACCGCGGCCACACTGTCGTTTCAACCGGAGTTTACCGCTATGTTCGCCACCCCATGTACACCGGGGCGTGCCTGTTTTTCCCGGGAACCGCCTTGTTGCTGGGGTCCTGGTGCGGTTTGCTCTGCACGCCGGTTTTCGTGGTTTTATTTGGTTTCAGGGCCGTTCGGGAGGAACGGTTGCTGATGGAAAAACTGGACGGCTACGCCGATTATATGGTCAGGGTAAAATATCGGTTTGTTCCCCGGGTTTGGTAGATGAATACCAATGGGCCGCTCAGCTCAGGCAACCTTACGCTTTTCGGTCTCCAGGGCGTCGAGGAATTCCCGCTGCGTCTCCTGAATTTCGAGCAGCATTTCCCACTGGTGAGACAAAAGATGGTCGACCTTTTGGTGCAGGTGCCGAATTTCCAGTTCCGCCTTGAGGTTCACCTGGTAGTCGTGCAAAGCCCGCAAACGGTCCCGCTCCTCCTGGCGGTTCTGGCTCATCATGATGATGGGGGCCTGGATGGCCGCAAGGCAGGAGAGCACCAGGTTCAGAAGTATGTAAGGATAGGGATCGAACGGGTGAAACGCAAAAAGGAAGGTATTTACGAACATCCATCCGACGAGGATGAAAAAGAAGATGGATATGAATGTCCAGCTGCCGCCAAAATCCGCGATGTGGTCGGCCATCTTCTGACCGAACGACAGATTCTTGTCGGCGTCCTCAATGGGATTGGTCGCCAGGATATCCTGTTTTCTGATGCTGTCGATGACTTCCCGCTCGATGGAGGTCAGTTCGCCCTTTTCGGTTTCGATGAAGGTTTCGACATACCTGCAGCGATACCTCTGGAGGTCGCTTTCGCAAATCCAGCCCTGTTCATCCCATCTGCCGAGTTCGAGCCGGATCAACTCGCCAACAGAGGGTCTGACCAGCACCCCCGGCCGAAGTTCGGTTCCGGCGCCGATGCCGCAGACCTGGCATACGCGCTCCATTTCTTCCTGCCCGCTTGCGATTGTATCGGAAACCTCAGCACTCATCGATGTCATCCATTCCAAAGTCCCAACGACATTTCAGGCCGGCAAACACGCCTGATGCAATTTCTACGTTCGACAGCGCAGGCGGGATTCAACAATCAAGCCCGTGACCACGCCGGGTACTCTATCACACGGCTTCAAACGAAGTCTACAGCACTCTCACGCATTACTCTAATGTTCCGGCGCATATATTCCGAATTCTATTTTGAGGTAGGGCCGTAAACGAAAGCAGACGCGGCGAGCGGTGCGATATTTAACAGAATGAGTTAAAATATGCGGGAAAAGCCGGCGGAAAAAATACTCAAACAGCTCGAATCGGGCTATTGCCTGCCGCCCCTGTCTGCGGTCGCACTGAAGCTGCTGGAACTGGCCTCCGACGAAAACGCCACAAACGATCAACTGGTCCGACTCATAGAAAAAGACCCATCCTTGATCGTCCGGGTGCTGACATTGGCAAACAGCGCATTTTTTAGCAGTGACATGCCCGTAACCACCCTTTCCCGGGCCGTGATGAAGCTGGGCGGCGAACAGGTCAGATTGATGGCTTTGACCATTTCCCTGCGCGGGGCGTTCCCCCTTGGAAAGGTCGAACAGTTCGACTACGAACTCTTTTGGCGGCTTTCACTCTATCGCGGACTGATCGCTAAAGCCCTGGCGCAACGCTCCAAGGCCGCCAATCCCGAAGAGGCTTTCCTGTGCGGACTGACGATGGAAATCGGCATGCCCATCCTGTTCGATTTGCTGATAAAGGGTCAACCTGAGCAGTTCGAGTTGTATTTCGAACCCCTGGAGGAAATCCTGGAGAAGGAAAGGGATTGCTTCGGCATCGACCATCGGATGGCAGGGGCCTCCGCGCTTTCTCACTGGAGGTTTCCGGAGCATATCATCGACTGCCAGAGGCCAGGCGGGGATGAAAGTCGGAGTGAGTTCATCCCGCCGTTACGCGCCATTTGCTGGTTGGCAAGACTTTTTTCACGGATTCTCCTTCACATGCCGGTGGCATTCAGAGCTTTTTATGCCGAAGCACAAAGACTCCTGGGACTCGAACATGAGGACGTCCACGAGATCCTCTTGGCCACATTCGCCGAGGTCGAAGAAGCCGCCAGGAGCCTAAGAGTGGAAATAGACAAAGATAGAGACCTTCTGAAAGTGATGGAAAGAGCCAACGGGGCCCTGGCTCAGATTTCAAGCAAGATTTACCGCACCCGGGACTTGCGCAGGACGCTGCCTTCCTTTGAATCCATAAACCAGGAAGAGAAAACAGTGTCACAAACCCTTCAGGCCGTGGCCCACGAAGTGAGAAACCCCCTCTTGGCCGTAGGTGGTTTCGCAAGACGACTGGCAGCTTCTCTTGACCCCGGAACCGAAGCCGGCAAATACGCCCGAGTAATCCTGGAGGAAGCCCAAAGGCTGGAGAAGACCTTGTCGGGTATGACGGCCTAACGTCCCACGTTCCCCGCCGAAGCTCTTTTAGAGACGCGGGGAGACATCCCCCGCGCCCCGTTGGCACGCAGGAATATTTAGAAGGGCCATTTCCAGTCGGTTATGTCCTGCCGGTCCACTCCGAACTCGAAGGCATAATTGAGGCAGGCGATCTGCCGGTCGAGCAGCGCCTCCCGAACAGCGGACCCGGTCTCCCGAAAACGAGCAACACGGTCAATGGCATCAATGGCCAGACTGAAGCGGTCGGTCTGGTTACGGATGGCCAACTCGAGCGGCGTGTTGATATTTCCCATCTCCTTGTAGCCTCGCACGTGAATGTTGTGTTGGCCGGGCCGGCGGTAGGTCAGCCGATGGATCAGCCACGGGTAGGAGTGGAAGTTGAACACCACCGGTTTGGTAGAAGTGAAAAGGGCCTCGAATTCCCGGTCGTTCATCCCGTGAGGATGTTCGCTCCGGGGCACCAGTCTGAAGAGGTCCACAACGTTTACAAACCGGACCTTCATGTCGGGCAGTTCCTCCCGGAGCAGAGCGACAGCCGCCAGGGCCTCCATGGTCGGCACGTCGCCGCAGGCGGCCATCACCACATCGGGCTCTATTCCCCGGTCGTTGCCCGCCCAGTCCCATATGCCGGCGCCTTTGGTACAGTGAGCGATCGCCGCGTCCATGTCCAGGTACTGGAGGTGCGGTTGTTTATCGGCGACTATGACGTTGTTGTAATTGATGCTTCTCAAGCAGTGGTCGGCTACCGAGAGCAGGCAATTGGCGTCGGGGGGAAGATAGATGCGAACAACCTCCGGGCTTTTATTGGCCACCACGTCGAGAAAACCTGGGTCCTGATGGGTGAAACCGTTGTGGTCCTGCCGCCAGACGAACGCGGTAATCAAGAGTTTGAGGGACGCCACTCTGGCTCGCCATGGAATTTCGAGGCACTTTTCCAGCCACTTGGCATGCTGATTGACCATCGAATCTATAATATGGACAAAGGGCTCATAGCTGCTTATAAACCGTGCCTGCCGCTTAGCAGATATCCCTCCAACCACCCTTCCACGGTATGCTCGCTCAGCATCTCCATGACCCGGCCCCTGGGGTTCAGTTCGCCTCCATCGGCGTCTTCAGGGAAATACTCCCCGAGCCAGACCTTGCCGGCGGTTTCATAGATTGCCTCAAGCCTGTTCGATTGGGTCTCATCGGGTCCAAAGACTCGGAAATTATGAGGGTTTAGCCGCGCGACATCGCGCAGCACCTCGCCCAGAACAGGTACACTTCCAGCAGAGGTCACAGCGCACCGCTCGACCCTGACAGCGAACTTCCGCATATCGGGCAATTCCAGGGGGCGGCGCAAAAGACCTCCGTTGGCCACCGGGTTGGCGCTCATGCGCCGGTTCCCATGGGGCGCCATGGCACGCAATTCCGGGACCAGCCGTCCCTGTTCGTCGAAATGTTTGTCCGGTCCGTAGCTCAACAGCCACGATTCGAGCAACTTAAGGCGGCCGGGGTCTGAAGCCACGTTGGTGAGAGGGACCTGATGCGCCCGCCTGAAACCTTCCAGGTAATGGCCCTCAACCTTGCGGGGCGCGGTCCAGCCCTTGGGGGTGCGCAAGACTATCATGGGCCATTTCGGACGGAACGCAGTTCGTCGGGATCAAGCGGAGTTCCCCCGGCGGTCGAGCGAGCGGGGCCGTAAGCGCTGATGCTCTGGCCTTGCCTGGCGCTCGACGGTTGTTCGGCTGAATTTGTCATGACAATCTCCTAAAGCGGTGTTCGCCCATTACCGAAATTTTCTCGTCTTACGGTGATGAGATTTCCTGTTTAGACATAGTCAACGATTCGGCCGGCGGAGACAGGCTCAGAGGGTCCGACAGCAGACGGCCGCGCCAGCGTTGAATCGCCCGCAGAACATACCGCTGGTGCTCTTTGCGTCCTCCCAGTCCTTTCCTGCCGAAATGAAAATTCACTTCAACAAAGACCGGCTCACCATCGTCCGGAAACATCAGGTCAAAACCGGCGATATCGATTCCCACGAGCCTGGAAAATGCAAGGACAGCGGCAGCACCCTTTTGCTGCAACTCCGGCCAGCCCTCATGATCAAGTTTGCCGCCCCGGCAGACATTGTTGTAGAACCGGCCGCCGCCGACACGAAAATAGCTCACCGCATGGTCTCCATAAATCACCACACGGAGGTCTTTTCCGCCATGCCGCACCCATTTTTGGATTAGAAGCGGATCATCCTTGGGGAGCTTCAGAAGATGGCCGGCAATTTCGCCAGCCCCGTAAACCGGGAAAACCGTCTCCCCCCCTCCACCGAGGTCGCCTTTGAGCACAAGGGGATATCCCCAGGGAGACCCATGTGCGTTGAGATGGCTCTGCAGTTGAAGAGGGTTCTCGAAAACCAGGGTTTCCGGGTGTCTGACCCCCAACTCCTGGAAGAGATAAGCCTGTTTCGTCTTACCCCGGCAATTGAACTGGACGTCAAGGCGGGGGAACCAATCCCTGGCATGCTGAGTTATGCTCCGGTACCGCCAGGGAGAAACGTGCGCCGGCAGCAACACGCCGGCAGCCTTCCTCAGAAGATCAATCGTTCCAAGGTCTTCGATTCCGGCAAGCGGTGGAAGGTTTTCTTCCATTTCCACCTCGGGACGGAAAGAGACACAATATGGACGCATCGATGACTCCTCGGGAAAGCACATGGACGAACGACACTGGATCAAAGAATGGCTTTCCATCACAAATCCGTGAACACGATCAGCGCCTGCCTGGAGGTATTGTAACCGCCTCGGCTAGTCCGGCAGCCATCTCCTTCCGGTGAAATCCGGCCACCCCTTGCAACCGCTGACGCTATGCTTTACCTGTGTCTCCTGTAAAAGGCTCCGGAATAATGCCCGCCATATTGCCCATGATAGTAGCCGTATCCGCCCCGTCCCCGGTAATACGGATAAGGGCCTGGCCACACGCCGTAGCCCCCGTAGGCATAAAACGGGTAAGCCCCCCCGTAGCCATACACTACGTTTGCCGGATAAACGCAAACAGGCGGTGGAGGGGGGGAAAAATAAACCGGCCGGACATAATAGGTTCTTGTCTCAACCCGGTACTCCCTCTCAACGGCCCGAAAAACTCTTCTTATACCCACGGTGCTTTGAATCACTCTCTGCTGTTCCTCGCAGAGCGCCGCATAAACGCTTCCCCCCCTGGTGCTTGCCGCCTCCATGAGACGCACTCTTTTGGGCGAAAGAGCCATATAGCCGGACCCTGTCGTTCCTTCGATCCACACCTTGTGCCTTAGCGATTTATAATGTTCCACGACCACAACATCAGGCTATCTTTCCTGGATGGCCTGTCCCGCCAGGTCAGTGAGCACTTTGGGCCCATATACGTCAACTGAGTGGCTCGCACCACGGCTGTAGACAACCTCGCGCCCGTCCATCCCTGTTTGAGCCCGGCAAACCGGCGCTGCAGCCGGGATTGCCCACAAGATCATGACAAAAAAGAACATTGCCCTTTTCATACGACGTTCCTCCACCTCTTGAAATACACCGCCCCATGGCCATAATTGCCCGGATTATACACCTATCGATTAACTTACACCTACGCTGAACTGTTTGAAATCGGCAAGGCCGCAGTAATCTTCGGGACAGTTTCAAACGACGGCAGCATTGTCGATGATCAGCCCGGTTAGCGCCGCCACGCCACCCAGCGCCCCTCCCGGCGCTTCGCGCCCCGGACACTGCGTGTCCGGGGCGCGAAGGCCCTGCGGCTTTTCGTGGTTTGGTCTGTAGTGCTCTGGACGCGCACGGAAGCCTGTGCAATATTGGCGGCCACACGTATTCCACTTTAGCCCGTGTATTTCACACACTTGCGGCATTAAAATGAGTAATTAATTTAAAAACCAAGATGATTAACTCGAACTGTGAACACGGAACGACCAAAAGGAGGTTCGCACCTTTACCGAAAGTAGTGGTGCAGTCCGCCTGTTCGTGATTCCGACGGGGGTTTCGCTCTACCACTTTCACGCAGGACAGTTCGATCGCGCATGTTGGCGAGTAACGGTAAAAATTCCGACCGACGATAGCGGTGGGTAATCAAGGAGTCAGATATGATCGCAAAACGTAGGCACACTGGGCAGGTCAGGCGAGGAGCCATTTTAAAAGCTCTAATTCCTGTGTTCTGCCTTTTTCTCTGGACCAGCGTGGCCGCAGCGGCCAATCCCGAGGCAGTAGTACAATCCGGGACAAACCAGGTGCTCGATCTCCTCAGGGAATACCCGGGAAATCCCCAAGTCTTCCGGAATAAAATCCGCGCAGTCGTGGACAATTATTTCGATTTCAACGCGATAGCCAAAAAAGCTTTGGGACCGCAATGGCAACAGCTATCACCCACATATCGGCAGGAATTTACGCAGGAGTTCAGTCGGCTCCTATTTAATACTTACATAGGGAAAATCCAAGGCTACGACGGCCAAAATATATCATATGCTCTTGTCCAGCAGGGCCCTACCAGAGCGCAAGTCAGGTCTTGGGTTGCAGGTGATCAGAACATGGCCGCGATCCATGTCGATTATTACCTCCACCTCAATAACGGAAAATGGAAGGTAGATGATGTGGTGATCGAGGGAGTGGGTCTTGTCACCAGCTACAGGGCTCAATTCAACTCGATTCTGGCGAGAAGCTCATTCGATGACCTGCTGCGGCAATTGAAGGTCAAAGCTGCGCAAGGCTAAGAAGGCGGTGGGACCGCCGGCCGGGATTGCCAAGCCCAAACCAGGGACTTTTCGTGGTTTCAGGGTTAGTTGTTTTCGACAGGTTTTTTGTTGGGCTGCGCTTCCGCTTAGCCCAACCTACATCGCTTAGCCCAACCTACAGGTGGCCCCACCTGCGGGCGCTTTGCCTATCGATCTAGAAACTTGCGGGAACTGAGTTTGAGCCCCTTTCCCCGGAGCGTCATGAGGGTCGAAGTACCGTGGGCGATCCGCTCCCGGGAGCTGTTGTAGACGGTCGCCTCGGCGTAGCTGATCGATTTGCCGGAATGGATGGCGGCGCCTTCGGCGATCAGAAGGCCGGATTCAACCGGTCTGAGGTAGTTTAGTTTCAAATCAATATTGACCATGCCGTTTTCTTCGGGAATTCTCATGAAAACCGCCCAGAAGGTGGCGGTGTCGATCAGGGTGGCCAGAACCCCTCCGTGGACGATGCCGAAAGGCTGGAGGTGACATCGGTCCGTTTTGAGTTCTATCACCGCCCTATCCACCGCGATCTCGGCAACCCGCATCGACATGTGCTCCGGATAGGGGCTGGTGTTGACGAGCTCGATCAATTCACGCAGATATTCAGGGTTAAGCTTGGGCAAATCCATTCTCCCTTTTCCAGGAAAAGATAAAAGTTCAGGCACACTTTCAAATTATTATAGCACGACCGCCGCAGAGCGCAACGACCGGCAGGGCGGGAACACGGTCGCATCCTTTATGGTCGGCCCTTTTGAAAAGTTCCTTTTATGGGTTGTTTTTTTCCGCTTCCGGTTGTATTTGTTCTTTCGCTTTTTGCCATGAATTCATCCACCTGTTCCCTACTCACCACTCACCATCCAAGTTACAATCCGGTATCGGCATTAGGGTTACGGCTTTTGTTCAGCCGGGTCGGCGTGTTTCCAGGTTTCAGATTCAAGGACATCGATATGATCCGTATTTTTCCGCATGACATCACCAACCCCGATCATTTCACGGTGACGCTCGAACTCGTTCCGGGTCGGGAAGCTTCGGGCAGGGGGGTGGACACCGTTATGGGCATCGCCCGGGACGCGTTCCGCGACGGGCGGGTATCGGCGGTTTCCATTACCGACAACCCCGGCGGAAACCCCTCGCTCAGTCCCGACGTTCTGGGCTACAACATTTTCGAACTGGGCATGGACGTGATCGTGCATTTCACCTGCCGCGACACAAACCGGGTGGGCATGGAAAGCCGGGCCCTGCAACTGGCCATGATGGGCATGAAAAACATCCTGGCTTTGAATGGGGACTATGCCGGCAAAGGGTTCGGCGGGCAGGGCGCGCCGGTTTTCGATATCGACTCGGTCCATTTGCAGATGCTGCTGGGATTTCTGAGCGAGCGCCTCAATGCCTCCGGGGACCCCGAAGGGTTTTTTACCGGCTGTGCGGTATCGCCCTTCAAGAGCACGGAAGGCGAGTGCTTTGCCCAGTACGCCAAGCTGTGCCGCAAAGCGGCCGCGGGCGCCAAGTTCGTGATAACCCAACTGGGTTATGACGCACGCAAATTCAAGGAATTGCTCCAGATTCAAAAGGCTGTGGGCCTCAGCCTGCCCACTTTGGGGTCGGTCTATGTGCTGAACCCCAAAGTGGCGGGGATAATAAACTCGGGCAAAGTGCCCGGCGCGGTGGTCACCGACGCGCTCTATAAGCGGGTCAAAGACGAGTGGAGCGACAAGGCCACGGGGCGCCGGGCGGCGATAGAACGCGCCGCAAGGCTCACCGCCGTTCTAAGGGGCCTCGGCTATTCCGGGATACATATCGGGGGAATCCATCGCGGATTCGATACGGCGGGCCGCATCCTAGACCGTTTCGAGCAAATTCAAAGCCATTGGAAGGATTTCCTGACCGATTTCGACTTCCCGCAACCCGGCGGCTTTTACGCCTTCCCCAGCCCGGACGGGCAGGCAGAGGAAGCTCCCCTGTTCGGTAAAAAGCCGCCGGGGGTGGGTCTTTTGGAACGTATTCGCTATTCACTGCTGAGACGGACCCACGACTTGTTTTTCAACGCCAGTCACCCCCTCGCTCCCCTATACCGCAAAATGTTCAAACCGGTCGACCGGATGCCGGCGGGGGGGCTGGTGATGCGCCTGGTGGAAGACCTCCCCAAGCGGGCCATCCTTGACTGCCGCAAGTGCGGGGACTGCGCCATTCAGCACGTGGGTTTCCTGTGCCCTGAATCCCAGTGCGCCAAACATATCCGAAACGGGGCCTGCGGGGGCAGCCGGAACGGGCGCTGCGAGGTGTACCCGGATCGGCCCTGCGTCTGGGACCGCGCCTATAAGCGCATGGCGAACGCCAAAACCTCGGAGCAGTTGAGCGAAGGGTGCGTGCCGCCCAGGATGTGGGAACTGAACGAGACCTCGTCGTGGTTGAACTTTCACATGCAGCGCGACCACCAGGGGCCAACGAACGAAATAGCCCAAAGGTGCTGCAGGATACACGGCTGCAAGCTCTAGCGGAGTTACTTTTGACTTTTGCCCTCACCCGGCGGCGTCCACGGGCCGCCGCCCAGGGCCGTAAAGAGGGCGGAGGTGTCCTGGAGGCGAAGGGCCCGGGCCTGGATGTGCGCGATTTTGGCCTGCTGGTACTGGTTGTCCGCGGTAAGAAGGTCGAGATAACCGGCGAGCCCGGCCTGGTAATTGGATTGGACAAGTTGCAAGTTTTGAGCGGCGGCATCGAGGGATTGGGCCTGGGCCTCGAGGGCGCTTGCATCGAATTGAAGGGCCCGCAGGGCATCGGCCACCTGCTGGAAACCGGTCGTCACCGCCTGGCGGTAATCGGAAAACGATGCGTTGCAGGCCTGTATGGCGGCGCGGCGTTTAAACCAGAGCGTTCCCCCGTGAAATATAGGCTGGGCGGCGTTGGCCGCAAGCGCCCAGAAGTTGGCGCTCCGGGCAAATAGCTGGGTGATGTCGGTGTTGTTCTGCCCATAGTTTCCGCTGAGGGTGATATTCGGGAACAAGGCGGCCGTAGCCACCCCGATATTGGCGCCGGCGCTGTGGAGCTGCGCTTCGGCCGCCAGGATGTCAGGCCGCCTCCGGACCAGTTCGGAAGGCAGACTCACCGGCACATCGGATGGAAGCGTCAGATCGTCCAGATCGATCCGGGGGGGCGTCCACTGCGCCGGGGTCTTTCCAACCAGCGCGGTCAACAGGTGCTCCGACTGGCTGAGACTTTTCTGGAGCGGAGGCAAGCTCGCCTTGGTAGCCTCGAGTTGGGTCCTGATCGCCAGAACGTTCGAGTAGGGGACCGTTCCGCCTTCCGCCTGACTCTCGGTTATTTTCAACTGGTTTTGCTGAAAATCCACAATCTGCCGGGTGGCCTTTATTTGCGCCCGGTAGCCGGCCCGGGCCACCGCCGCATTGACCACATTTCCAACCAGGGTGAGATAAGCGGCCCGGGCGGTCTGTTTCTGATATTCCACCTGCGCCGCAAGGCCTTCCACCTGGCGGCGCTCCCCCCCGAACAGGTCAAGCGTGTAACTGACCGTGCCTTCGAGCGTATAGAGACTGAAGAGGGAACTCTGGACGGAGCTTCCAAACTTGAGCGGGGAGAACTTCTCGCGAGTAGCGTTGAAACCGGCATCGACCTGGGGGAAAAACACCCCGTAGCCGGCCAGGAGGTTTTCCCGACTCTCCCGCAGGCGGGCCAGGGCCGACTGCAGGTTCGGGCTCCGAGCAATCGCCTCACTCACCACGGAGTCGAGGGCCCGGCACCGGAACACGCTCCACCAGTTGCGGGGGATTTCCCGGCCCATAGCGAATCGCTGCGCCTGGCCGTCGGCGGCCATCGTTTCGGGGGCCATCTTCTTGTTGGTGTATTGGCCGACCGGCGGGGGGGCGGGGCGAACGAAATCGGGGCCGACCTCGCAGCCGGCCGACAAAAAGGCGGCCGCGGCCAGGCAAAAGAAGCCTATGAGCCGGCAAAGCGGTGAGTGCGCTCTGGTCATTTGTTCCGCCCGCCGTTACCCGCCTGGAGGTAAACGTCCACCAGCTGTCCGGGGTATACGTGAACGTCTTTGGGCGGCTTGAACCGGAACAGGACCGGAAGCACTCTCACGTCGACTTTTTCGGTCCGTTCATTGGACAGCTCGATTTTGGGAGTGACATAGGGCTGAAGCCGCACGAACTCAAGAGGAACGCTGATGTTGGAGCCCCTTATGAACATGCGGGCCGCCATTTGCGAGGGCGGCGGAAGCCGGGGAATGAGGATTTCATCGACATAGCAGCGAACCTGGAGCCAGGGCTGCGCCCGGGCCATGACCACAGCCGGCGTATAGCCCTGGGTATAGGTATCGTAGGTCCCGGCCGTGGATACATAGCTGCCGAGGGTGGCGTTCACCGAGAGCACGACCCCGTCCGCGGGCGCCCGGATGGTGTATTTGGCCAGCAGGGCCTTTCCGGCTTCCCAGGTTTTTGACAAAGACTCGTAGAGATGCTCCTGGTTTTGAATATCGAAGATCCATGCGCCGGCCCTGGTCAGTTCGTAGCTTTTCACCGCCGTCCCCAGGTTGCCTTCGGCCACTTTTGCCGCATCGATGGCATCGATCAACTGTTTCTTGCTAACGGACCGGGGGTTCAGGGAGAAGGACTTTTGCTGCAGGGCCAGGTCGTCTTTGGCTGCCTGGAGGTTGGCCTGCGCGGCCGTCACCTGGGCCTTGGAGACGGCCAGGGTTTCTTTGCGGGGCTGCGCCTTGAGTTCGTTTAGCATGGCCAGGGCGGCGGCGGCCTGGGCTTTCTGCTGTTCGACGGTCGCTTTCTGAACGGAATAGTCCAGCACCAGTATGGTCGTTCCCCGGCTGACCGTCGCCCCCTCGATCACCGGCAATTTGACCACAGTCCCGGACACTTCCGGGAATATATCGATGTCCGAGGCGTGAGACTGGTAGCTTTCGATGATGCCGTTGGCGTAAACGCCTTTTACGTAGGGGTCCCGGGCGGGACTGAACAGGGGCGCAAGAGGCGGTTTATGGGACGTGGACAGATAGGCGCTGATGATACCCGCAGCGGCTCCCAAAACTGCCAGCACGATAAGCAGCTTAGCCTTCAATCTCGCCTCCGCTTCTCACACGGACTATCGCACCGTCTTCCATTTCGATCATGCGGTCCGCAAGCCCGAATATCCGGTTATCGTGGGTGACGATCACAATGCACCTTTTATCGTTCAGGATTTCGTTTTTTACAAAGTCGAGAATTTTCTTTCCGGTCGTTCCATCGAGCGAAGCGGTGGGCTCGTCGAAGACCAGCAGATCCGGCCGACCAACGATGGCGCGGGCTATGGCCACGCGCTGCTGCTCGCCTCCGCTCAGCTTTGTGGGCGGCAAGGATGCCTTGTCCGCCAGCCCGACCACTTCCAGAAATTCCATGGCATTTTTGATGGACCTGTTCCAGTCCTCTTTTTTGAGGATCAGCGGAATGGCGACGTTTTCCACCGTGGTGAGCTTGGGAAAAAGATGGTAGTCCTGAAAGACGAACCCCACCCTATTGAGCCTGAAATCGGCGATTTCGTCCGGGCTGAGCCCCCAGATATCCCGGCCATCGACCATGACCTGGCCCGAATCGGGTTGGAGAATGCCCGAAATAAGGCTCAGAAGAGTGGTTTTGCCGCTGCCCGAAGGACCCACGACATAGAGCATTTCCCCCCACCGGGCTTCGAAACTGACGCCGCGGATGGCGTAGGTTCTGGCCGCGCCCTCTCCGAAGGATTTTTCCAACTGGATAGCTCTTACCGCCTCGGCCATGTCAACCCCTGAAGATTTCGAAGGGCTGAACCCTGATCACTTTTCTTACAGCGATAAGGCTCGAGATGATTGCGATCAAAACCACCAGGACAAAGGCCAGGAAAAGGTTCCAGTAGCCTATGTCGGCAGTGTAATTGGGAACGAGAAGCTTTCCCGTTGCGATCAGGACAGCGGACAACCCCACGCCCAGGCCGTAGCCGACGATGGAGGTAAAACCGGCCTGGAAGAGGATCATGGAGATCAGTTCGGAATTCTTGGCGCCAATCGCCTTGAGTGCCCCGAACTTTTCG
>JARLHP010000096.1 GCA_031292195.1 Syntrophobacteraceae bacterium
GCATTGAAGGTTTCGTGGAATCGGTTGCCCGGGAAGTCGCCCCATTCGGGATCGGGATGACTCTTGTGGAACCCGGCGGCGCACGCACTGAATTCCGTCACGGCTCCGCGCGGGTCGCCAACCTTTTGCCCGCCTATGACAAAAATCCCGCACACAGCTTTCTGGCGATGCTCGACCCGGCCAAGGGTCTTGCCCCCGGCGATCCGGCCCGGATGGCCGCCCGAATTATCGAAAGCGTGGACGTCGAACCGGCCCCGATGCGCATGATGCTCGGCTCAGCCGCACTGGAAAGCACCCTGGGGGTGTTGCGCAAACGCATCACCGACTTTGAAGCACAAACGGAACTCGCCGCCTCAACTGATTTTCCTCCAGGCGAGTGAAATACACAAGGAGACTGGAGATGCGTAAAACAAAAAGCCTTATCGCCTACTTCTCCCGTGCCGGAAACAACACTGTGGGACGAAGTATCGAGAACCTGCCTGTCGGAAACACCGAGGTGGCGGCCAAAATGATTCAGAAACTGACAGGCGGCGATATCTTCCGAATCGAAACGGTAAACGCTTATCCGGAAGACTATCAGGAGACTACGGAAGTGGCTAAACAGGAACTGCGCCTCAAAGCCCGACCGGAACTTTCAGTCCACATGGACAACATGGCCGACTACAGCTTGATTTATCTGGGCTACCCCAACTGGTGGGGGACAATGCCGATGGCTCTGTTTACGTTCCTCGAAGAGTACGATTTTTCCGGCAAGATCATTATTCCGTTTTGTACCCACGAAGGAAGCGCAATGGGGCACAGTGAGAGCGATATAAAAAAGGTTTGCCCCGATGCAAGGGTATTGAAAGGGCTTCCCATACGTGGCGCAAAGGTTCAGTGGGCGGAAAACGATATCGCCGATCGGATTAAAACGTTGTGTGAAAAGGAGAGTGATTGATGAGCACCACAGATCTTTCCAACAGCGTGATTTTTCCCATTGGAGAAGTACTTGAAAGTGATCATTTTAACGGAACCGTATGGCTCAAAATGCTGACACCTGTCGGCTCCGCCTGCCCCATCGCAAACGTGACCTTTGAGCCGGCATGCCGCAACAGTTGGCACAAACACGCGGGTGGTCAGATTCTGCTTGTGACGGGCGGTAGAGGCTATTATCAGCCATGGGGGAAACCAGCACGCGAGCTTCACGCGGGAGATGTTGTCAACATTGCCCCCGATCTCAAGCACTGGCACGGCGCCGCCAAAGATAGCCGGTTCATTCATCTTGCCATTGAGGTCAATCCCGAAAAAGGTCCGGCCACATGGCTGGAGCCGGTCTCGGACGAGGATTACAACAAATTGCAATAAAGAGGCATTCCTATGGCTATAAGTGAAACAGCACTGAAAAATCACCGGGAACTTTTCCCCAATCACAACTCCACACTCCAGGCCACCGATCCCGAGCTTATCGAGGTGTTCGACAATTTCGCCTTTGACGAAGTTCTGCGCTATGGAAACCTGGATGCCGGAACACGACTGATGGTTATCCTTGCTGCAATGATTGCAGGCCAGTCTTTAGCCGAATACAAAGTTATGCTCGGCGGAGCACTCAATATCGGGGTCACACCGATCGAAGTGAAGGAAATCGTCTATCAGGCGATCCCATATGTGGGCATTGCCAAGGTATTCGACTTTATCCACGCCACAAATGACATATTGCAGAGCAGAGGAGTAACGCTGCCGGTCGAAGGCCAGTCCGCCACGACGCCGCAGACACGATTCGAGGAGGGACTGGCGCTACAGAAAGAACTTTTCGGAGACCTGATTGACACCATGTATCGCCAGGCTCCGTCGAATCAGCGTCATATTCAAGAATTTCTATCGGCGAACTGCTTTGGCGATTATGTAACCAGAAAAGGCCTAACCATAAGAGAAAGGAACTGTTAACATTTTCCATGCTTATGTCGTTGGGCGGCTGTGAGCCACAGCTGAAAGGGCACATACAGGGTAATTTGAATATCGGAAATGATAAGGACGTATTGTTGAGTGTGATTACACTATTAATACCATATATTGGATATCCGCGAGCGTTAAATGCACTCCGATGTATAAATGAAGTGGGTGACAACATCGAATGATATCCTGAATCATCTGACGTCCGAAAAGTACCGAACAGCAACGCATTGGTAAAAGGATGTCAAGTTTGAATAAATTCGGGAGTCCCGCCCCGTCCAATGTTGTTGAGTTAAGCGACTCAACTGTGCTGCTCTTTTTTGAGGACGATCATGATCCCGGAGGGATCAAAGCCATTAGCCGGGGGTTGAGGCCGTGAGGCCGATACCCCCGGAAAGGAACGAAAAAGAAGGAGACGACCCCGTGAGGGGTCGCAGATGTCGGTTCCAACCGGAAACCACGAAGACAGAAATTCTAACGAGCTGACATTAACCTATAACGATCAAGGAGCGGCCCAGGACTAATTCAGCACAAAATCCATGTTCCAGCGTTCGCAACGCTGCCGGCGTTGCTGTGGACCCGTTCGCTTAAAACAAAAACGACCGGGTCTTTAGCCCACTGAACTTTTCAGACAAAACAACAGTGACCCCGCCTGATGAAATCACCTCCCGGGCTTATTTCTTGCCTTTCCCGACCCCCCTGATTATAATATAAAAGTTGACTCAAAGGCAGACTTTGTTACTTTACCGTTCTACCCTGAGGTCTTACCGAACTCTTTCGCTGCCATCGGTAATTTGATCATCTCTCCAACAATTTCGGAATCTTAAAAAGCAAGGTTCGTTCCAAAATTGGGAAGGGAACCCACTTATGCAGGAAGCAGAACTCCGGTTATCAAAGGGCGACTGGGTATTCCATCCCGGGATGCCTGCATGGGGCTACGGAAAAATTTTGGAGCTGATCGGGGGCAACAAGGGACGTGTATTCTTCCTCCTGGCCGGTGAAAAGAAAATATCATGGGAACACGCGGGACTGGTTCCGGTCGAAAGTGACGATGCATCGCAGGGCGCGCTTAACGCGCAACTCGCGCAATTTAAGCTGAACCTTGCCACCGACCTGCTCTCGACCGTCCAAATTGGTGGGGTGGAATGCACTCCATGCAATTCGCCCGGTTCGAGATGCGAGCTATGCAAATGCCCATCGGAAAATCTTAGGACCTACAGCGTGGAGAAAAAAGGGAAGCTCTGTTTTTGTGACGCCTGCAGAGATAAGATAATGCTGGAGATCGGGGGCAGAGCAGGTATGAGCGGAAGCATCACCCCAATGGGCAAGAAGGAGACCAATGATAAAGTTGCGAAGAAGATGGGAAAAAAATATAAATAAATCCGGGATGCTGTAATTCCGGTTGGGTTTACCGTCTTTCGCACCATTGTTCATGCGAGTTTTGGAGACCGATATGTCGGAAACACCAAATGCCCCGGTTAAAGATCTGCTCTCGACTGGATACTTTTACGAAGAGTTGAAGACTTACATAAAATCCACCGAGTCCAAGGAAATAGACCTGGTTTCATTCAGCAGGGATTTTGCGGTCCCCCACCTGACCAGAAAATCAGCATCTTACAAGGCGCCGGGGCAAGCCAATAGAGCAAGGATTCTTACCCTGGCGGTTGAATCCTTAAGCAACGCCAATGATAGTGAATTAACGCAAACCATTTTGGCGCTCAAAAAGGTGGCTCAATCCGAGGTGCAAGTAAATGAAAAAGAAATGTTAACAACCGATCAGGTTGCCAGAGCTCTATCCTGCCGCCAAAGATCGGAATCGGCACAATACCTCGGAAAGCTGCTTACCAGCATTATAAAGATGTTCAAGCTCGCACCAATTATAGGAAAAGGCGATAATTCCGATAAAGAAGAAGATGATTCCATCGAAAATTCGATTAAGAGCTATTGGGAGCTGTCGATCGGTTAATCCTGACGAACCCCAAGAAATCAAATAACGGAAGGCGATCGTTTAACCTTGGAAGTGACCGCTCTACGACATAAATGATAAGACGCTGAAACTGGTTAACAAGTCTTCTCTCCCGGGAATACCCTTTTCACACCAAGAGCCGGCAGGAATCGATGCACTATTGCATATTATGTTTTATTCTTAAAAGTACTTGCATTATATTTATTCCGGGTTATCATTACCAGCGACTTTAGTTATTAGTCCGACTTCCGTTGTGCGGAAATTGACTTTTTAGGAGAATATTTGGGTGTAATTTCGGGCAGCTTCGAGTTGCCGGGCTAAAATAGCAGTGAAGCGGATAATTAAAAAAGGAGCAATAAACGGTGGAAGGTCGAGTAAAATGGTTCAATGATCAAAAGGGCTACGGCTTTATTGAAGCTGACGGCGGAAGTGATGTTTTCGTTCACCACTCATCCATTGAAGGTGAAGGTTTCAAGTCCCTGGCCGAGGGAGACCGGGTCAGTTTTGAGGTGGAAAAAGGCGCTAAAGGACCAAGCGCCGTCAAAGTCAGGAAAATTTAAATTATTTCAAAAAAGTAGCCTGGATCCACCGAAACGCGCAGAAATCGGTGCTTCTGATTGCTCGCACGGGATATTTCCACTATCCGCTCGAGTTCGAGCCGCAAAGCCGGCCCAAGCTCGGCGACAGAGTTAAAACACCCTGCGGGGTCGGGACCGTGTTGCAAATCTCCGGGGAGTGTCTTTGCGCCTAAGTTAACTCCAGGCTCGTTGTCGGGGCGTACCGGCAGCTTGCTTGACGATTTATCGATAGCCGTCCTGTTAAGAGTTCTCTGGTGAGTCGGTCTGTTACGGTACGATTCGGAAGTGCCCTTGAGATGGGCGGAAAATTTCAAGAATAGGATTGGGAATGACGGAAGGTCGAGTTAAGTGGTTTAATGAGGCTAAAGGCTTTGGATTCATTGAAAGAGACGGCGGGGGCGACGTGTTCGTTCATTTCTCCGCGATTGAAGGCAGCGGTTTCAAGTCGCTCACCGAGGGCGACAAGGTGAGCTTCGTCGAGGAAAAAGGAACAAAAGGTCCGCAGGCGACTCAAGTAAAAAAACTTTAGTCCTCAGAGCCTCGTTTATTTACGATCCAACAAGAGCTGGAGTAAATCTTCGGCTCTTTGTTTTAGCAGGAGCCGCATCCGTAAGAGTCCGATTCATCAATGGAATCGCTCGACGCGGAAAAGAGGAGAGCAAAATATGAAAATTCATGTGGGAAATCTGGCCGAAAATGTAACCGCGGATGATCTGAAGGGCCTTTTTTCAACTTTCGGGGAAGTGTCCTCCGTGGACCTGATAACAGATAGATGGTCGGGTCGGTCCAAGGGGTTCGGGTTCGTGGAAATGCTGAACAATTCTGAAGCCGATAAAGCGATGAAATCCCTGAACAACACTCGACTCAAGGAACAGTTTATCAAGCTGAGCCAGGCCAAACCGCCCGTCAAACGGGCGCAGCGAGGCCCAAGATACTAAATAGTGCCTCACAAGAACTCAACGGGGAGGTGAATCGTGAAGGTGCCTTTCCAGTAAGTTCCGCAGGGATCGGCCTTGATGATATCGTTCGCAGCTGCGTGGGGCTTCTCACGATCGGCAAAAGTAATTTTGAGGCCATAACCGACTGCCGGGATGACGTCTATTCCAGGGCCCTTCGATGATCTGCCGGACATCTTCGGCATCATATTGTGGGATCCTGCGGCCTGAAAAAGATGATCGGCGACCTGCTCCGAGCGCCGGGGGATTCTATCCACCAGTTTTTTGGCCTAGACTGCGGAGTGGAGGGCGATATGTTCGCAAATGCCGCTTAGATTACCGAGCGCGCTTTGCATTCAGTGCACCATCATTCCGGCAAACCGAGCCTTTGCGGACTTCTTTAACATCCACCGTTTCGCTGACCTTTCTGCCCGCCTCGATAGCTTGCCGGACATAGATCAGGTGCATGAGGTCTTCCCGGGTGGCCGAATCCGGGAGGCTATCGAGCAGCCGGCGGGCCTGCTCCCTGATGCTTTCGGTTTGCATTGGCAGGGTCTTCTTTAATGGGACCTGTTGATCCTGCTTCAGATAAACAAATCTCGTAAAGGCCGCATCAGTCCGGCACGTTTCCCTTCCAGCCAAAATCACTTCGGGCCACGCCGCCACATCCTCGGATGCCTTAACTCAACAGCGTTGCACCCGACCGATCTGCCCGCCGGCGCAGCCCTTCGGGCAGATCGGGGGGCTTGGCAGCCGGACCTCGGCAACAAACCGCTTAAACAAAATCGCCATCCAGAAAGGTGCGGTCCGGGACGAACATTTTCCCCGGGTTCATTATATTTTGCGGATCGAGCGCTTTTTTTATTCTTCGCATGGCTTCCAGGCCCCCCGCACCGACCTCCTGCTCGATAAAAGGCGATTTGGCTATTCCCACCCCATGTTCGCCGGAAATGGTGCCCCCAAGCCCCAGGACTATTCCGAACAACTCCTCGACCGCTCTGCCGGCCCGTTGACGCTCGTTTTCGTTCTTCCTGTCGAGCATGATATTGGTGTGAATATTGCCGTCTCCGGCATGGCCAAAACAGACTATGATCAGGTCGTGTTTTTGGGCAAGCCACCGGATCGACCTGATAAGCTCGGGGATCCGGGTGCGAGGCACCGTTACGTCCTCGTTCATTTTTCCTGGCCTTATGCGCCCCAAAGCGGGCGAAATCGACCTGCGCGCCAGCCATAGCCGCTCTCTTTCCTCTTGGGACCGCGCCGTTTGCGTAAGAGTTGCTCCCGCCTGCCGGCAGATTCTTTCGACTTGGGCAATCTCGCCGTCGAGCACCATGTCCGGACCGTCGACTTCTATCAGCACCAGAGCCTCGGCTTCCACCGGGAGCCCGATCCCCAGGTGGTTTTCGATGGCACATATTGTCGCCTGGTCCATCAGTTCCATCGTGGAGGGAATGATTCGCGCCTTCAGTATCCCGCATATCGCGTTTACGGCGCCATCCAGGTTTGAAAACACACCGGTCAAGGTGCGTACGGACTGGGGCGCGGGAATCAGCCGAACCACTATCCGGGTGAAAATCCCGAGCGTTCCCTCCGAGCCGGCCATCAGGCGGGTCAGGTCATAGCCGACCACTCCCTTCATGGTGCGCGTACCGGTTCTAATGAGCTCACCGGTTGGCAGCACCATTTCAAGCCCGAGCAGATAGTCCCGGGTTACCCCGTATTTGACGGCCCGCGGCCCGCCCGAGCACATCGCCACGTTGCCCCCCAAAGTTGAAAAAGCAAGACTTGCGGGGTCGGGAGGATAAAAAAGACCATATTTTGAAACGGCCTTCTGAAACTCTCCCGTGATTACTCCCGGCTCCACGATAGCGGTCATGTTGTCCGAATCGATTTCCACTATTCGGTTGAGCCGGTTTGTAACTATTACCAGGCCGCCGCGGGGAAGGCACGCGCCGACCATTCCGGACCCCGACCCCCTCGGATAGACCGCAAAATGATGCTCGTTGGCCAGTTTAACCAGGGCCGCAACCTCGGCCGCATCAGCCGGAAATGCCACCCCCTCGGGAGCCGAGCGCATTTTGCTGGCATCGAAGCTGTAGCAGTGCAGCTCTTCGGGCGCTCTCAAAAGGTTTTTGCCGCCAACTATGGCCTCAATAAATGAAAACGGAAGGGACATCTACATCAGGTTCCTTTCTAACTGGGCAAGGGGCTGCGATTCAACCTTCTGACCCTCAGTTTAGATTTTCCAAAATAAAAATGAAGGGGTCAAGATATTTCATTTTGATAACAGCCCCTTAATCTGATAATCTCGCAATTGAGTTCGCTACAAAAATAGCGATCTCATGGGGCTGATCCAATCGTTACACGCAAGCATATCAAAAACATGGCAAAGGGATAGAGAAAGTATGAGCCGCCGAACCAACCTCGGGAGCGCGGAAGATTTTTGCCTGGGATGCGACGTCTTGCTGCAGTCGCCCCCAAGGTGGTTTCGCTCCGGGCGTCTGGGGCTTTTGGCCAACCAGGCTTCTGTCAACAAATCCCTGGAAAGCGTCAAAAAATTGATTGTGGAGGCAGGAGGAAACCTGAAATGCATCTTCTCCCCTCAGCATGGATTCTATTCTGAAAAGCAAGCCAACATGATCGAGTCGGCCGACTTCCGGGATCCTGAAACCGGCCTGCCGGTCGTGAGCCTTTATTCGCAAAGCCGTGAACCCGCCGCCGAAGCGCTGGAATCCATCGACGTACTGCTGATCGATTTGCAGGACGTCGGCACGCGCGTCTATACGTATACGACTACCATAGGTATTTGTCTCGAAGCCTGTGCGCGGGCGGGCAAAACCGTGGCTCTGCTGGACAGGCCCAACCCCATAAATGGTACGGAAATTGAAGGTAATATTGTCGAACCGGCCTTCCGATCCTTTGTGGGAAGATACCCGGTTCCGATGAGACACGGGTTGACTGGGGGGGAATTTGCGCGATTTGTCCGCGCCACGGCAAATCTGGACTGTGCTCTTGAGGTGGTTGCGATGAGGGGGTGGAATAGGGGTCGGAGTTTCGACGAACTTGGCCTTGACTGGGTTTATCCCTCACCCAACATGCCCTCCTGGCAGACGGCCCTTCTCTACCCGGGCATGGTGCTGCTCGAGGGGACCAATATCAGCGAAGGCCGGGGCACCACAATGCCCTTCCAGCTCTTCGGGGCCCCCTTTCTGGACAGGCAAAGGCTTCTGGAGCAACTGAAGCCCGATTTGGAAGGAGTCAGTTTTCGGCCCGTCACGTTCGAACCGGCGTTCGACAAGCACATGGGGCGACCCTGCTACGGCTTCCAAATCCACATAACCGACAGGAACGTAATTAAGCCTTACAGATTGGGAATTGCTTTGGTACGCGCCCTGTGCATTACCCATCCGGACCACTTCAGATGGCTGGATCCTCCTTACGAATACGAAAGAGAAAAGCTGCCTATAGACATTTTGATAGGAAGCCAGGCCATAAGGCAAATGGTCGAACGAGGGCAGAGCATAGGCGATATCGAGTCCGGCTGGGCGCATGATCTGGAAAAATACCGACAAATGCGCCAACCGCTCCTGCTCTACCCCGAATAGGAAGGTCCGGGGCGGCTATCCATGAAGGAGCAGTTTGCCGAATCTGTCCCAACGCACAAAACCGGTGGAGGGATTGAAGGTGAGTGAGCCACTGCCCCTCCACGACCAGTAGACGACAAAAGCTTCTCCCACCAGGTTGGGGCTGGGAACGAAGCCCCAGAAACGGCTGTCGCTGCTGTTGTCCCGGTTGTCACCCATTACGAAATAGTGGTTGGCGGGAACGACCACCGGACCGTAATTATCCCTGGGACCCGGCACGATGCGCGGATCGCTGTAGTAGCCGAAGGGGTCTTTTAGAAGCGCATCATTCACATAGATTTTTTTGTCAATTATTTGGACCTTTTGAAGAGGAAGTCCGATTATTCTTTTGATGTAATCTACTGAAGGGTTCCACGGATATTGGAATACGATTACATCAAATTGTTTCGGAGACCTGATGGGAATCATCATGTTATTGACAATAGGTGCCCTAATGCCGTAGATGAATTTATTGACAAGGATATGGTCCCCGACCAGCAGGGTTGGTTCCATTGAACCGGAAGGGATTTTAAAAGCCTGAACGACGAAGACACGAACAAAAAGAGCGAGGAGTGCGGCAATGGCTAAAACTTCAATATACTCGCGCGCTATCGATTTCGACTTTGATCCCTCACCCGGTGTTTTGACTGCTTTTTTCACCTGCCACTCCTTAAAGCGAATTAATAACTCAACGTTTTATTATGGTCCCATTGTCTGTCCGTTTCAAGGACAACATGCCGCAACTGGCTGGACAAACCAAATCAACCGGGGAAAAGTCTTGATATGATTTCCTTATTCTCGAAATCGGAAAACCTTGTCGGCCTGGACATTGGCTCGCACAGCGTAAAGCTCCTGGAGCTGCAAAGCAGCAATGACGCTCTGAGGCTTGTGAACATGGGGGTCGCCCCTCTGCAGCGCGAATCCTTTGTGGAAGGCAGGCTGACCAAACCGGAGGTCGTCGCTGAAACCATCCGCATGCTGGCCAGCCATCTTAAAGTCAAGCGCAAATCCGTTGCCGTTTCCATATCCGGCTACGATGTGATGATCAAAAAAATTGAACTTCCCACTATGACCGAAGATGAACTGGCGGCCAGGATGCAATCCGAACTCGGCCAATATATCCCTTACAATATCGATGAAGTCGACGTTGACTACCAGGTGGTCGATGCTTCCAAAGATCGGCCCAATTTCATGGACGTCCTGCTGGTGGCCGCCAAGAAGGAATCCGTTACCGACTTCAACAATCTGCTAAAACTGGCCGGATTCGATCCGCTTGTGGTGGACGTGGACTTTTTCGCTCTGAGCAACTCCTTTGAGGCGACGTTCGGGTTTGGGGATGAAAGAGTGGCGCTGCTCGATATGGGGGCCAACAAGACCCTGTTGAACATTGCCCATAAAGGCGTTCCGATCTTTACTAGAAGCATCTCCGTTGGGGGAAACCAACTCACCGAGGCCATAAAGGACAATTTCCACATCAGCTTCGAAGAGGCTGAAGCGGTGAAGCTGGGCGAGTCGGAGCATAAGTATCCGACCAAGGACCTGGAAGAAATTTTCGTCTCCACGGTCAGCGGATGGGTGACTCAATGCCAGAGGGCGCTCGACTTCTACTTCCATAATTTCCCCGATGATAAGATCAGCTCTGTTTACCTGAGCGGAGGCTGCTGTCAGATTCCCGGCCTGGACAAGGTTTTCCGCGAGCACCTCGACATTCCCGTGGAGATTTTCAACCCTGTCGCCCGTATACATCATGACTCAAAACAGATCGATCCGGCTTATGTAGAATACGTAGGTCCACAAATGGCCATCTCATTTGGACTGGCTCTAAGAAAGAACAGAGAAAAATGATTCAGATAAACCTGCTTCCCGTAAGAGTCCAGAAGCGCAAAGAAGGTGCGAGGCAAATCGCCTCGATCTACTTGCTAACCGTTGTTCTGGCCCTGGCCATAATCGGGTACCTGGATATCAGTTACAATCGGGCGATCTCCAGCCGCCGGGATAAGTTGGCCGCGGTCCAAAGCGAGGTGAAGAAATATCAGATTTTTCAGGTTCAACTTAGCCAACTTACTCAACGCAAGGCCGTCATAGACAAAAAGCGTGAAATCATAAAAGAGCTAAAAGGAGACCGCGACGCGGTGGTCAGAATGCTGGCGCTTTTGTCAATCAAGGTGCCGGCCGGGAAAATATGGTTCGACAATTTGACCGAAAAGGGCAACACCATTACCCTTGACGGGGTGGCCGAGAGTAATGAAGCCATCGTCAAATTCATGCGCAATCTCCAGGCATCTCCCTATATAGAATTCGGAAGCACCAACCTGGTCCTCTCCCAGCAGTTTGAAATGAGTGATATGAAACTCAGAAAATTTAAGTTGGCATATCGTTTTCACACCTATTCCGAAACTCTGAAAAAAAAGACGAAGATGTAGCCGCCATGAAAAACATTTATGCACAGTTCCAGGAAAAGATTTCCGACCTGCCGGCCGCTCACAAGGCACTGCTTTTCGTAGGGACGCTTTTTTTCATGGGCGTTGTCTTCTACTATCTGCAGTTCCAGAGCCAGTTGGATACTATTTCACAACTTGACAGCCAAATCAGTTCCCAGCAAGCAACCCTCGTTAGCCTCAAAGCGGCTGCCGCCAGGGTCAAGGTCCTTACCAAAGGGATTTCCCAATCCGAGCAGGAACTCAACAAACTTCTCACGCTCCTTCCCGATCAGAAAGAAATCCCGGGACTTTTGGAAAGCGTTTCGAGGCTTGGCGCTTACGTAGGCCTTGAGAATATCCTCTTTCAACCCGAACCCGAGAGGCTAAGCGAGTTCTACGCCACCATTCCCGTCCGACTCGATCTTATCGGCACCTTTGACGATCTCGGGGTTTTTCTAGACAGCGTCTCCAAGCTCGACAGAATCCTGAAGGTAGAGTCCCTCGACCTGGTGCGACAAACTCAGGCTCAGACCCCGCTGCTCAAGGTCACCTGTGAGATTGTCACTTATCGCTTTTTAAAAGAACCCATAGTGGTGAAGAAGACAGCCGCGAAAAGGAGAAGGTAAATGGTTCGGGCTCGTCCGTCAGGTATTAGGATTGGTAATTTTTCAACCTGCAATAATCGAACTGAAATAGTTCATCAGGGGGAACGCATGCGAAGGCAGGCAAACTATTGGACCGGCACTTTTCCTCTCATTCTGGGACTGACGCTCCTCCTGGGATGTTTCCTGCACTCCACGGAGGCACGCTCCCAGGGGCGCGTCGCTTCGCTGCAGGCCTACCCGGCCAATCCGATGGATCAAACCGTGACTCCGGATCTACAAAAAAGATATACAGGAAAACCGATCAGCCTGGACCTGATGGACGCCGACATCAGGAATGTATTGCGGTTGATGTCCCAACTCACCTCGACCAACATCGTCGTCGACCCTGATGTCAGCGGCAAAGTAACTCTTAAAGTCAAAGATGTTCCCTGGGACCAGGTGCTCGATATGGTGCTTTCCATGAACGATCTGGGCCAGGAACGCAACAACAACGTGATCGTGATTGCCAAACAGGCGAAGTTGCGTCAGCAGGATCAACAGAGGATAGAAGCCATAAAGGCGCGGCAAAACCTTTCCGAGACCAGCAAGGACGAGGGAGACCTGACAACGGTCTACTTTCCCGTAAATTTTGGCACCCCGGCCGATTTGGCCTCCAAAATAGCCGAAAACAAGAGCCCCAAGGGCAAAGTCTCGGTTGACAAGAGAACAAGCCTTATCATTTATACGGATTATCCGGTGAGGATCTCCAATGCCCGGGGGCTGCTCCAAAGGCTCGACCGCCCGACCCCACAGGTGCTTATAGAAGCGCGAATCATCACGATCACCAGTGACGCCAACCGACAACTCGGTGTCAGCTTCGCCTTTTCCACAGCCCATTCGAGCACCACTTCGGTCCCGGTCCAACAGAACTTTTTCATCAACCCGCCGTCTGCTGGCCAAAGCCAATTCGGGGCATCGATCAGCCAGCTGATAGGTAAGACGCTGGTTGATATTGATTTTCAAATTCAGGCGCTCCAGACTCTGACCCTGGCCAGAATCGTGGCGGCGCCGCGGGTTTTGACCCTGGATAACGTCAAAGCCACTGTCACCTCGGGCGAAGAGGTGCCATACCTCGAGGTAAACGGCGTCAATTCCACCGTATCGTCCACAGCGTTCAAGGACGCCGTTCTCGAACTCTCCGTTACGCCCCATATTACTCCGGACCGCAAGGTCAGACTGGTGATAAACGCCAAGCAGGACACCGTGTCGGCAAATACCTACTCGGTCGGGCAAAGCACCGAACCGGGTATCGATACCAGAAAGATCCAAACCGAACTGCTCGTAGCCGATGGTAATGTGGTGGTTATCGGCGGCGTCATAAACAACCAGTCCAATTACACCAATACTGTAACGCCCGGGCTGAGCGATATACCGATCCTGGGACGGCTTTTCAAAAGCGAAAGCAGCCGGGACCAGAAAAACGAACTGCTGATCTTTATCAGCCCCAAAATTGTCGAACCTTCAACACCTTACGCCAAAACGTCATGAGCTCGTTTTTTGAGCTTGCTCCGCCCTTCGGGGCTGTGTAATATCGTTGGCTATGGTAGGGTTTGCTATGTGCATATTGCAAAGGGGGGGAGCAACTATGCGGGGGGGTTTTCTGCCGGGAAGGCTTGTCTTCCTCTGCGTAATCGTTTCCGTCATTTCAGGATGTTCCGTGCAAAGACCGGATGCAGCCTTCGATTCTTCCAGATCGAACGGAACAAAGCAGTTCGGGAAAGCTGCCGGGTATCAAGCGGTCGTGCCGGAAAAAGAACCGGTGAGGGTCGACTATCTTACCCTTCTGTCCGAGGTGAAGAACCCGGAAATCTATATCTACAAGGAGAAACGGCGACTGTATGTCGTGCAGTCAAACGTGGTGGTGCGCGATTATCCGATATCCCTCGGACCCAGCCCGGTTGGAGACAAACAAACCGCCGGGGACGGCCGCACCCCGGAAGGTGACTTCCATATTTGCGCCAAGCCCCCCGTAGGCCAGCAAGGTGAGGCGCTGGTAATCGATTATGCCGATAAAGAGCATGCGCAGCGCGCCCTTTTTTCCGGCATCATTTCACCTCTCCAATTCAAAAAGATACTTTTGGCCGCCGAGTTGAAGACCCCGCCCCCCTTGGATACGAAGCTGGGCGGAGAAGTCTCCATACACGCCACGGGCGGGCAGAACAGCACCGCGATGGGCGACATCGACCTCTACAGCAGCGATATGAAAGAGCTTTTCAAAGTCGCCTCGCTAGGGACTCCCGTACATATCAGGCCGTAGAACGCTTTGGGGAGCAGGAAGCAGGGAGCAAGGAGCGGGTAGCAAACCATTTCTTGCCGCCAACTCTAATTGAAAATTAACAGGCGCGTACGACGCGGAGGGGCTTGGACGATTTGTCCAAGCCCCTCCGTCGTTCAGAACATCAGGATAGCCGATCAGGGCTGATCGGGAAACACTTCGGCCATTTCCACGAACCGACCCGAATTGCAAATCGAGTAACACTGCCGACAGAAAGCGCACTCGTCACCCTTGCCGGCCACCAGGGCCACCTTGCGGTTGACGCCCCTGCCAGTGAACCCAACCACGAATTCTCCCTTTACCTGCTCGCAATAACGCACGCACAGACCGCAGAGGCTGCAGTTGGTAGGCGCCTCTTTGGGCCCATCGAGTTCGAAGCGCGACTTTTCCACCCCGTAGCGCTTGGCCAGGGCGTTGATCGGACCCGAGGGAGCAACGGGCAAAAGCAGTTCTAGGAGCATTCGCCTGTTTTGGTTGACCCTGTCGGTTTCGGTCTGAACCTCCAGGCCGTTTTCCACAGGGTAGACGCACGAGGTGACCAGCCGGGTTTTCTTTCCCTGCTTGATTTCCACCATGCATAACCGGCATACGCCGGCAGGCTCCAATTCGTCGTAGGCGCACAGGGTCGGGATGTCTATCCCCAGCGACCTGGCGGCTTCCAAAACGGTCGTGCCTTCGTTGGCAGTGACTTGCTGTCCGTTTATTGTAAGGGTAACGGTATTCATTTGCTTTCTCCCTTTGCTTTTTGCACAGCCGCGGTCCCGAAGGGAACCGGCGCCGGCGCGGGCCCTCCGGGCAGCCTGGTCACGGCGCTGAATTTGGCCGGACATACCTGGAAACAGGTCCCGCACTTGATGCATTTTTCCTGCTCTACGATATGAACTATCTTCTTATCTCCCAAGATGGCATCGGTCGGGCACTGCTTGCGGCAGGTCCCACACCCGGAGCACTTCTGGGGGTCGATGTAGAAGACGATCAACTCACGGCAGACCCGGGCCGGACATTTCTTCTCGCGCACGTGAGCCTCGTACTCGTCGCGGAAGTAGGCCAGAGTGCTCAGCACGGGATTGGCGGCCGTCTGCCCCAGGGCGCACAGGGAGGCATCCTTCATGAACGCGCCGAGTTCTTCGAGCGTGTCCAGATCGGACTCCTGGCCCTTGCCCTCGGTGATGTTTTTCAGGATACGCTTCATCTGCCGGAGCCCTTCGCGGCACGGCACGCATTTTCCGCAGGATTCGTCGGCCAGAAAATTGGTGAAGTACTTGGCCACATCCACCATGCAGGTGTCTTCGTCCATGACGATCATACCGCCCGAACCCATCATGGAGCCGACCTTGCTCAGTTCGTCAAAATCGACCGGAAGGTCCATGTGTTGTTCGGGAATACAACCGCCGGAAGGTCCGCCGGTCTGGACCGCCTTGAACTTTCGGTCGTTTCGGATGCCCCCGCCAATATCGTAGACGATCTGGCGAAGCGAAACACCCATGGGCACCTCGACCAGACCGGTGTATTTGACCTTGCCGACCAGGGAGAAAATCTTGGTGCCCTTGCTGCCTTCGGTGCCAAGCGAGCGGAACCAGTCCGAGCCGTTGCTTACGATCAGCGGAACGTTGGCCCAGGTTTCGACGTTATTGAGGTTGCTGGGCTTATCCCATACGCCTTTTACCGCCGTCCGGATGTACTTGGGGCGAGGTTCGCCGACGCGTCCTTCGATGGCGCTCATAAGCGCGCTCGATTCACCGGATACAAAGGCCCCGGCGCCCTGGTGGATCATCACGTCGAAGCTGAAGCCGCTGCCCAGGATGTTTTCGCCCAATAGACCCAACTGCTTGGCCTGCGCGATGGCGATCGGCAGGTTCTCGATGGCCGTGGTGTATTCCTGGCGCACATAAACGAACCCCTGCGTGGACCCGATGGCATAGGCGCCAAGCATCAACCCTTCCAGAACGGAGTGCGGATTGCCCTCCAGGATGGACCTGTCCATGTAGGCGCCGGGGTCGCCTTCGTCAGCGTTTACGATCACATACTTGGGGTCTCCGGGAGCGTTGCGGGTGGTCTCCCACTTGACACCACACGGAAATCCGCCGCCGCCGCGGCCGCGAAGACCCGATTTTTTGATCTCTTCCAGCACATCGACCGGCGACATGGTCCCCAGGGCCTTGGCCAGGGCCGAATAGCCGCCCGCCACAATGTAGTCCTCGATACTTCGGGGGCTGATCATGAAATTGTTGCCGAAAACCACCTGATTTTGAAGCATGTAGAAGGGGATTTCGTGTTGGTAGGCGCATCGCTTGCCGGTCTTTTCGTCCAGGAAGAGAAGCCTGTCAACCAGCTTGTCATTTATCAGGGTCGAGTCCACTATCTCCGGAACGTCTTCGGGCTTTACCTGAAAATAAAAGACCTTTTCCGGAAAAATCTTGGCCATCGGTCCACGCTCGCAAAAACCATGGCAACCCGTGCGCCGAAGGATAATCTCTTTGGCCAGACCACGCGCCTCGATCTCTTTTTCGAACGCATCGGCCACCGCTCCGGACTTGTAAGCCTGGCAACCGGTGCCCTCGCAAATGGCGATCGATTTTTTGATCCCTTTTTGCTCTGCCAGCAATTCCTCCTGGAACTGCTTCAGCTCCACGACGGACTTGAGTTTCTTCATCATTGTATCCTCTGCAATTATTCCTGCTCGTCAACCAGTTTTTTCAATTCCGCCACGGACGGATTGCTGTGATAGGCGCCGCCAACGGTCATAACCGGACCCAGGGCGCAACAGCCAAGGCAATTGACCGTTTTCAAGGTGAACTTCATATCGGGATCGGTTTGGCCCGGCTTGAGGTTCAAAACCGACTCGGTCCTGGCGAGCAGTTCGTTTGACCCTCGAACGTGACAGGCCGTGCCCATGCATACATGTACGGTCTGCTTGCCCTGAGGCTCCAGGCTGAACATGGTGTAAAACGAGGCGATCTGCATGATACGGGTCATGGGCACGTCAAGCCGTTCGGATATCCACACCAAAGAGGGCTTGGAGAGCCAGCGCATCTGTTTTTGAACGTCGAGCAAAATCTGGATCAGCATGCTGGCGTCGCAGCCGTGCTTATCGATAATCTCATCCACCTGCCTGATCTCGCGGATGAAATCCTTTATGGCCTCTTCTTTTCGCCGAATTTGCTTCAGACTGGCCAAATGATGCACGGCCTGCTTTTCCAGCCGCTCCAGCTCGTTTTGCATCGGTGCGTGCTCCTGTCCGAGATCGGAGTACTCGGCCAGGGTCTCGAGCCCTTTTAACAGCAGCTCGGATTTGGTCAGTTTCGATTTTTCCTGCAGCTTGGAGAGCATGTTCTCTTGATCTTTATTTACCCTCACGCCGACCATACGGGTCTTTGTCTTGTCCATTGCGGCCCCCTTCTGGGTTAAACTGTTTAACGCGCGTTTTACCACCCCGGGCCGCCCCAGTCAAGTGAATGTTTTCTCTTTGACTTCCGCCTCTCGTTTAATATTGTTAAACTTTGAAACTTGGGTGCCTCGCTCTCTCATCGCCATGCCACCCCGATTGCACTCGAAACCTTATTTGCTCAGGAGTTCATGACCATGAAAGCCAAAACCGGTATGGATCTTTTGCGGGACCGTCTACCATATTATCAACTGCAGCGCAGCAGGGAAAGCAGCGTTCAGCTGGACTGGAAAAAAGAGTGGGAAAGGTTTGACGGCAAGGCGCTGTTCGATTTCGATCCCGATTGGATTCCGGCCGACCAGCTGGCGGCCATGAGAAAGCGAACGGACCTGATCATGGACGGCAACCACGCGGTGCTCTCGGTCCTGACACGACTGGTGGACGGGCTGTGCGGATACCCGATCACTCCATCCACGCCGGTGGCCGAGGAATTCGCACGAGCGGCCTCAAACGGGGTGAAAAATCTTTTCGGCCACGAGTTGATGTATTTCCAGCCAAGCGACGAGCTTTCGGCCATCGCCGCGGTGGAAGCCATGGCCAGCCAGGGCGGGCGCTATGTGGACAACTCTTCCTCCCAGGGACTGGTGCTAAAGACCAAAAACCTGTTCTCGGTAGCGGGCAAGAGACTCCCGGTGATCATGAGCATCATGGCGCGGGAGGTCAACAAGGGGTCGCTCAGCATTCACGGCGGCCACACCGATTTTTACGGGGTCAGAAACGCCGGGTGGGCGCAACTGGTTTCCTGCGACAACCAGGAACTGCACGATCTTTTGCCCGTGGCCTTCAAGGTGGCGGAACTGCGCCAGGTGATGCTCCCCTGCATGGTAATCGGCGACGGTTTCATAAAGAGCCACGCCATCGAAAACATCCAGGAACTCTCCGACGAGTTTCTGCGCTACTTCGTGGGGTTTCCCAACCGTCTCTACCAGCCCAGATTCGGTCAGTCCACCCTGGTTGGCACCTTCACCGACACAGATCTGACCATGGAGGGCCAGATCGCCCAGGACTTCGCCTACCGCTTCCTCAAACGGGCCTATACCGCGGCCATGAACGCCATGAACAAGATCCTCGGCACCAATCTCAAGATTGTGGAAAACTACCGCACCGAGGACGCCGACATGGTGGTGGTCATCCTGGGGTCGGGAGCGGGGGTGGTAAAAGACGTGGTCGATTACTACCGAAACGTGCGGGGATGGAAAGTGGGCGTGGTGCGCCCGGTACTTTTCGCTCCCCCCTGCTACGAGGAAATAGCCTACGGTTTGCGAAACGCCAAGGCGGTGACCGTGCTGGAGCGAAGCGGCATGGCGCACAACCAGCTTCTTTTGGGCGACGTGGAGGCGGCCCTGCAGGTCTCGATGCGCGCCGGCCGCGAAGGTAAACCCGAGCACCATATCTACAGCAGAGACTACATGCCTACCCTGCTCCACGGCGTCTACGGCCTGGGGGGCAAGGATTTCAACAAGTACGACGCGGGCGCGGTGATCGAGAACATGCACGCCTGCCTGCAGAAATGCGGCGGCAAAGTCGTGCGCGACTTCTTTGCGGGCGTCGAAGGCCCCTACTCGCTGGCGCCTCAGCCCCTCCCCGGCTACGTGGAGCGCGAACTGGGGATGACGTTTATAGGCATCGGGGCGGAAGGCGTCAAGACCGCCCTGGAGACGGCCTGCTACATTTATTCCGACGACTGCGGCAACGGGCGAAAACACGTTCAGTCCGGAGCGCGCTACGGAGCGGCCAGAAAGGGCGGGGCTGTGTTCATGAACCTGCGGGTAAGCGACTACCCCATCCGCAACAGCTCCGAGTTGACCGAAAGAGACGTATTGGCCTTTTTCAACGAAAAGTTCCTGCTCGGGCATATCCTTCGCGAATATGTGGACGGGATCAGGGAAAAGGGTCTTTTCATCGTCAACACCCCCCGGTCCGCCGAGGACCTGCTGGCCTCTTTTCCCCTGGAGATCCAGGACATCATTGCGAACAAGCAAATCCGCCTGGTGGCCCTCGACGCCACGGCGGCGGCCCTGAAGCACCTCAACCGCAACTTGCCGGGCACGGCCATCCTGGGGCTTATCAACACCCAGATGGGCATCATCGGGGAGCAGGACTTCGAAGAGCGGGTCGGAAATATTTTGCGTGGAAAACTGGGCAAGAAGAAGGGGTTGGAGATCATCGAATCCAACCTGGCGCTTTTGCGCTTCGGGGCGTCGATGGCTATTGACCCCGCCCCCGCCTGCGTTGGCGCGATTACCGATTCGGGCAGTGTCCAGCCGGCTGAGTTGGCGCCCCCGCTTCCCGAAGACTTCGGGCAGGGGCCAAGGTCGGCCGGTCTTCATGCGGAACTGACCGAAAAGGACGAACTGGGGACGATCAAACCTCCCAATCTGTGGGACGACTACGAGGGTTTCTTCTACCAGGAGATGGTGAAGCCGATCTCCGAGGGCCGCAAGGTCGCCTGGGACCGTTTTCTGCCCGTTGTGCCGGGGGGCACCAGCAAGTACCGGGACATGAGCTTCATAGGGGCGCAACTTCCGGTCTACGATGCGTCCAAATGCACCATGTGCGGCATTTGCACGGCAACCTGCCCGGATTCGGCGCTCTACTGCACCATTACGGACCGGCCCATCCCGCAGGAAGCGGACAGGTACTTCAAATCGATCAAAAAGGCCCCCGGGAAACTCCCCTGGGAACGCTTCGCCATGAACATCAACGTAATACCGGAAGCCTGCAAGGGGTGCGGCATCTGCGAGCAGGTCTGCCCCACCGACGCCCTGCGGATGGTTGCCAAGACGGAGGCGAGGCAAACCGATTTTCTGCCCGAAGCATACAAGGAATTCGACCGGACCGCCGATGCCGCTCCCTACGTGGACACCTTGCCCCTCATGCAGCAGGTCCTCTTTGTCTTCTCCAAGATCTATCCGGGCAGGCACACCCTTTGCCCGGGCTGCGGCGAGGGCTCCATAAGCCTGCTCACCTTCTTTGCGGCGGAGTCTCTTCGAAACCACCCGCAGGGGATCGCCACATTCTACCAGGGCTTAAAGGTACTATCCGACAAGCACCAGCACGCCATCGAGCACATGCTCGATCACGGTTTCAACATCTACTGCATCAACGCCACCGGGTGCAACCAGGTCTCGGAGCTGACCAACCCGTTCAATTCCCGGGTCTACCAGGCGGGCCACTACGGCTTCGGCACGGCTTCGGCGGCGGCCCTGGGCGCCAAGTTCAGCCTGGATCAGGCCTACATCAACGGCTTTAAGGACGTACTGACCAAGATCATCGTCTTCGCCGGTGACGGGGCCATCTACGATATCGGAAACGGCCCGTTCAACTACGCCCTGGGCGAGAGCTACGATATCACCTGGGTGATTTTCAACAACGAAGGCTACATGAACACCGGCGCGCAGAAATCCGGGGCGACGCGGTTCGGAACAGACCGCTCGACTTCGCCCATCGGGACCCGCTATGCGGGCAAGACGACGCTGCACAGACGCATCATGGCCCAGGCCGCCTCCATCTCGCACGTCTACACGGCCAAGCTGACCATAGACAACCCCCAATACGCCATCAAGATCCTGAAGGAAGCCATCGCCTACAACGGGCCTTCGGTGGTGGAATTTTTCTCCGCCTGCCCGCAGGGCCAGCAGGCAAACGACTGGGCGGGGCCGCTCATCTCCCGGATGATGGTGGAATCGCGGAAGTGGCAGATCGCGGTAAGAAGGCCCTTCCAGCGGCTGGATATATCGGCCAATCCCGATCCGGACAAGATCTACCCGCTCCAGGGCAAGTCCTTCAAAAAGGGTGTCAGCCGGGACCCGGCGACCTTCTTTGATGTGGTCAGCATGCTCGGCCAGTACAACCAGCACATCAAGACCCAGGAGGGCGAGATCATCCCCGAGATCATCCAGGTAAACGAGACGGTGAGCCTATTCCGGTGGCTGAGAGCCCAGTATCTGGCCGGCTACCGGGACACCATGCCCACCGAAGAGGAAGTGGAGAAGATCGTGGCGGAAAGGTATCGGTTTTAGGGCCGGAGCGGGGAGCAAGAGGCAAGGCGAACCACGGAGGCACAGAGGCACAGAGATAGACTCTTTTTTGACCGGCCGGGAGACGACGGCCGGTCAAAAGGGCTTCGCCTTCGGCATATAGTCCTATCCCCCGCAAAGTCCGCCCTTCAGGCGAGGTTTTGCCGGGCCGTCGTCTCCCGGCCCGGCAAAAAACTGTTCCCTCTGTGCCTCTGTGCCTCTGTGGTGGGTTTATGGTAGCGAGGAGCGGACGATGCAAAATCCCCTGATCATCCCCTTTGGAAGGACCGACCCGGGCAATATCGAGCTTCTCGGCGCCAAAGGCGCCAGGCTGGCGGAAGACTACAGGGACCTTCGGCAGATTTTCCCCGGAATGGACGAAAGAATCGCCGTTCCAGACGGTTTTATACTCACGACCGAGGCCTGGCGCCTTTTCGATCGGTCACAAAACACTCTTCCCGACCCTCTGTTCGAGTCCACTCTCTCGGAGATTTCCAGCCTGGAGGAGCGCACCGGCCGCAAGTTCGGGGACACGAGCGGCGGCCTGCCCCTTTTGGTGGCGGTGCGGGGGGGCGCTCCGGTTTCACTGCCCGGCGCGCTGGCGACCGCTCTCAACGTCGGATTCAACGACGAAGTGGCCTCCGCCATGATCGGGGCGGGCGAAGACGAATCCTTCGTACTCACCACCTATCTCACCTCCATTCGCATGTACGGGGAAGTGGTCCTCGATATTCCCTACGACAACTTCTATCGCATCATAAATGACTTCGGCGTGGAAGGCGCCATCCCGGTTTCGGGATTAAAGACCCTCATCGCCGCTTTCAAAGGCGTACTGGACAAAGCGGACCACCCGATTTGCCCGCCCGGTTTCGAAACCGGCCCGCACAGGCAGCTAAAAAATGTCATAGAGGCGGTTTTCGGCTCCTGGATGTCTCCCATCGCGGTGGAGGCGCGCTTCAGCCGGGAGCGTCCCGGCGAATCCGTACCCGATTCCATGGGAACGGCGGCCATCGTTCAACGGATGGTTTTCGGAAACAGGGACGACAAGTCTCTAAGCGGGGTCCTTTTCACCCGCGAGCAGCGCTCCGGGGCAAACCACCCCATAATCGAGTGGGCGCCCAAGGTGCAGTGCGACAAGATCGTGTCCGGAAAGCTCCGCAAAGACCTTCTGCAGGCCGAAGACCTGAGGGTTTCCAACCCGGCCATACACCAGATGCTGCTCCTGGTGCGCGACGCTTTCGAATGCCGCGCCAAGCGCCCGATCGACATCGAATTCACGGTCGAATCGGGAAGGGTCTTCATCCTGCAGCGCCGTCCGATGAGAACGACTTGCAGCGCGACGGTACGGGCCATGTGGGACATGGTCGACGAGGGAAAGACCTCTATCCAGCTGGCGTCGCTGGCCATAAACCAGGCGCTTTCTCAGCCCGAAAAAGGATTGCGGGAGGGGTTCACCGATTTCCAGGTACTGGCATCGGGTGAGCCGATCACCGACTCCGCCGACGCCGGAGTCCTGGTTTTCGGAAGCGATGCGGCCCTCGAACTGGCGGAAAAAGGCCAGGACGTCATTTTGCTGCGCAGGAGCACTTTCGGCAAGGGGGATCTGGCGGTCAACCACCCGCGGGTCCGGGGCATCGTGCGCGTAGACGGCCACACCACCTCTCATGAGGCCGTCTCGGCGGTGGCCTACGGAAAGCCCTACCTTATAAAGACACGGGACGCGAACGGAAAACCCCTCACCTTGTCCGGGGAAGAGGGCGCCATACTAAACCCGGAAAGCGTCGTGACTTCGTTTATCGGCAAAAATGTGTTCCTGGACGGAGAACGTGGAATCATGGGCCATACCCCCGCATCCGGCTTCCTCGAAGACAGGCGTCTCAGGAAAAAATTATATGTCGACTGGGAATATCTCAAGGAACAGTTCGACGCGGGGGCTTATGAAAACTGCGGCTATCCGGAACTGCTCGACGTGCATTATCAATGGGAACTGGAACTGGAGAGTCACGCCGAAATCGAAAAGCAACTCACAGCCGGCAGGCCGATTCCCGAGATAAGGCTACTACATACCTTCGACACATGGCTTCGCTGCTTCAGACAGGCGGACAGGATAAAAGCCATGGGGCTAAAGGACGTGAGGGCCGAGGATTTCGAACCGGGGCCTCCCCTCGCCTATCATGGCCGGAATCTTCCCGGAGAAGTCCGGAAGATCTTAAGCACCCTAAAGCTCTCCACCACCTGGTGGACCCACTGGATACACGAAATCCTGGTCCAAAAGGCCATAGCCAGGGGAGAAACCGAAAATGACGTGATCCGGGACATAAACCTCAAGAACCGAACCATGAGCCTTCTGGCCGAATTCGAAAAGGAAGGCTTTCACCTCATGAAAACAGCGGGTTCCAATTTTTTGGTGTTCGCCAGCAACTTCGAGTACGAGCAAAACCCCGACAGCATTCAGGTGGGCTCGGGGGCCCTGGACTACATGAAAAAGGACCTCCTGGCCCAGCGCTTCATGGAATACCTTAAAAGCATCGACGAACCTCTGGGCAAACGCGTGCGGCTGATAAACGGCGAACCGCCGCTTGGCCAGGGGCACGCCAGGATCGTGAGCGTTGGTCTTGCCGCCCCGGAAGCCGACTTCGCCCTGATGTGCAGGTACCTGCGCGCATTCCTCGACCACCGCGGCGCGGAGCATCCGGCGGACGTGCTGAGCCTTGTCCCGCGGAGCGGCTTCATCGAACTCTACCAGGTCGATCCCTTCTTTGCCTCCTACCCCGAGTTCAGAGTTACCCGGCAAACGCTCGACCAGCAAGAGCTTTTCCTCTCCTTTGGCGACTGCTCCTTTGGAGAGTACGAAGGCAAAGTCTACGGTAAAGAGGACTATGAACGGCTCACCGTGGAGATGGACAGGTTTTTAAACCACCTGAAGAAAAAAGGCGCCGCAATGGATCTGCGACCATGGAACTTCGAAATCGACCCCTACAGGCGCCATTCCCTCATAGCCGCCAGTGGTTTGAGGTTTTCCGAAAGCCTTTTCGGACGCGTTCTGCAAGAACTGAGAGAATTTATAGTCAACGAACAGAAATCAGGAATGGGCAGCGCCTCGCCCTTGAGTTGACCGCCATACGCGCCCGGCCGTATTGATTTCGACCCGGTTGTGCGCCCTCCCCCGACGCCGTCCGGCAGAGACATCCTTATGCTGTTCCTGGCTGTTAATACAACTTTTTTCCCCGTTGATTTTCTTATTATACTGATTTAATTGAAGTTTAACGATTTAAAGGTCGAAATTAACAGCCAGCTAACAGCGTAAAGAACAGCCAGCTAACAGCCAGGTATCAGCATGAAGAACAGCCAGCTAACAGCGTAAGAACATTGAACGATAAAGAAGGGACAAGAGTGTGGTGTGAGTGGTAATTAAAGTGGAGCGATTCCATATTTGGTTTTCAAAGAGCGGCATTAGCACGCAATGCGGTCTTGGGCAGACGGTAGGGCTTACCCCATCTGTTCGACGGCCTTTTAACCCACAGTGCCTATATCACAAAGGTATTTCGCGCCGCAAAACGGCAACGAGAAGTGGAAACGGGAAGTGGCAATAGAAACGGCAACGAGAAAGGGCAAAAGGTGAAGTCGCTGAGAGGATTAAATATTTGAATGGTAAGGATTTGAATCGATTCCTGCGCTGGTAGTGATAGATTGTTTCTTTGATGGAAGCATCTTTTCGTGTCACTTTTTATATCTTTAAGACTTTTCACGTTCGACAAACCGCTTTGACCCGGCGACCGCGCGCAGCGTGAGCCGGAGCTTTTGGTTGTCTCGATCTTGTTCACGCTGCTCAGACGTGTAGATCGTTTTGGAGGGTGCGCGGGTCCGCGGGATACTGATGGCGATGATCGGTTTGTGCGAAATGCCGGCAGGTCATGCCAGCTCTAATTGTCACGAAGTTGACCAGGCTGGCCTGTTGTTGATCGGGATGCAACTCACTGACGGAGGTAATCAGGCATGGGCGGCAAAGCTTATGAGATCGAAATGGAAATAGCCGGGGCCACGGCCATGTGGACCCGGCCCGATACCGGCGATTGTCCTGTGAGTTATCCCGCGCCAACATACTCGGCGGCGAAGGGCATCTTCGAAGCCCTGCTTTGGGGGCCCGCGGTGAGGATCGTCCCGACTAAGGTTGAAGTATGTGCACCCCTCCAATACCATAACTACCAGACCAATTACGGAGGGCCGCTTCGGAAGCCGGGTGTGATCACCGGCGGAGGTGGCTACCAGCTTCTTGCAACAGTGCTGCTTGACGTTTGCTACAGGCTTTACGCCGAGGTCGCTCCTGTTTCCAGATCGACCAAAGGCCGCATTCCAGAAAGGGCGAAGCTCTGGGACAGCAAGACCACGGCGCCTGGCCACGCCTATCAGGCAATTTTTAACCGCAGGCTGGGGCAGGGCCAGTGCTACACCACCCCATTTCTGGGCTGGAAAGAGTTTGGTCCAAGCTACTTCGGGCCGTTTCGGGAAACTACCAAGGTTTGCGCAGAGATCAATACGATGTTACCGTCGATGCTGCGAGAAGTCTTTTCCACAGGATATGCCTCCGAGTGTGCATTCACTTACGACCAAAACGTCGAGATTGCAGGGGGGGTCATGATGTTCCAGCGCGGGGGAGGACTACATGCTGAATGAACTTTACCATCTTTCGACCGTTCTCGAGGATTGCAAAATAACGACCGCAGAGTGGCACAGGTATCTGAAGCCTCTACCAAAAGCCACTGAGAAGAAGCCATGCTACCGGATTTGGCTGGGCTCCGGCGGCCTGGTCACAGGCATTGCTCCCATGAGCCAGGAGAAGGTGGCTCCTCTTCGGAAATGGGAGCGCAACAATGGCAATTCCTTCCCTGGCTTCAATATCCAGCCGCTCTACCGCATCACTGATGAAGAAAGGAAGAAATCTCTGAAGAAGATGCGCGAGGGAAAAGCGGAAACTGATCTGAGCCTCTTGAGAAGC
>JARLHP010000097.1 GCA_031292195.1 Syntrophobacteraceae bacterium
ACAGCGGCAATTCCCTCGACGATGTCGCCATCCCCTGGAATTGTCTGTCCAGCTTCCACGACCACCCTGTCCCCACGTTTTAAAGCCGTCGAGGAGACCTCCTCAAAGGCGCCTGTGGGCATCAAGCGATAGGCGGTAGTGTCGAAGCGGGCTTTCTTTAGCGATTCAGCCTGTGCTTTGCCGCGCGCTTCGGCCAGGGCGGTTGCGAAATTTGCGAAAAGTACGGTCAAGAAAAGCCATACGTCCAGAGATATAAAGTATGAAACCGGGACCACGCTCCTAGAGCGGCCCAATAAAGCTTGAATGATATACAGAAGGGTCAGAACAGCTCCAACCAATACCACGAACATCACGGGATTATTCCACTGGATGTCGGGCCGCAGCATTACAAACGCCCGTTTCAAGGCGACCTTCGCGGTATCCTTGTCCAGCAGCCCCCGAGGTTTTGCCCGGCGTACAGGCGTGGGCCGCTCTAGAGTCGCGTGGGCGTGAGCCGCGGCTTTTTCAAGATCCGGAATTTCCTTGCTCATATCTGGAACTCCTTTGAGTGTTGCGTCTTTAATTCGCCGTTTCTTAAGATCGTCCTTTATCACCGGTCATCATCCTCCGAAAGGCATCGGCCCGAGGTGCTCCGCCACTGGTCCGAGTACACACGCAGGCAAAAAGAGCAAAGCGCCGATAATGATTACAACACCCAAGAGAAGAAAGCCGAACGTCAGACCGTCATCGCGAAGAGTGCCAAGACCAAACGGGCTCGATTTTTTAGCGCCAAGGGAGGCTGCCATGGCCATTGGGGCGATAATCGGGAGAAAACGGCCGAAAATTATCGACAAACCGGCTGCGATATCGAAGGCAATAGCACTTGGGGCAGGACTCACAGCATTCCAGAACCCGTAGGTGACGCCCAGGCCGTCAAAGGCCGAGCCATTGTTGGCGGTAGCCGATGAAAACTGGTATAGAATCTGCGAGAAGCCGTGGGCGCCGGGATTGCTTATCGCATCGAGCCCCCAGTGTGTGGCGGCGAAAAGACCTGTAGGCCAGAGAATAAAGACCGGGTGAACCAGTATGGCTATCATTGCGAAGGTTACTTCGCGCGCTCCGATTTTCTTCCCGAGATATTCCGGTGTCCGCCCGACCATCTGTCCGGCGACGAAGATCCCTAAAATGATAAACGTCAACATGTTTATCATTCCAACGCCTTTGCCGCCATAAACGCAGTTTAGCCACATCCCGGCCATGGGCGAAGCCCCTGCCACCGGGTTGAGACTGTCTTCTTCCGCGTTTACCGCACCGCATGTAACGTCGGTGGTCAATGCATCAAAAGTTGCTCCGGCAGATGTCCCGAAACGCATTTCCTTGCCTTCGAGGTTGCCGAGGTGTTGGTCGACGGGTAAGCTCGCGACCTTCGGCAGGACCAAAGGAATCTTGCCGCCGGTGGCCGTCGCGCTCGGGATCTCGTACTTTCGTTCAACGGATTGTCCGGTAAATGCCGGGTTTGGCTTGAGTGTGTCGTAATAGACAGACCACCAGATCGTGCCCGCCATCATGACCATCATGACCCCGAAAATCACCAGGCCGTGCCTGAACTTGTTCAGCATTCGGCCGAACATAATCACCAGACCGAAGGGGAACATCATCATGCAAAAAGTATTGAAGAAATTAGAAGCTCCAGTCGGATTTTCGAACGGATGCGCCGAGTTCATGCCATAGAAACCGCCCCCGTTGGTGCCAAGCATCTTCATGGACTCCCACGCGGCGACAGGCCCCACTATAACGGTTTGCGTTTTAGCCGCCCCGGTGTCGGTCGCGCCCATCGCTCCAACTTCCACCGTGTGAACATCGTGCGACGTCCGGAATGTCATCGGACTGCCCTGGGATATGAAGAAGAGGCCGAATATAAACGCGGCGGGAACGAACATATAAACCACCGTACGCCACATATCGACGAAGAAGTTGCCGACTTTCGATTGGCCCCGAAGAGCCCGGATGATAGCGGTCAGCGCGCAAAGACCTACCGCCGCGGAGAAAAAGAGATTGAAAATCCCGAAAAAAATCTGGGTGAAGTTCGAGAGGGTTTGATCCCCCGAATAATGCTGGAGATTGGTGTTCGTGATAAATGAGGCGACGGTGTTAAAAATGGTGCTCGGCGCCAGCAGTGTAAGCCCCCTGGGGTTAAGCGGCGTATAGGGTTGGATCGCCAGGACCACGAAGGTGTATACGTACATGAAAATGTTAAAAATCAGCAGCGCGAATAGATACTGTTTCCAGTTTTGCTCTCCGCTATCCAACTTCTTCTCGAACCAGCCGAAGACTTTCCACGGGCGGTATTTTCCATCCATGATCCACGCCATGTAGCGGCCAAGAGGGAATGCGACTACCGTGGCGGTTACTAGAAGAGCTATAGGCAGAAACCATATTTGAATAAACGCCATTTGTTTTTCCTTTTTGTATCGTTAACAGCCGCCGGCGGTCCTTAAGGCTGGGCCCGCACATCGGGCGCCTGGCGCTTAGAACCATTCCGGCCGAATCATCGCCACAACCAGGTAAACGAAAAGAAATGCAGCCACAGCTGCTGTTAGGTAAATCATTAGTTGTGCTCCTGTGCCCTAGATTTTTTCACAAGCCTTAACGAAGGCCATACAGATTCCCATTAACGCCAGTCCCAGGAAAAACATTGCGGGTAGCCAGGTTGTCAGGTTTTGCGGGTCCATCTCTTAAATCTCCTCTCGAAATAGAAAAACTTGTTCACCCAAAATCCCTTTGCGGCAGTTGCAGGCGCGCAATAAAGAATACTCCCTTCAAGAATATCTGCAGATTCCGACTTCCAAAGCATATGCCGTGCCACAATGCGAAGTCATGCGGATCCAAGAAAAACAGGGGCTTAGGCGGCTGCTGAAAAAATGGCCAAGGCTGGATATTTCAAAATGCAAGAAGTTGCCTTGCCCGGGATTTTGCAATGCAACCACGCTAAGATGACGTGTTTCTTGCGCTTGAACACCATAGAAAGATAAGAAGAGCTTTTGGGGATTGCAAAATGAAATGCGATCCAGCTCAGACTCCGTATTTTTTGCGCTTCCGCCAAAGAGTCACCAGATCGACCTTCAGTATTCGTGATGCTTCCTCAATGGACTTTGCGGAGGCCAATACGCGCCGGATGTGCAACTCTTCTATTTTTTCAAGAGGAACAGGATCACCCGGTAGGGGCAGTTTTTCGGACAAACCCGGATTGGAGAAAAGATCGTGGAGACCTATTTGCGGTCCTTTGCACAGGAGCACCGCGCGTTCAACGGTGTTTCGAAGCTCACGCACGTTGTTTGGCCAATTGTGCTTTTTTAGGATTTCTCCGGCCTCGATGGAAAATCCTGCTGCCCGACTGTGATTCTGTTTTGCAAAAAATACGGCGAAACCCTCGGCAAGCGGCAGTATGTCCTCTTGGCGCTCTCTGAGGGGCGGGACAATTATTTCCACCAGATTGAGTCTGTAGAAAAGGTCTTCGCGTAATTTACCGTCCCTGACAGACGCTTCAAGGTCCGCATTCGTTGTGGCGATCATCCTCACATTCGCCTTCCGGGCGACAGGGTCACCTACACGCTCGTAAGTTTTTTCCAGAAGGAATCGCAGCAATTTTGGCTGAACAGATAAAGGCAATTCTCCGATTTCGTCCAGAAGAAGCGTGCCGCCTTGACAGGCCGAAATACGGCCGGGATCATCGGGCATGGCGCCTGCAAATGACCCTTTGGCGAGACCGAAAAGCTCGTTTTCGAGAAGTTCCGCCGGCAGATAAGGGCAAGAAATGGTTGCGAAGGGCTCTGGCGACCTGCCGCTCCAGGAATGGATCTGGCGAGCAAGAAAGCTCTTTCCGGCGCCGCTCTCGCCGCGAATGAGTATGGCTGCCTCGCTGTCGGCTACCTGTCTCGCCATGGTCAATACACGCTGCATGGCAGCATTCGAACTCTCCAGCATCACTTCCGGAACACTCTCATCATAGATTTGTTTAAGTGCCGAAAGCTTTTGCTCCACTGTCCGAATTTCTGCCACTCTGCGAATGAGATGTGCCACCCGGTCCCGGGTGAACGGCTTTGTGAGATAGTCGAAAGCGCCGTAATCCATCGCTTCGATCACGCCTTCAGTAGAAGCCTGGGCGGTGTAGACCACCAGTTTTATCCAGGGGCTTTTGGCCCTGAAAAGTGTGAGGTCCATGCCCGATTGAGTTCCAGGGCGCAGGCCGATCAACGCCAGATCGAAATAGCTCCTGCCGACTTCGCCCAGGGCAACATTAAGCTTGCCGGCCGCTATAACTGAATGGCCCTCCGCTTCAACAAAATCGCAAAGCATCTTGCGAAGATCGGGCTTGTCCTCGACAACCAGGACAGACAAGTGATGGGCGCCCTTACTCGAATTTTCCATTTGGCCTTCTAGTCTCCTCGCAAATTGACGCCTGAGTGCATGGAAATCTGGACGAAGCCTTCGAGAAGGGGATTGCCATGCCCTCTATTTAAACCAGCTGGAATGCTCTTGGATTGACCGGTTGCGACGGGCTTCATTCCTTCTCTCCAAAATTTGCCTGATAAAGGGTAAGGGCAAACATTGTGCCATCCAACTGCGGAAAGTATCTGGTCCAGTTTGCATCAGCGAGTTGATGATCATAGACGTTTAGGGCAATAGGGAATTGTCTGCGGGTCGCCGGGGTAGGGCCGCCCCGGATTCGCTCTGGCGGGCCTCGGTCGGCGCGGTCGCGGCGGTCGGGGTACTCGCGGTCGGGGTCTGACTTAATGCCACTAACTTAAGAGAAACTCCTGTCCTTTCGCATCTTTGCGAGTTTCGGGCTGAGGCAGCGGTGATGCCTCCTGGTACTTACGTTTGGGACCCCGGCGGCGTTTGTCCAGACCACGGCTTTTTCTCCTATATTCCTGCTGATCTCGTGGAAAATGACGATCGGGTTTGTTCTTCTTTACCCTGGCTCACGCAAACAGGGCACTGATCGTACAGGGGGATCGATCCGGCCGGGCGACCACCGCTTGATTCTCGACCACGGATAGTGGATACTAGGGGCGGAGGGAAATCATGAAGGCAAAAAAATGGTTGTTCTACACCTGGATAATAGCACTGGCCGCCGCGTTTTTGGCCGGACCGGCCAAAGCCGACCTTTACTGGGAAACCCGCAGCGTCTCGGTCAGAATTCCCGGACAGTCCAATGGGAACTCGATTCAGAAATATTATTTGACGCCCTACGCCTCCAGGGTCGATCTGGGCGCGGGCAAGGTCATAATAGTGCGCTACAAGGCCAAGAAAATCTACTCACTCAATACCAGGAAAAGGGTCTGTACCCAAATCAACCTGGCACGACTGCCGGGCATACCGTCCGTTGCGGGCAAGGACCAGCAGAGGATGGCGCAGATGATGGGGGCGCTGATGGGTACTGCGGTTACCCCCACAAACAAATACAGGACCATCGCGGGCTACAGATGCCGGGAGTATTTTGTGCACGTTGCCATAGTGAATGGAGAATACTGGGTTTCCAGGGATGTGGACGGCTACGGGGAGTTGGAAACCCTGGGGGCCCAGGCGCGAGCTATCGCAGAATACAACCCGGTATTGAGGCCGCTCAATATCGCGGGGCTTGTCCGCGAGCTTGATGGTTTTCCGGTCCGCACCGTCAACCACGTCATGGGCTGCACCGTTACGAGCACTTTGACCAAAATCGAGCGAAGCCGCCTCGACCCGTCGCTGTTTGACATACCCCGAAACTATGCCATGAAAAAAATGCGCTGAGATGAAAAAATGGCGCCGGAAGGGCGCCATTATTTATTCGGAAGAGGCCTGACGGCGCGGCCGCCTGTTTAGCCTTCGGTGCGGCCTGGGGCGCAGAAAGTCCACCCTGATGTATTCGTGCTTGTTGACAAAAGATACGAATACCCTCTCTATATTGAGTTCCTTTTGCACCACCGCCCTGATGAGGGCGGGATCGGAATATTTGCTTATTCCGTGTTTGCGATAGTCGTCGGTTTTAATGTAAAGAGACATTGAGCCACCCCTCCGCTGGCAGACTTGTAAAACCGACCCTGCTGCCGGTTCCAACAACCAAAGACCAAATGGTTCTGGTTTTTCTCCCTCATTTAATGTTAACAAATTACCGGGAGTTTTCAAAAACAAAGATCGTCCGCGTCCTAAAATATTCTCTACTGTCGGTTTCCGAATATGAAAACCCGCAATGCGCCGGAGGAGAACGGAGGCAGGCTCCAGGGGCTGGTCGAAAGGATCACCTTCACCAGCCCGGAGGGCGGCTACTCCGTCATCAAGGTCCGCGCCCCCGGTTACAAAGACCTGGTGAGCGCCGTTGGAGACTTCCCCTCCGCGCGCCCGGGCCAAACCCTGCTCATGGAAGGCGCATGGCGCACCCACGCGCGTTTCGGAAAGCAATTCCATGTGGACCGATACCGGTTGGTTGAGCCTTCGACCGCTGAGGGCATCAGGAAATACCTGGGCTCGGGCCTGATACGCTCCATCGGCCCCAAAACGGCCGAGCGCATTGTCGATCGTTTCGGCGAAAAGACCCTCGAGGTGATCGATCAGCAGATAGAGCGGCTTACCGAGATCGAGGGAATCGGCCGGCGCCGCGTCGAACAGATACAAAAAGCATGGCGGGATCAAAGGGAAATCCGCGACCTGATGATCTTCCTGCGAGCCAACGGCATAAGCGCTGCGCTCGCAGCGCGGATCTTCAAGCGCTACGGCGGACAGTCGGCCGACATTTTAAGGGAAAATCCCTATCGCCTGGCCATGGAGATCACCGGGGCCGGCTTTTGGACATCCGACAAGCTGGCGAAAAACCTGGGATTTTCGAATGATTCCCCCTTAAGGGCCGAGGCCTCCATTCTTTTCCTGCTGCACGAGGCGGCCGAGGAGGGACACGTCTGTGTGGACCATTCCCTGATCCTGGAACAGGGCAGGGAAAAACTGGGGATCGAGCCCGCCGTAATGGAAGAAGCCTTGGCCAGCCTCAAGGCGGGTACGCGAATACAGGAAGAAAACATTCCACTATCCGCTTGCGGACAAACAAGTGATCAGAGGGCGATCTACCTCGGTTCCCTGCATGGATCGGAGGTCGGCGTCGCCGGGCGACTTACCTCCCTTGGACGCTACCAGAGGCTGCGGCCGAAGATGGACCCGCAGGCCGCCCTGGACTGGGTCCGCGGCCGGCTCAATTTCTCGCTCGCCCCGCTCCAGGAGGAAGCGGTGAAACTCGCCCTGCGAGAAAAGGTCCTGGTAATAACCGGCGGCCCCGGCACGGGCAAAACCACCCTGGTCCGGGCGATCATATCCATCTACGAACACCTCGGAGCGCGATTGAACCTGGCCGCGCCAACGGGCCGAGCGGCCAAAAAGCTCTCGGAGGCCACCGGCCGCCCCGCGGCAACCATCCACAGGCTGCTGGAATTCAGCCCGCGCACCGGCGGGTTTCAACGAAACGAAAATAAGCCTCTTGCCGCCGATCTGGTGGTGGTCGACGAAGTTTCCATGCTGGACATAGTGACCGCCGCCCACTTGTTAAAAGCCGTCCCGCCCCATGCCGTTCTCATCCTGGTGGGCGACTGCGACCAGCTCCCCTCGGTTGGCCCCGGCAACGTTCTGGGCGATATCATCGCATCGGGAAAATTTCCGGTGATCCGTTTGACCCGGATTTTTCGCCAGGCGGAAATGAGCCGAATCGTCACCAATGCGCACCTCATCCGCCGGGGAGAATTCCCCGACCTGCGCGCGGACACCGGTCAAAAGCAGGATTTTTTCTTCATTAACCGGGAAGACCCGCGAGAGGCGCTAAAGACCATTGTGCAACTCTGCACCACCCGAGTTCCCCGTCATTTCGGCCTGGACCCGGTGGAAGACGTCCAGGTGCTCAGTCCCATGCATCGGGGAGAGGCGGGGGCGAAAAATCTTAATTTCGCGCTGCAAAAAGCCTTAAATCCCGCCGGCATTACCCTCGAGCTGGCGGGCCGCACCTTCCGGGTAAACGATAAGGTGATGCAGATAAGAAATGACTATGACAAGGAGGTGTTCAATGGAGATATCGGACGAGTCCGAACGATCCGCCATGAAGGGGGACATCTCCAGGTGGAGTTCGACGGCCGGAGCATCAGGTATGACTTTTCCGAGCTGGATGAACTCGTACTCGCCTACGCCATAAGCATTCACAAATCGCAGGGCAGCGAATACCCGGCGGTTATCTTCCCGCTGCTCACCCAGCACTTTGTGATGCTGCAGCGAAATCTACTCTACACCGCGGTGACCAGGGCCAAAAAGCTGGTCGTGCTGGTCGGGTCGAAAAAAGCTCTGGCCATCGCCCTCGCAAACAACTCCATGCAGTCGCGATTCTCCCTGCTAAAGGAACGGCTGCTTCTTTCCACCTGAACTGGCAGAGATTTTTGCGGCCGCGGCTACCGGCAGCGCGGTGAAGTCTTGGAACTGCGGACTGGGATCGAGTGAAATCCCGGCGATCTTGAGAAGCTTTACGGGTATCGCCAGTCGCTCATCCGCCGACAGGAGCATCTCGTTAATGGGCGGTGTTTTCCCCTGGTACAAGGCGCCGTAGGCCTGCACCACATACTAAGAAATGCATAAATAACCGAACATCGCTTTTTATCTCACGCAGAGCGAGACCTGATGCGGTTGGTCTTTGTAGGGCTGAGGTGCAGGCTTCCAGCCGCGATAGGGGCCCGTCCTCGGCCTGAACCCAACCTGGTGTGAGGGCGTTTTACGATCCTCCTATGTTCGGTAATCAATGACGGTCTTAGTAGTTGACTCCGTTCGCCCAGTGATCGGGCGGTTTGAGGTTTGGGTAAACCTCCCCGCCTACCTCCAGGGCGTCGAGAGCTAAAGAGGCGACATTAAAACAACACGCTTTCCAGTCCCTGTCGGGCTGTTGCCAGTCGGGATAGAGTTTATCGGCTTTATAGACCAGCCACAGGGGGAAATTCGCTCCCTTGCGGCTTTTGCATGATCGCGTTTGTGACCAGTCCGGGTAAATTGGCCGCAGGTCTCAAGGGCTCGGGATGGGCCGGCTCGGCTAAATCTTCCAGAGGCGGCCGTTTCCCTGCCTCGATGGCTTGAAGGGCCGAAAGGCCGTTCTTACAGCAGGCGCTATCCGATTTATGAAGTTCGTCGGTCATGGAATAAGCTCCAGACAGGCCGTCGGATCGCCGGCTATGAGCATGAATAATGTCTCGCGACAACCACCGTTATAAAGGAGGCTCGATTTCCTCTTCTTCATATTGCATCATTTCACTTGCGAGCCTTAAAAATACACCCAATGATTCACAAATATTCTTTACAATTCGACTGTAAGCCTCCCTTTCATTCACATCTTTTGCCTTTGCCATTGCCTTTAGCGTGGCATTCAACTCTTTTGACAAGTCTTCCATTATTTTTTCCGGGTCCATCAAATCTCCAACCTCCATTTATCTAATTTCAACAAAGTAAAGTGGACTGTTTGCACCTGCAAGTTCCGAGTATTATAGCTGCGTGGCCGGCATGGCCGTGACGCACCTTGCAGCCCAAGGTTCTCCACTATATTCCGGTGTGGCTGTGGCGTCAAGCCGGAATCATCTAGAGGTGTAGCTGCTCAAGGGCAGCTCTTGGCTATGTCATCGGCGTCCAGCCCGGCCGCCGGATTTTCCAGTCCAATCGCCGGCGGAGCCGGACCTGTGGCGGCAATACTGTTGCTTTAATGCCAATATGTAAAGAACCAAAAGCGCAGGGCGGTGTCCGCCCCGCACCCGCCATTTGCGGCCGGCGCACGTTCCGTGCGTCGGCCTGATGCATCGCGCCTTTGGCGCGACGGCCTTACCGGAAAAGGAGGGGGAATGCATGTTTAACTGGCCGACAGCACAGTCTGTCGATTATGATGGTGGGTGTGGCCGTGTCGCCATGGTGAACCATGTTTGTCCCGGGGCCGGCGGCGGGAACCGGGGCTGAGGCCGGCGGAATTGTCCCTCCGGAATTTGGGACTATAAAAGGAGGTTCGGATGCTCTTGATTGACGACCTGCAGGTGGAGCTGGGCGGAAAAATCCTGCTAAAAGACATACACCTGGAGATAAAACCCGGTGAAACACACATCCTCTTCGGGCCCAACGGTTCGGGCAAGACCTCTCTGCTCATGACCATAATGGGCTACCCGCAGTATGAAGTCAAAAGAGGTACGATCACTTTCAAGGGCGTGGATATCACCCATGCCCCCATAGACGAGCGCGCCCGCCTGGGTATCGGGATGTCCTATCAGCGGCCTCCCACCATCAACGGCCTGAAAACCAGGCAGATGGTCGATATCTGCGCCAAAAACAAGGTGGACGCCGAACAGATGGCCCAATCCCTCAATTTTGCCGAGTTTCTCGACCGGGATGTCAATGCCGGTTTTTCGGGGGGCGAAATCAAACGCTCCGAGCTCTTGCAGTTAAAGGCGCAGGACCCCGACCTCATTATGTTCGACGAACCGGAATCGGGCGTGGATATCGAAAATATGGCCCTCATCGGCAAAACGATAGCCCGGCTGCTCCAAAAGGATCTCGGCAGGGAAAATGCCAAATCCGTTGCCACTGTGCGTAAGGACAGGACCAAAATGGGACTTATCATCACTCACACCGGCTATATCCTCGACTATGTGCCTGCCGACAAGGGGCAGGTGCTCTACGAAGGCGTGCTGGCCTGCGCGGGCAACCCCAGGGAAATCTTCCAGTGCATCGGAGAGGCGGGATATGAGGAGTGCGTAAAATGCAACATCTAGACGACATCGAAAAAAAAGCCAAAGCGGCGGTCGACAAGAAAGCTTTGTTTGGCGACGATCTGGATCTCGCCCAATACGACAGGTCCTTTGTGCCGCACAAGTACCTGGCCGATCAGGAGATGTGCGCCTTGCCCCAAGACGAACAGCAGCGCATGCTGATGTCCGGCCTGGACGTAACCGGCAAGGGCCGGGGGGGAACCTACGTTCAGAAGGACACCACGGTCATCCACTGTCACAGCATGCAGGACGGCGTGGAAGTGCTGCCCGCAAAAGCGGCCCTCGAAAAGTACGACTGGGTCAAAGACTATTTCTGGAAGCTCGTTGCGCCCGACCAGGACAAATATACGGCCTCCGCGGCGCTCGAACTCCACGACGGCTATGTGATCCGCGCCCTGCCGGGCAGCAAGAGCATCTATCCCATACAGGCCTGCCTTTATATCGAAAAGGAAAACCTGCAGCAAAACGTCCATAACCTGATCGTCGTGGAGGAAGGGGCGGAACTGCATGTGATCACGGGTTGCGCCACTTCCCCAACCATGAAAAAGGGCGTCCACGTGGGCATATCGGAATTCTTCGTCAAGAAGAATGCCAAACTGAGCTTTACCATGATACACAACTGGGCCGAAGAAATGGACGTTCGGCCCCGTTCGGTGGCCAGGGTCGAAGAAGGCGGCGTCTTTATAAACAATTACATCTGTATGAAACCGGTGCGCTCCATTCAGATGTATCCGGTCACCTATCTGGCCGGAGAAAACTCCACGGCCATGTTCTACAGCATCATCGTCGGGACCCCCGGGTCCAACTTCGACGTGGGGGGCCGAACGTTTCTGCAAAAACCGGGGTGCCGGGCGGAAATCATCCAGAGGGCCATCAGCAACGGGGCCCATGTCATGAACCGCGGCCACCTGATCGGAGAAGCTCCAGGCATCAAGGCGCACCTGGAATGCAAGGGGCTTCTTCTAAACGGAGGTGTCATAGATTCGGTGCCGCAGCTTTCCGCGCACGTGGAAGGCGTCGATATGTCCCACGAAGCGGCCGTGGGTAAGGTGGCCCAGGAAGAAATCCACTATCTCATGTCCCGGGGGCTCAGCGAGTCGGAAAGTATCTCGACCATCGTCCGGGGGTTTCTCAATATCGACATCATGGGGCTTCCACCCATGCTCAAGGCCGAAATCGACAAGGCTATCGACATGAGCGACAAAGACGCGCTGTGATGGCGGCGTGCCGCCGCAGCCGGGATTGCCAAGCCCAAACCACGGACTTATGGTGGTTTCAGGGTGTCCGGGGGGACGTGAGTAGCTGTCACTAAAAATGCGTGGTGGGCTGCGCGTAGCCTGCCCCGCGGCTCCCGACACTCTGTGTCCGGGCCACCACGCTCCGCTGTGGCTTTGCGTTTTTTGGGGTGGTCCCGGTGAAGAGGGGTAGGGTGGGCAAAAGCGAAGCGTTGCCCGCCACGCCGTTTTCCGGTGGGCACATAGCCCCCGTGAAGAGTTTAATCAAAAGAAAGTCGGTCTAAAACCTTCAATCTGGAGGATCGATATGGATTTGACGGACTACTTCGAAAAAACCCAGGGCCTCGGGGTCTTATCGACTGCGGACGCCGAAGGCAAGGTCAACGCCGCCGTTTACTCGCGGCCACATGTCATGGAAGACTCCACTCTGGCTTTCATTATGCCGGACCGCCTGACTCATCACAATCTGAGTTCCAATCCCCATGCGGCTTACCTCTTCCGGGAGAACGTCCCCGGCTACAAGGGAAAAAGACTCTACCTCACCAAGGTCCGGGAGGAAACGGACCCCCAGTTGATTGAGACGTTACGCAGAAAGGTCTACCCCCCGGAAATCGATGAAAAAGTGGGGCCCAAATCGGTCGTCTTCTTGAAGGTCGATAAGGAGCTTCCTCTCGTCGGGTCGGGCGAGTCGAAGTGAGCTGCGTCGGGTGTTGCTGATACCTGTGGGGTGCGGGCAATGTTGTTGAGTTAAGCGACTCAACTGGAATCGGTGCTGCTCTTTTAGAGCAACGATCGTGATCCCGGAGCGACAATCGTGATCCCGGAGGGATCAAAGCCATTAGCCGGGGGTTGAGGCCGTGAGGCCGATACCCCCGGAAAGGAACGAAAAAGAAGACGACGACCCCGTGAGGGGTCGCAGATCAGAACCATCAATCAAGATGTCTCTGATCATATTGAATCCACCCGACGCGGCCATACTCACACCGGACGATCCGCAAAAAGCAGTAAAAATATTCACCGATATCCAAAATGCCATCTCGCGCGCGGGGTGCTACAGGCCCCAATCCCGCCGACCTTCTTAGCCGAGAGTCACAATGAGGCCTCCTAACAAAAGGTTTTCAAACAGGCGGGAAAAGCTCGCGGCTTCTTAACTCAACATTGTGGGGTGCGGAGGGCTCATATCCCCCCAATCCCCGCGATTTTGCCCTTTCCGTATGGAAGGGAACCGTGACCCGGAATGCAAATCAAAAGGTATCTCGGATATTTTGCGCCGTCGGTGAAGAGGATATTCCCGACCAGGCGGTGGCGGTACCAGTGCTCCGAACCTATACATTGCGCCAGGCAATGACCGGCGCAAAAAAAAGAAAGTACGCGGGGAAGGGCAGGGCCGGAGGAAGCAGCGTTACACGAATGGGTTGCACACACAACGTGTGTATGCTATAAATGGATAGGGAGGAATGAAACATGAATCCAGAAACAAATCAAAGAATAGAACGGATCGACATCCGCACCACACCGAACGTCAAGCGCCTCTTGCAGGAAGCGGCGGCTGTTTCCAATAAAACAGTAACCGAGTTTCTTCTCGACAGTGCCTTAACGCAAGCGGCCGAAGTACTCGCTGATCGGCGATTGTTCCTGCTCGATGACAAACAATGGGAAGAATTCATAGCTGCGCTCGATGCACCGCCCCGCCCCATGCCTGGAATGGAAAGGTTATTGAGGGAGCCGAGCATTCTGGAACAACAGAGTCCTCGTAATGACCAGTGACGACCTTCTTCCCTTTGCGCCCGTCGAAAAAATCAGGTTTGACCACGATACAGAGTCGTTTCAATGCGGATATCCTGAACTCGAACGCTTTTTGAAACGTTACGCCGTCGTCAATCAAAAGGCTGGTACGGCTCAAAATGTCGTTTGTCGCGGCAACAGGGTCGTTGGTTATTACAGCCTTGCCGCTGGAAGCATGGCCCATCAAGACGTGCCTGAAAGGATAGGGCAGGGGCTGGCGCGTCATCGGGTTCCGCTCATGATCTTGGCGCGATTGGCGGTTGATAGTCGTGAACAAGGCAAAGGCCTTGGCGCTGCACTTCTTAAGGATGCCATGCTGAGAACGCTTCACGCGGCGGATATTCTAGGAATTCGCGCAATACTTGTTCATGCGAAAGATGACAATGCGAAACTCTTCTATGAGAGGTTCAATTTCAGACCCAGCCCCACCGATCCTCATCATCTCTATTGCCTGGTGAAGGACATAAAGCGCCTGATAAACTCATAGCCTCGCCTCGCCAGCTTCCCCTTCACGCCGAGCGGCCATGTGGCAAAGTTCGGTTCTTTCCTCCTCTCACACTCGGCGGCTCTTTGTCTTTTGACTTTAGCTCTCAACCGCTCTACCCAGCGCTCAAGGAGCTGAACATCTTGTTCAGGTAAATCCCGGACGTTGATTGTATTGGCCATCCTATGTTCTCCCTATTTTCGGGTGACGCCAAGACGATTCGGTGAGCATACTGTCCAATCAAGCCGTTACAGTCACTTCGCCTAATATTATACACCTTTATCATTCAGAAGACAGAAAGAACCCAAGACAGCTCTGCAAGTAGGCCATATCGACAACGTAGCAGAATGATAGGGTTATACCTTATTCCGGTTTTTTGCACGTTTGCTACTCATGGGCCGAGCGGGCAGGCCTCCGGCTGGAGGTTGACATAAAACCGAATACAAGCCGCTGGTGAAAACTGGTCACTTCGCGGGGATTTGTCCAGTTTTTTTGCCGAAATGGGCGCGATGCGCCGCCGCCTGCGTTGGTTCTTGCGGCGTAACGATGTCTTGATTCCGGTCCGGCGGTGGACAAATGGTCAAGACCGCATATCCCGGTTGCCGTAATAAGAGCGCATATACCCGGCGAGTTTGATTTTTCTGGCGGTGTTCCTGGAACTCATGTAGCGAACGGTCCCGAATATCGGTCTTCGGGGACCGAAAGGCCTGTCGTAGCGGCCGAGCACCCATAAGATCCCCGTATAGGAATTGGGGTCTCTTCCGTCCAAGGCGTATTTGTTATTCAGTTCTATCATTATTTGCAGTGCTTCGCGGGCGGAGGGGGTCCATTCGAGTATCTTCTTTCCCCAAAGCATTCGCAGGTAGTTGTGAATTTGCCCTTCCAAGAGCAGTTGGTTCTGGGCCGCATTCCACAGCGGGTCGTGAGTTCTTGCGGCTTCGAACTCCTCCAGTGAGTAAAGGTAGGGACGAGGGTCCTTTTCCCGGGCGCGGAGGGTCTCGACGGCCCAGTCGGGGAGAGAATCGAACCGGTCATAGTCGGCGCGCCCGGAGCACATGTTGAACCCGAGTTCGCGCCAGGTGACGAGCTGGTCGAGAAATGCCTCCCCGCCCGGACTCATGCCCCACCAGCCCTCCCGCTTCCCAGAAGCTTTGGCGGAAAGGTTTTCCGGGGACCATCGCTCGAACTTCGTCAGCCCCGCAAAAATCTGGTGAACCGATAGGTGCCCGAAGTGAAGGTAGGCTGAGAGGTTGCTGGTCGCCTTGGCGTCGGGATGATTGCGATCGAGATGGTACCTGCCAAGAGTGTTTTTCAGAAAATCGGCCAGTCTTTTTTCCGCCTCCTCGCGTCCGCCTGTCCCTTTCACAGGCTTTACGGCGCGCTCGAAAGGCAGGTTCCCGGGTAGACCCGGCAAACCGTCCAGGATCGTGTCCGCCGCCGGCCATTTCGCGCCGATTTCCACCGGGATTTCTTTAAGCCTTGGAATTTCGACGCCGCGCAGTGGATTTTCCTTGGGAAGCCGGTCCAGAAAACGCGGCAGCTGCTGCTGCAGGTATCTTCTAAAGGAATACGCCGTCTGAAAAACCCTGTTTGCCATGGCCATCGGCAGAAGACCGTTGGAGTCGATGGCCTCCATCCTGGCGGGCAGCTCCTTTCCAACCGACCGGATCATTTGCGGCAGGAAAAAGCAGGGGTAGTCATCGGTAACGACCATGCAAGACCTGGAGGCAAGTTCTCTTACCAGGCCCTTTCCCTGTCCCCTCGATCCTTCCACGAAGGGAAAATAACAAACGGGCAGGCCTCTAAAATCGGACCCGTTGTTTTTCATTCCTTCCAGGATGAAAGTGTGAAGCCTTTCGCTCGCCCAAGGGTAGTCGCAGCTGAGGGCCTCCAGGACCAGGAGCGGCTTTCCCAACTCGCAGGCCCAGTCCACGGCGCGCTGAAGGCTGAAATTCCATCGCGCCCTCCGGAAGGCTATCATCCAGTAGAGCACGAAATCAGCCCCGGGGTTTATGGGGGCCTGGTTTAGGGCGGTGAGCCTTTCGGATGGAAAAGGATTCAAGACATTGCCTCCCGAAATCTCGTTGGCTGTTTTCTTTTTTCGGGCTAAGTACGGTTACAGGAGTTTATAGCAGGCTTACTTTTCCGGCAACCGGATAGCTTTCCAAAAGGATACGGTAAGGCAGGGGGGGAAGTGGAGAAGATCAAACTGGGTATTAGCACGTGTTTACTGGGAGAACCGGTGAGATACGACGGCGGCCACAAGCTCGACCGGTTCCTAAAAGACACCTTGGGGCAATACGTCGAGTACGTGCCCGTATGCCCGGAGGTGGAGTGCGGGTTGGGAACTCCCCGCGAATCCATGCACCTCGAAGGTGAAACCGGGGCGCTGCGACTGGTGACCAGCCGGACGAAAATGGATCTTACCGACCGTATGCTCTCCTGGTCCAATAAGCGGGTGAGGGAACTCGAAGCCGAGGAGTTGTGCGGATTCATCTTCAAGAGCAATTCGCCCAGCAGCGGAATGGAGCGGGTGAGGGTACTCGACCCAAAGGGGGTTCCGCACAAAACCGGCGTCGGCATTTTTGCCGGGGTTTTCATGCACCACTTTCCACTCATCCCGGTCGAAGACGAGGGACGGCTCCACGATGTTTCGCTTCGCGAGAATTTTATCGAGCGGCTTTTTGCTTTCCAAAGATGGCGGCAAACGCTTACTCCGGGACGTAAAACGGTGCGGCTGGAATGACACTGCATCCACGAAGAGCACGAAGAGCACGAAGAGCACGAAGGGACACGAAAAATGAATAAGCTGTTTTTGGGGCTTTCTCCTTCGTGCTCCTTCGTGAAACTTCGTGCTCTTAGTGGATATCGTTGATATCACCGGTAAACCAGGCCGGATTTCCGGTCGAGGGCAGCAACTCGGCGGGCCATCCGGCGGAGATGTCGACTTCACCGGAAGTGTTGAACTGCACTATCGCGGCATTGATATTCATGAAAGAGTCAGTCCCCGAATTGCCGCATATATCCCCGGACTGTGACTGCAAGGTGAGTTTGTCACAATAGAAGGGACTTGCCTCGATCACCCCGGAGCCGTCTGCCGAGACGGCAATCGTGTTTGCAATATTGAAATTTTCCCACGCGGTGATGGGTGAGGTTTCGAAACCTCCATTGCTTTTCTTATTTGTCTTGATGGTGATCGATTTGCCGGCCACCAATTGCCCATAGCTGGAAACGGTCGAGTTTGCGGTGAGGGACAAAGAACCCGGCGTCGCGGTCGTATTGTAAAGGGCGATCGGCGAAGATACGAAAGAAATCCCGATATTGCCGGTGGTGCTGACGGCGCTCGTAAGTGAAAAAGTCTGTCCGGGGGTGCCGTTTCCAATTGGCGCGACAATCGGGCCTGCGCCGAACAGTTTCAAGGTGCAGGAGGGGTTGGAGCTGGTTCCGTTGATATAGGTGGATTTAATGAAACTCTTTTTGTTCTTCAGGTTGATTCCCGCCGAGCCGGTCGCCAGTATGGGAACTTCAACCGGTTCGGTGTTGGCGCTCTCCACGATATTGATTTGCGTCGGCCGGCCGGAAGAATCCTTTATGGCCGAATATCCGCCGGGACAGTACCCTTGGGGGCTGGACCCCGGCTGAAACAGGATTTGCAGTTTCTTGCCGGGACCAAGGGCTTGGGACGAGCACAGGTCTGTAAAGTTGTTCTGGTTGGTGAGTCCGTTGACCGTATATCCTTTAGTGAAATCACCCCCGGAGGTCAACACCCAGACAGCGCCGTCCCCCAGGCTCGTGCCTTCAGTATAGATATCTCCCGGGGCGCCATTGGCGGTAAGGATGTTAATCGCAGCGCCGCTCGTCCGGCCGGAGGAAAGAAACACCTGGCTCCCGCTGGTGTTATTTTTGGAACCGGAACTGTTAATTACATCTGGTAATCCCGTTGTTGGTTCCGTGCCGTTACCCTGCAAGGTGATTGTCCCCGGCGTCGCCACAAGGACGGCGCCGGCCCCGCTGTTGCCCCCCGGCGCCGATGTGTCGATGGCCGGACCGTTCGGGTTGGTGACGGTAATGTTGGACCCGGCGTTCAAGCCGATAAGTGTAATGGTTGCGGCGCCAACCCCCTGGGAAGAGTAGGAAACACCGCAGGAAGAGTTGATCCCGCCCTGGACCGTGATCCCGGAGTTGGACTTGAATTGACTTCCCGCCACCAGGGTCAATTCTCCGCCTCCGCCCTGGTTGGGGAGGACCGTATCGGATAAGGCGCTGGATGTGTTGAGGGAACCGGTGGTGATAGCCCCCGGTGTAATCACCGTAATGGGATAGCCCGACTGGACGGTTGTGGAGTGGGTATCGATGTTGCCCGTGGTAATATCGAAATCGTTGGCCTGCGTTTGAGTCGTGGTTGCCCCGGCCATCAGCAGTACGCGCCCGTTGCCGGTCGTACCGCTGGTGCTGATGTCCCGGGTGGAAATCGCCGGGTCGCCGCCCGCATTGGAGCCCGCAAAGAGCACCACGCCGCCGCCGTCATTGGCCGCGCCGAGTGTGCCGGTACTGATCGACCCTTCCTGCGGGGTCCCGAACTGAAACATGCCTCTCACTGGATCGCCGTTCGAGGATTGCTCCTTACTCGCACTGTTGCCTTCAATGCTTACCGGACCGCTGGTGGTTGATGGGGTGGCCGTTTCCACCAGGATCATGGATGCGGTGAGATAGCCCGTGGCATCCAGGTTTCCCGTTTGTATGGTCACCGGCCAGGCGGCGCTGGATTTGGCCTCGCCGATCATCACAATCCGGCCGGATTCGGCGGTTCCCTGCCCGCCGGTCACCACGGTGAGTGTCGAGGGTAAAGTTATGTGCCCGCCTGTCGAGTTGCCCTGGGTTTTGGCAAAAGCTACCAGTGTGACCGCCCCGCCGGGAGCCCCCTGGGTGTTGATGCCGCTTGAGGTCAGGTTGCCCAGGTTGATATCGCCGCCGGTGGCCGATCGTCCTTGGATGATCGTTGACTGTCCGCTCACCACCGCTTTTGCCCCGGCAACGAGCATGACGTTACCGCCCGCACCGCTGGTGGAGCTGGTGTCGATCGAGACACCGCCGCTTCCCGAGTAAATGTTTCCACTGGCAATTGCCACAAACTCATTTCCAGCTGTCGGTTTCATGGAGTCCAGGTTGATATCGCCGCCGGTGTTGATCAGAATGGGATCGCCCGCCACGTCGAGACTGTTTACGTGCAACACCCGCGCGTCCGCCTCCATCCGAACGGCGCCCGCCGCAACATTGACTGTTCCTGTGGTGTTCCTGATTGCACCATTCACGGCGCCGCTTCCCGAATTGACATTGAGTTGCCGGCAGAGAAAATCGCCGCCGGATAGAGTCGTGTTGAGCGCGCCGTTAAAGGAGCGGTCGCGGATGTTGATCGCTCCCTGCCCGGCCTGGAGCGAGCCGCCCCTGTTATTGACGGCGATGTCGGAGGAGGCGGTCCCGGTCGACAGGTTGATGTTGGCCGATTGGGACGCAATCAGTCCGGTGTTGGTAAACGCTCCCCTTTGGGAGTGCAGGTTGACGTCGTTTGCCGCCTGGAGCAGCGCGCCCGCCTCATTTTTGATTGGGCCGCGCTGGTTCATAACCAGCCGGCCGGCGCTGCTGATGGTCCCCTTGTTGGTCATGCCCACCGAGGCCGTTAAGGTCAGGCTGAGATTATTCCCGGCGCCGGGAAATCCCGGCAAGCCTTTCGCCGGAAGCCTGGTGGTAATGAGTCCACCCTGCCGATTCTCGATGTTTGTCGCTGTTATGCTGGCGGTCTTGGCAGCAGGTCCACTGGAAACGGCCCAAAAACTGCCCGAATTTATCAAACAGCCGCCGAGCGCAAGCGCCGGTTCCTTGTCAATTATCGTTACGCCCCGGGGTATCACCATCGAGCCCAAATTGGACGCCAAACGAGAGGTGAGGACCATGCGGCCGCCCACCGCATTTCCGTGAGCCCCTATCCGAATGGCCTGCCGCCCGGAATCGATTACCTGGTGGACGGCTATCATTTCGGCGTCGGTGAGTCGCGTGCGGGAGGTGACCACGAGGGGCTTTCCGGAGACCAGAATCGAGGCGGACCTGGTGTTGAGGACCCGGGCCGCGTGGCGATTCGCCCGGGTCGAGGAGAGGTCCAGATCGACCGTCGCCCGGGAAACCGTCGTTCTCCCCGCGCCGGTCACCGGGCGGCCCGCGGCCATACCCGGAATGGCAAGCGCGCAGATCAAAAGCGAGGCAAGGACTATCGATGCAGCTTTGATGGCCGGACGACTTTTCGGACTAAAAAATTCTCTTTTCCAAAACCTCTCCATTATTGATCCCTTCTCAATTTATCCCTGTTGCTTGTGACGACTTGCCCCTGGTCAATAGTGATCTCACGCCCTTAATCCGGCCTGATGCGGCCACGCACATCCACAAGTGAATTGAATTCTCATCTGGGTATCGGCATTATCGCTGCCGCTGATAAGCACAATATGGAAAAACCAAGGGGCATAAAGCCCCCTGCGGGGGCGCTAAGCGTCGGGAGGGTTCGGTCGGTGCTTTTTATTCGTCCCATACGTCCTATACGTCCTATAACGTCCTATCCCTTCTTTTTTTTAAGTACAAGGTTGGCTGCAGTTTGGCTGTAGGTTGGGCTAAGCGCAGCGCAGCCCAACAAAAATGATCCCATGCGCTTGCTCTTTTAAGATACAAGGTTAGGCTAAGCGGCAGCGCAGCCCAACAATTCGGGCTTGGCAATCCCGGCCGCGGCGGCACGCCGCCCAGGCTGGCGGTCCCACCGCCGCACTTGACAGGACCATGGAGATACCTAATTTTTACTGGAAATCCGATGAAAGGCTTATTGGGGACAATAGGAGTGGTTATCAGATGGAAACTGCCGGCAGACTGCCCGGGATAGATTTCAAAAAGTTATTTTTCGGCCTCTACGGCGTGATCAGATCGAAACGGGGCGAACTGCCGGCCCTTGCGGTCTTTGGTTTCCTGATGGTCCAGGATTTTCGCGCCGTTTTGCAATATGCCAAAACCATGGACCCCTTGAGCTTTCTGAGCCTCGTGGTGTTCCTCAATGGTTTGCTTGTGGCCGGATATTTCACCATGCTCGTTTGGATTTATCTGACCAGGGGCGCCGCGGGTTCGACCACCAAGTCCCTGGTCGCCAAACTTGTCGCCCTGGTGGCCACCTTCCTGCCGTTCACCTTCCCCCTGCTGAGCGGTCCGGCCCCATCGAGGGTGATTATCCTGATTGTCTCAAGCCTTACACTCCTTGTGGGAATGATTTTCACGGTCGTGGCCCTGGGCACACTTGGCAAAAGTTTCAGCCTCATTCCGCAAACCAGAAAACTGGTTACCGGCGGACCCTATCGGTTGATGCGCCATCCGGTTTATGTGGGAGAAATCATGGGAGCGTTGGGGCTGGTTGTGTGGGCGGCCTCCATTGAGAAGACCCTGGTCTTCCTGCTGCTGGTCGGCTGTGAAGTCTATCGGGCGCTGCAGGAAGAAAAGCTGTTGATGGAAGTCTATCCGGAATACGCGGAGTATGCTTTGAAGACAAGACGCTTTATCCCTGGAATTTTCTAAAATAACGTCCTTTTAACTCTTTAACTCTGTTGGGAAAGGCCTAATTTTTTAATGTATGTCCTGTATAGTTCATCTCCTGCGCGACTGAGGGCCGAAGAGAAAGTTTTTTCCAGGGCGAGGGATATCTGTGTGGAGCTCCGGAAACGCCTGATCGGGTCTAATGCGAGACAATTCATCACAAGGTCGTTTAACTCTTCGGGAATCTCGGACCTCCATACCCTGGGCGGCGTTGGATACTGTTCGCAATGCTGAATTTCATATTCCTCGAAAGAAGAGGCTTTGAAGGCGGGGATTCCGGTCAGCATTTCATACATGAGCATTCCGAAAAGGTAGATGTCGGTGAAGATGGGAGGCCTTTTGCGGGCGAGATATACTCTGAACTGTTCGGGCGCCCTGTAGGCCAGATGGGGAAGCGGCAATTCTCGCAGAGCGGTCTTGTCCGGACTGGCTGCTTCTATTTCTTTCCAAAGGCCTCCGTTGTAAAGCTTTAGACGCGGTTTTTCTTTGTCCAGAAGGACGCGGGAGGGTCGCAGGTCCAGGTGGAACATGTTGCGTATCTTGCCGTCCGAGGCCATGTGAAGGTGCAGGTCGCCAAGAGCGTCGAGTACCTGGTAGCCAAGTTTTGCGGCCAGAGGGACCGGCATGCCCGCCCCTTCGGACAGCAGGTCACAGAGTGAGAGGGGCAGGTGTTCGCGCACCACAAAGAAGTGTCCTTCCAGGTTCGCCAGATCGTAAACACGGACCAGATGGCGCGAATTGATCGACATCTGCTTTTTTGTCCAGGCTGCAAGCCTTTCGACCGGAATGGCGTTCTTGAGCCTTTCGGTCAACGCCTGGCCGGCGAACTTCCTGCCGTTGCTCTGATCCTGCAGTTCCACGATAAAAGAACTCGATCCGAAATGCAGGACATCGGTCACTTGGTAGGAGTGGACGGAGCCGGTCAGGGGGTTGCCCACCCGGTCGGTCCAGGACGTTGCGGTTCGTCCGATAGTGGCATCGGCCAAATAGGAGTCCAGAGACAGGACTGAGGGGTTGTTGACTTCGGATTGAGCGCTCGGTGCGGGGCTATTGGGGGCCGAGGCCGCCACGCCGGCAGCCGCTTTTTTCTGTTCCTGGGAGCATTTGGCGATTTTTGCCAGTATGGTTTTCTTCAGCTCCGCGCCAAGGCTTTCGTCCGCGTAGACGCTCTGGTAGAAAGCGAAGGCCTCCTGCCATCTTTCCAGCTTTACCGCGCAGTCACCGCACAACTCCCGGCATTTGAGCACTTCAACCCCAAGGTTGGCGGCCAGGCTCAGCTGCCTGATGGCTTCCTCCCAGAACTGCCCGTCAAGGAGCGCCAAACCGTACTCATAGAGTTGGACCGGGTCTGTTGCCTTGAAGTCGTCCGGGGAAACGGAACTCTCCCGGGATTTGACCCCCAGGCTCTTGAGGAGTGAATCGGCGTAGGAGCGTACCTCTTGTTTCGCTACGGGGGGGAGGTCTTCCGCCTCGATTTCGTCAAGTATCCCGTTGACAATCTCGGCAGTCCCTTCCGTCAGCCCCTGCTCGATGTAGAGACTGGCTTCCGTCAATCGAGCAAGCATGTCTTTGACCAGTTGTTCAGGCGGCATTTATCCCCTCTGCCGATGCCGGTGGATGATTTCCGGCATTTCGCGCTCATACCGATTAGCGTTCAAGGTGGAACTGATGGGTTGCGCTCACTCCACCCATCCTACGATTGACCCAATCCGAAGGGGAGCAGGACGGGGCAATGGAACCCATCGCCTTGACGCATTTTGAACGCAACTTCGTATCAGTCCTCTCCTTGAAGTGGAGGCGGTTCAGGGGATGAACTCCGCAGGCCGCCAAGATCGAAGAATGGGATCATGAGACGCGACTTGATGGTAAAGAACAGGGTCTCATCAGCCGAAGAATCGTCGGCGATTTCGGCATCGGAAATGAAATTAAGCGTATCGCAGAAAACAATCCTGTTTGTTTTCCCGTCACTTACCAGGACGGCCATTGGCCTGGCGCCATGACGGTCGACAGGAACCGTCTCCAACGGTTCGAACCTGTAAGCATTGAGTTCTTCAGGGTCCAATTCAGCCCATTGGCCAAGCAGTCCGCTGTTTATCCCGCGAAAAAGAGGTTTGAAATCGGCAAGCGTTGCATAGCCGCGCGTGAAAACTTTCCGGCTGGTCCTGCGGTTGGAGCGTACAACCTTCACCACGCGGGACGCCGGCAATGCAAACCATTTCCCGTTCGCCATAAGCAGGCATGCATTTTCACGGCGGGCGTCGCTCTGAGCCGGGCGGGCGCTTTCGCTCGGAACAGAGGTGGCGGCCCGGGCGGGAACCTCCGCTTCTACCCCAAGAGCTGCAGTCTCAACCGAGCTGGACGTGGGCATCGCCGATACGGTCGAAGGCGAAACATCGGGTTGCGGTGCAATGCCTGTGGAGGCAGGCGCCACGATATCAGGCAGGGCTGCGGACGGGGTGGGGCTTGTTTTCCCTGCCTTTGCGGCCAGAGCTCTTTGCCGCAGGTTCTGAAACATTGCCACCAGGGCTTTTAACCTTTGTTTCTCATCCGGTCCCGACTCCCCTTCCCTTAGAAGCATGTGCGCAAGCAGCCCCTGGGAATCGCGAATTAATTGAACGAGCTTGGTGTTTATGGCGTTGGGCCTTTTGAGAAGCCGCTTAAGAATGACCTCCAAGATTTTGAATACTGATTTGGCATCCGGGCTCTTCGAGACCATTGGCTCGAGCTGCTCCAGGGCCTCGATAAACTTCTGAAGGTTTTCCCTGGAAAAATCCCAATCGAGGCTAAGATAGGCGGCATTGAATTGTTCAATATGCGCCGGCAACTCCGAGAAAGAGTCTGAGTCCGGGGAAGGCGCAAAGGGTTTGTCTATCTCGCTCTCCATGGCGATCTCGAGGGGGGCGGGATTGAAAATCTGTTCCGAGGTGTAGGCGGGGGCAGTCTTTTGTGGCTGAGAGTCCCTGCCGGCGGGGGGGGCGGCAACCGCACCCGCTGAGGCCGATGGCGCCGGGGAGGTTCCCGGACGCTTGGCCGGTGCGAATAGTTTGTCGATTTC
>JARLHP010000098.1 GCA_031292195.1 Syntrophobacteraceae bacterium
CTACCAGGATCTCACCGCTGATGGACGCGGATATAAAAATGTCGTGGGCTGTAGGTTTGGCTAAGCGTAGGCCCTGTAGGTTGGGGTGAGCATCCGCGAACCCCAACAGGATTGCCCAGTAACTGGCGCCCCCGGTTGATCCCATGCTCTTGCTCTTTTAAGATACAAGGTCTGGGTGGGACCTGTAGGCCCTGTAGGTTGGGGTGAGCACCAGCGAACCCCAACAGGATTACCCCAATGTCTGGCGCCCCGATTGATCCCATGCTCTTGCTCTTTTTAGATACAATGGGATCAAAGCCATTAGCCGGAGGTTGAGGCCTTCAGGCCTATACCCCCGGAAAGGAACGAAAAAGAAGACGACGACCCCGTGAGGGGTCGCAGATAAGAACCATCAATCAAGATATCTCTGATCATATTGAATCCCACCCGTCGGTGGGTGGCACAGGCAAGCATTGCCTGTGCCAAAGGCAAGAGGGTTTCCAGGATGATCACAGTGATGTCGCCACCCCACCGTTCCGGATCGCGGGCCGGTCGTGTGCGGCAAAGCGCCCCGCGACCGAAAACGGTGGCCCCCTCCGATCTTTCGCTTTAAGCCTTCCAGAGGCCGTGCAGGTTGCAGTATTCCTTGGCCACAACCGGACCGTCACCCTTGACACAGAACACAGCTTCCGGGGCATCCCCCGGTTTGAGGAACTGGCGATAGACTGTTCCCCCCACACTCAAGTCGATCCACTCTATATAATGCTTTTCTTCCATGGGATGGGCAACGGCGCCGATCTTCACCTTATAGCCTTCGGCTGTCTTTTCGATCACCGGAACATGTTTTTCCTTCGCGGCGTCCACCGTATTTTCAACAAGCAGCTTCATCGGCTGTCCACAGCAAACCAGTTCCCCACCCGCGCCGTGCAGGACCTCGATGATATTTCCACACAACTCGCATTTATAGACTTGCATTCTATCGGCCATGTTCCTCTGCTCCTTTTCGATGATTAACCCTCAGATCAAACTCTACTTCTCTTCTTCCACCTTAGCCTTGTGCTTGGTACCGCACGCCGGGCACAGAATTTCAATTTCCTTTTCGTCCCCTATGAACTTTTCCTTGAGCGTCTCGGGCCCCAGAAAACTTACATCCCCGCACGCGCACTGAGGACACTCACCTTTAACATTGTAGCGTTTCTTCTTCATAACTGCCTCCCTTCTAGTGTTTTCTCTAATTAAAACAGTCCGGAAGCCTGCGGGTCAGCAGTCTGACATGAGCCTTTTCCTGTTCGGACAGGAAGAACATGGCCCTCTTATAGTCGGCGTCCGGTACTTTTTCCGCCAGGTTGCGGTATAGATCATAGGCTCGATACTCAAGCTCCAGGGCAAATTCGGACATGAATAGACACGAGTTTTCCTTATTTTCCCGCAGCTGCCCGATCACCGCCTCGAGATCCCATCCACCCTCGACCAGGTTGCCTTTCGACTCCTTAAAGAGTTCTTCAAAGGGTTTTACCTGCTTTATGCTGCTCAAGATCGCATAGATGGCTTTAGCGTGTCCGATTTCCATTCCCGAAAGCTTCTTGAGGGTCTTCTCCTGGGGAAGCCCCGAACTGAGCCTGACCATGATCTCATAGAGAAGGAAAGTTCCCTTTTCCATATTTATGGCCTGCTCCAGGCTCTGAGATAAGTCCCCCGTCTCCTGGATGACTTCAAACCTTGGAAACCCTGTAAGAGTCTTGCCTTCCCAGGCTGAAATCCCGCCTATCAGATTGTAGAGGGTCGTGTTGACCAAACCGGAGTCCCTGGCAAACACGGCGCCTACATTGGATCGCCGTCCGCTGTGGCAGTAAAAAACCAGCTCCCGATCCTCGGGAAGTTCGTCCAGGCGGCCTTCCAGTTCGGATAACGGCAAAAGCTTCGCCCCCGGGATATGTTCACTCTCGTACTCGCCGGATTCTCTCACATCGACCAGCAGGTAGTCGGCCTCTTTCTTTTGAGACAGATATTCCCTGAGTTCCTCAGGGTACATTTCCCGAATATCCATCAGGCCCTCCTGTGAGGCGGATACTGAACATTCCGGGCAAGATATGTTCGCTCTTCAAGAAATGCAACCGCAAGGCGCCCCTAATCTTTCGCCACCAGTAACACGAGATTATATTTGTAGGTTATTTTCTACCAGTTCTCGACCAGCAACTCGAAGTGCGCCTTGGGATGTACACAGGCCGGGCAAGTATCCGGCGCCTCTTTGCCCATATGTAGATAGCCACAGTTGCGGCAGCGCCAGATCACCTCTTCATCCCTTTTGAAAACCCTTCCGTTCTCTAGATTTGACAACAGATCGCGGTAGCGTTTTTCGTGATGCTTTTCAGCCACCGAAACAAAACCCCACACGGAGGCAATCGCCGTAAACCCTTCCTCTTTTGCAACCGCGGCAAAGGCAGGGTAGAGTTCCGTGTGTTCTTCGTGTTCTCCCTTGGCGGCAGCCAGAAGATTTTCAGCCGTCGTCCCGATCCCGCCTGCCTCATAAGTGGCCACGATCTCCACATCGCCTCCCTCCAGGAACTTGAAAAACCGTTTCGCGTGTTCCTTCTCCTGGTTGGCGGTCTCTTCGAAAATGTCGGCTATCTGCACGTATCCTTCTTTTTTGGCAACGCCCGCAAAGTAATTGTAACGATTGCGCGCCTGGCTTTCACCGGCAAATGACTTCAAAAGGTTCTGTTCGGTTCGCGTTCCCCTGATGCTGCCCATAGAGATCTTCTCCTTTATAAAACTTGCCCTGGACTTATATTGTCCCCCACCGTCTACTTTAGAATGATTCTAAATTAATAGCAACTCCAATCATCCCGCTCTCCCAAAAAGATGAATAACCTCTCGGCATAGTACACAGGATTGGAAGGCAAAGGAAGAATAACGCACGGGATGCAAATAGAAGGCAGAGAGGAGGCCGGCGCACGCAGGACCATTCCCTTCTGACGGAAATTTATGGTAAACGCGCCAGGTTGAGACTCATTCCGCTCCGATGGCCCCTGCCGCCGTGGTTCCGCGTGCCTGCCACCTATCCGCCGAAGGCCTGCCCTTTTGACCGGCCGTCGTCTCCCGGCCGGTCAAAAAAAGAACTCTCTGTGCCTCTGCTCTGAAAAGAAGCGGGAAGCGAGGAGCAGGAAGCAAGGAGAACCCCGCCCCGAACAGTCCGCCCTTCAGGCGAGCTTTTGCCGGGCCGTCGTCTCCCGGCCTGGCAAAAAACTGTTCCCTCTGTGCCTCTGTGCCTCTGTGGTGGGTACTTAGGTTGCCTCTGCTCCGAAAAGAAGCGGGAAGCGAGGAGCAGAAAGAACCGCGCCCCGAACCTTTTCATTGATTTGGGTGTTCCGAAGGCAACATGAAGGACTGTGGTGGATTTTCCTGTTTTTAGCCGGCCAGCATGACCGCCAGGCTGTCCGCGACCAGAAATCCCCTCCGGGTGGGCCGCACTCTGCCCTCGCTAAGCCTTACAAGACCCGATTTTTGCCACTGGGCCAGAACTCTTTGGCTTTGCGGATAGTCTTTGAGAGCGGCCATATCCAGGCCTTCATCGGTTCTTAGAGCAAGGTCGAAGGTCTCCAGATCGAACTGTTCCCTGGAAAGAAACTCCCAGCCCGCCACCGGCGCCTTCCCCTCGCCCAAAAGCCTGCAGTACTCCCGGACCGATTTCACATTCCACCACCTGCGCGGTTGCGGCACAACCGCCAGCGAGTGGGCGGATGGACCCAGGCCCAGGTAGGGAACGTGGCGCCAGTATTTACGATTGTGACGGCACAGGAACTCCCGGCCGGCCGCAAAGTTCGAAACTTCGTAATGACAATACCCGCGCCTTTGAAGATAGCGGGAAGTCCACAGGAAAAAAGCGGCTTCCATCTTTTCCCCGATGGAACGCACCCGCCCGGCCTCTTTTTTCTTCCACAGGGCTGTACCCTTCTCGAAGGTCAACTGGTAGCATGAAATGTGCTCCGGCCTTAATTCGAGAATGGTATCGAGCGTCTTTTTCCAGCTTTTGAGGCTCTGGGTTTCAAGGCCGTAGATGAGATCGACGCTTACGTTTGAAAACCCGGCGGACCGGCACGCTTCAAAGGCCCGCAGCGCCTGGCCCGCACTGTGAGCTCTGCCCAGGTATTTCAGATCGCTATCCTCAAGAGATTGAACGCCCAGGCTGATGCGGTTTAGGCCAAAATCCCGGAGGGTCTTTAACTTTTCCGGCGAGAGGCTTTCCGGATTGGCCTCCATGGTCATCTCCGGGTCCGCTCCAAAAGCAAAGTTTTGCAGAATGGATTCCAAAAGCGCGGCGAGATCCCGCTCCTCCAGCACTGAAGGCGTTCCGCCGCCCAGGTAGAGCGAATCGAAGGCGGGGAACTCTTCCTTGTACAATTTCATTTCCGCCCGGACCGCTTCAAGCCATGCCGGGATTTCCGCGCGGGAGGCAACAGAGTAGAAATCGCAGTAAAAGCATTTCGAGCGGCAGAAGGGTGTATGGATATAGAGGCCGGGGATCTCCTGGCTATTCATCCTTGGTTTTCAGGACGGAAACGAAGGCGCTCTGGGGGATCATCACCGAGCCCACCATTTTCATCCTTTTCTTTCCTTTCTTCTGCTTTTCTAGCAGCTTGCGCTTCCGGGAGATGTCTCCGCCGTAGCACTTGGCGATGACGTCCTTTCTAAACGGTGAAATCGTGGAGCGGGAAATGATCTTTCCGCCTATGGCCCCCTGGATGGCTATCTTGAAGTTATGTCTTGGAATTTCTTCCTTCAACCGGTCGCAAACCTGGACTCCCCAGTCTCGGGCGCGCTCGCGGTGCACGATGAGCGAGAGTGCGTCCACCCGTTCTCCGTTCACCAGGATATCGAGCTTTACCAGATCGCTCACCCGGTACTCGGTAATCTCGTAATCAAACGACCCGTACCCCTGGGTAACGGTTTTTAGCCGGTCGTAGAAATCGAACACCACTTCGGCCAGCGGCATGTCGAAGGTTGTTTCCACCCGGCCGGGAGTGGGGTAGACGACCCTGGGATTGCTGCCCCGCCGCTCGAGGCACAGTTTCATCACCACGCCCATGTAGCGTTCGGGCAAAATAATGACGGCCTTGATATAGGGTTCCCGGGACTGTTGGATATCGACCGGGTCCGGATAGTACTGAGGGTTTTCAACAGTGAGATCGGTGCCGTCATTTAGCGTGAACTGGTACTGGACGCTTGGCGCCGTCATGATGATGGACTGATCGAACTCGCGCTCCAGCCGCTCCTGGACGATGTCCAGGTGAAGAAGCCCCAGGAAGCCGCAGCGAAAACCCTGCCCCAGGGCTATGGAGGAATCCTTCTGGTAGACAAGGGCCGCGTCATTTAGCTTGTACTTTTCCAAAGCGTCCACCAGGGCGGGATAATCGTCCGAAGAGATCGGGTAGATGGAGGAAAAGACCACCGGCTTGACATCCTTGAACCCGGGCTGGGGAGTTGAAACCGGGTTGGAATCAAGAGTCATGGTGTCGCCGATCCTGATGTCGGAAACAGTCTTTATTCCGGCTATGACGTATCCCACCGAGCCTGCTGAAAGCACTTTCTGCGGGTCCCGGAACAGGCGAAAAAACCCCACCTCTTCGACCTTGTAGGCCGCCCCGGAGGACATGAACCGGATGATGTCGCCCGGCCCGAATTTACCGTCGAAAATACGGCAGCTTGCAATGGCGCCCCGAAAAGGATCGTAATGGGCGTCGAAAATGAGGGCGGAAAGAGGCTTTTCGATGTCCCCCGTAGGTGGTGGCACACGGGTTACGATGGCTTCCAGAACCTCTTCGATCCCTATGCCCTCCTTTGCCGAACACAGCACGGCGTTATCGGAATCAAGCCCCAGGTCGTTTTCTATCTGCTCCCTGGCGCTGTCGATATCGGCCGAAGGAAGATCTATCTTGTTGATGACCGGGATGATCGCCAGATCGTGTTCCATGGCCGCGTAGAGATTGGCTATGGTTTGGGCCTGCACCCCCTGGGAAGCATCTATTAAAAGCAGCACGCCCTCGCAGGAAGCAAGGGCTCTTGAGACTTCGTAGGAAAAGTCGGCGTGCCCCGGAGTGTCGATCAGGTTGAGCTCGAAGATCTCCCCCGACCGGCTTTTATAGGGGAGCACCACCGTCTGGCTTTTGATCGTGATGCCCCGCTCTCTTTCAATGTCCATGTTGTCAAGAATTTGGTCTCGAAACTGCCGGTCTTTCACCACGCCCGTGTACTGAATCAGGCGGTCGGCAAGAGTGGATTTTCCGTGGTCGATGTGCGCAATGATACTGAAATTTCTGATTTGCCGCATGTAGTTGGTTCTTCCTTCATTGTTTTCAAACCACCATCGGCATTATCAGGCTGAAATATCCGGGGTCGTCGGGACCTAGAAAAATGCCGCCGTGACCGTCGTCCACCCACTCGAACCTGATCGTCTGGCTTTCCATGGCGGAAATAGTGTCCATGACGTACCGGACGTTGAAGGCAATGCTCACATCCTCTCCGTCATATTCTATATCGATAACGTCGTTGGCGTTGCCAAGTTCCGGGTTTCCGGATTCGAGTTCCAGGGAGTTTTTGCCGATATTGAATTTGACATGCCTGTAGCTGAGGTCGGTTACGAGCGCCACCCGCTTTAAGGCCGGGTAGAGCAACTCTGTTGGTACCGAGATGGAAAATGGTCTCTCGGCGGGAATGATCGATGCATATTCCGGAAATTCGGCTTCCAGGAGCAAAGTGCTCAAAAAGGCGCCGGGAGTTCTCAGCACCAGGGATCTTTCGTCCATCCCGATGGAGGCCTCGCTCTCCTTTTCGAGCAGCCGGTGCATCTCCTGGACGGCCTTTCGGGGCACGATGATCTCCGCAGGCATCTGCAATCCGGGGAAGGCCGAGGCGGGGACCTCGTAATAGGAAAGCCGGTGACCGTCGGAGGAAACGAAGCGCAGGGTGTTTTCGTCGGTGGCATGCCACAGCAGTCCAGGGGTGGCGAAAGATTCCTCTTCCATGGGGATGCAGTACAGGGTCTTTTGGAGCGCGCGCCGCAGAACATCGACCTCGCAGCCGGTAAGGGGCAGATCCTGGTAAAGGTCTATGTTTGGAAAATCTTCGGCCGGAATGGTGGACAGTTCGAAGCGGGACCTTCCGGCTTTTACCAGAAGCCTGCCCCGCAACGCGTCCATCTCGAACACTATGGTAGTCTGCGGGACCTCACGGACGATTTCCAGCAGCTTTTTGGCCGATACCGTGGTCTTGCCCTCTATTTCCACCTGTGCGCTCATTCTGGTCCACAGGCTCAGTTCCAGGTCGGTGGCGGAAAACTCCAGGGTCCCGTCCATGGTGGCCTTGATCAGGCAATTGCTGAGGATGGGCATGGTGGTTTTTTTTTCGGTGGCGCTCTGAATCCTTTGAAGGATCTGGACGAGATTTACTTTTTCCACCTGGAATTTCATAATCCGCTCATTCCTTCCGGCGTTTTTATGGTCTTTGTTTTTTCTCTCTTATAAAGAGATCATAATATTAGTAAGGGGTGACATGATTGTCAAAAAGTTTGTTAACCTTCCGTAATAGCAGCGGATACGAGTTGACAATCCGCTGACCGCGCCCCTTCCGTTTCATACGGGCCGGGAGTGGCCGGTGAGTTTTGAACATTTTCCCGACCGAGTTTAAACACCTGGTTGGCGGTAACTGACAGGGTTTTGAAAAAAACGGCTTTTTTGAGGTCCCCGCTTGCAAAATGTCTTGCTTAAACATAAAATCCATTCGCTATTCGGGAATCTTGCCCGCCGGTCACAAAAATGGGCCGGGGGGCATGCGGGGACTGAAAAGGCGCCGGGAAATCATGCAGCGCCCTGGATTCCTGTAAGGAAGCAATTATAATAAATCTAAAGTCTGAAAGGTATCCGGGTGGGAAGAGAATATAGGCCTAACGCCAGAGAATCCGCGGTGATATCGAAGCTGGACCATGACAAGGAATCGCGCAGATATCACGCTATGAACCAGCTTCGTCACAGCCTCGAGGAAATGGCCGACAGAATCACGATGAAGCTGATCGAAGAGCGTCTGATCGAAACTCTCAGCAAAGGGGACTTGCAGGACCAGATTCAGTCGGCCCTTCAAAAAGTGCTCGATTCCGAAGAATTTGAAATCCAGTTTGAAACGGCTAATCTTCGGACCCTTGTTCCGCGCCCCAATTTTGTCAGTCTGTACGTGACTGCCTACATTGTGGAGAAGCTTATCGACCACAAGTGCATAGTCGATATTTTCGGAACGGACGAAGAAATTTACTTGAGTGTAAACAGGCAGGTAAGCCGGTTCATCCAGATGGATTGAGCTTTTGAGCAACGGAGAAATGCAAGATGAACGGCGTTGAAACCAGGGTCCCGCCTAATTTTATCCGCACCATTGTCGCCGAAGACGTAAAGAACGGCAAAAACGGGGGAAAGGTGCTTACCCGGTTTCCGCCCGAACCAAACGGCTATCTGCACATCGGGCACGCAAAATCGATCTGCCTCAATTTCGGGTTGGCCGCCGAGTTCGGCGGTCTTTGCAACTTCAGGTTCGACGACACCAATCCCGGAAAAGAGGAGATTGAATACGTCGATTCCATTATGAACGATGTGCGGTGGCTGGGCTTCGACTGGCAAGACAGGCTCTACCACGCCTCCGACTATTTCGAGCGTTTGTACCAGTGGGCCCTCGACCTCATAAAAGGCGGCAAGGCCTACGTGGACAGCCTGAGCGCCGATCAAATCCGGGAGTACCGGGGAACTCTTACCGAGCCCGGAAAGGAAAGCCCCTTTAGAAACAGGTCGGTATCCGAAAACCTGGATCTTTTCGAAAGGATGCGGGCCGGAGAGTTCGTCGACGGAGAGCATGTGCTGCGGGCCAAAATAGACATGGCCTCTCCCAACCTCAACCTGCGCGACCCGGTCATGTACCGCATTCGGCACCTGCCGCACTGGAGGACCGGGGACAAATGGTGCATCTATCCCATGTACGACTACGCCCATGGGCAGTCGGACGCGCTGGAAGGGATCACCCATTCCATCTGCACCATGGAATACGAGGACCACAGGGCCCTCTACGACTGGTATCTGGATAACCTGGACGTTCCCTCCCGCCCCCGGCAATACGAGTTTGCCCGCCTGAATCTGGCCTACACGGTGATGAGCAAGCGAAAACTCCTGCAGCTCGTGCAGGAAGGCTATGTGGCCGGCTGGGACGATCCCAGAATGCCCACTCTGGCCGGTATGCGGCGGCGAGGCTATCCCGCGGAGGCCATCCGCAACTTCTGTGAGCGCATAGGCGTTGGCAAGCGCGAGAGCATGGTCGATTACGGGCTTTTGGAGTTCAGCGTGCGGGAAGTCCTGAATCTAAAGGCCCTGCGCATGATGTCCGTTCTGCGGCCTTTGAAGGTGGTGATCGAAAACTATCCCGAAGGCCAGGTGGACCAGCTCGAAGCCATAAACAACCCCGAAGATGCTTCCTCCGGGGTGCGCAGCGTGCCTTTTTCAAGGGTCCTTTATATCGAACGCGACGATTTTATGGAAAATCCGCCCAAGCAGTTCTTCCGGCTTTCTCCGGGTCGGGAAGTGAGGCTGCGCTATGCCTATTTCATAAAATGCGTCGATGTCGTAAAAGATGAAAATGGCGAGGTAACGGAGCTGCGTTGCGTCTATGACCCGGCCACCCGTGGAGGAGATTCGCCCGACGGGCGCAAAGTCAAGGCCACACTGCACTGGGTTTCGGCCGCCCATGCCGTCCAGGCCGAAATCCGCCTCTATGACACGCTTCTAAATCGGCCCGATGTTTCGGATGAAGGTAGCGGAGCGACCTTCAGGGACTTTATCAATCCCCGTTCCCTGGAAGTTATCGCCGACGCCAAACTCGAGCCCGCTCTTGCCGGGGCGCCGGCCGGCGCCACCTACCAGTTCGAGCGGCTGGGATACTTTTGCGTCGATCCGGACTCCAAGCCCGAAAAGATGGTCTTCAACCGAACGGTCACCCTTCGCGACACCTGGGCCAAAGTGGCCAAAGCCAATGAAATCAAGCGGGCCTAGAGCGCTGCCTATAATAAAAAGGCTCCGCGGTTTGGGCCAACCTCCCCAGGTTGGGCTGTAGGTTGGGCTGAGCGCAGCGCAGCCCAACAAAAACTTCCCTCCGGTTAATCCCATCCTCTTGCCCGTCTCCTCCGCGCCCCCCTGGATTCGGCGCCTGGCCGCGGGGCCGCCGCCGAAACGCCGTGGGGGTGTGGGGGGCCAGTGCCCCCGCGCTATTTATCCCCACCTCCCAGGGGCGCGAAGCGCCGGGACGGTTCGGTCGGTGCAATTTATTCGTCCCATACGTCCTATAACGTCCAATGCCTTATCTTTTTTCTTTTAATATAAAAGGTTGGGCTAAGCGAAGCGCCGGGGTCAATACTGTTGACTTAAGGCAGGGGCACTGAAAAGCAAAGGTAAAAAGAGCGGGGAGCTGAGCCCCCCGCACCCCCGCAGGATCGGGCACGCGGGCTTGCAGCCCGCGACCGGAGCGCCGGCGCCGGTCGCGCAAAAATCTGCTCCAACAGGCTTACGTCAACAACATTGAGCGCCGGGGTAGGGTGGGCAAAAGCAAAGCGTTGCCCACCGGGAAGTCCCGTAGGTATGGCCAAGCCCCGTAGGTTGGGGTGAGCATGCGCGAACCCCAACAGGATTGCGCTGTAACTGGCGCCCCGGTAAATCCCATGCCTTGCTCTTTCAAGATACAAGGTTGGGGTGGGCCCTATAGGTGTGGGTGGGCCCCGTAGGTCGGGGTGAGCCTCGGAGAGTGTGTCTTAAGAGAAATTCGCAAACCGGGCTGTCGGAACCTGTGAGCGGGCGTGTTGTTTGTCTGAAAAGTTCACCAGGTTTTCATCTTTCGTTGTGGGCGTCAGCCCATGGGGGTTGAGATAAGCGACTCAACTGGAATCGGTGCTGCTATTTTAGAGCGACGATCGCGATCCCGAAGGGATCGAAGCCATTAGCCGGGGGTTGAGGCCGTAAGGCCGATACCCCCGGAAAGGAACGAAAAAGAAGGAGACGACCCCGTGAGGGGTCGCAGATCAGAGACCGTGAGGGGTCGCAGATCAGAGACCTGAGGGGTCGCAGATCAGAACCATCAATCAAGATTCTCTGATCATAGTGAATCCCCGCAGGTGGCACGGGCAACAGGGTTTTCATCTTACAGGTTGGAATCGCCCCCCTCTTGTCCTTTGGACCCGGGCAGGAAAAGATTTGCCCGGGCCACCCCCGGTTTCTATTTCCCCTTGGCTTGGGCGAAGACGAGGCTACAAACCACTGGTCACTTTAATGGGAGCTCAATAAGTTAGCGCTTATGGGCATGCTCCCCGCATTTTTGTCCTTTGCCTTGCATTGAGCGGACAATTTCGACACAGTCTCGTCCCGCAACAGCATGTTGGGCTAAGCGGTAGCCCAGCCCAACAAGAACTTTTCAGAGCAGTTTCTAACGTCATACCCCCGAGACATCCGGAAACCGCCAAAAGTCCGTGGTTTGGGCTTGGCAATCCCGGCCGGTGGTCCCACTGCCTCGGCGCCGGGATCAAGACGTCCCTGGCCGCTTCCGGAAGCTCAATAGAAACGAAATACCCTTCAGGGTAAGGGTTGTCTTCGCCTGATTCGTCTATGATCCGAACGTGGCCGTGTTCCGCTGCGCGGAGATCGTCCAGCCTCCGATAGATTTTCCAAACGTCCAGGGAGGCGGGATAGCCCTCATTTCGGACGCAGATTACAAAAGTCTCGTGGGGTCTATTCGGAGTATGCATAATGTTTAATCTATCAGGTGCTTAATTTTATACTCTTTTCTGCCAACGCCCGATGCCAATGTAACTCCGCTTTACAAATAGTGCCATCGGAGAGGCGGACGAGGGCGAGGTCCCCTTGCCTTGGGACGGAAAGCCATGTATCGACCTGCCACCTCAGGCTGTCACAATAGGCCAGGATTTCATATTTCTGGTTCCAGTAGTCCCGCTCGTCTGTGGAGACCTGGACAAGGCGACGGTTTTCGACATTTTTGAGGCGCTCGCAACACGAAACGCGTGTTGTGGTAATTGACAACATGGCAAATGTTGGTATTTCTCCAACATGAATGCTGAATTGATGCTCAACGAGCGCCACATCATCTCGGAGAATAGTTTCGTCGAAATAGTGGTGTGGCGTCTTCCAGTTCCCGCCATGGGCAGTGTCAAATATCGGCTTGCCCTGGTAGTGGAGAGTCATTGCGTTTTGCGCTACGACAATGAGCATGACAAGGGCGATTACAGGCATGTCCATGGTAAAGAGCATCCGTACATTTTCACGACTCCCCGGGTTTTGCTCGACGATTTTTGGAATGACGTGGACAATTGGAGGTTCTAAGATGCGCACGGTCACATTGGCGGTTTCGCCCCGTGAAAAGGTCACCAACCGCTTACTGCGGGCGTTTGATGGAGAGGCGCAGGGGACCATTATTAGTTTCGAGTCTCCCTCGCTGCTTTTCAAGGTGCTCACCGGCAAGCGTTGGGAGCTGCTCCAATTGATGACCGGATCGGGACCAATGACGATTCGTGAAACCGCACGGCGGTTGGGGCGTGATGTGAAGGCGGTTCACGGTGACGTTCACGCGCTCTTAAACACCGGAATACTCCAGAAGACCGAAGATGGTCGTATCGAGTTC
>JARLHP010000099.1 GCA_031292195.1 Syntrophobacteraceae bacterium
ACCCGGCGTCCACCCGGGACATCTCCAACGAACAGGCCTCCGACACCCGCAGGCCGTGTCGAAACATCAGGAATAGAAGGCAGCGATCGCGGGCGGCGTGCCGCCCGCCCCTTGCCGCATCGAGGAGTTTTTCGACCTCTCAGGTGGTAAGCTATTTTCGGCCTCCATTTTCCCAAAACGGTCCCTTTTCGGCTTTTTGTCCAGTTATTGCAGTCCGCAAACCCTTGCCCAGTCTCATGGACGCTTCCGCAATATGGACAATTGACGGTCTTCTGTCCAGTTCGTTTGTAAAGGAAGAGCGCGAGCGCATTTTGCGCTTATCATCCTTTGTAGATGTATGTGTAAACGTCAGATTCTGATTTAGAAAGAATTCGTCCCCAAGCACCGGTCCTACTAGCAGCCTGATTGAGAAGACTTTCTGTCTGGCGAGGGGTTGAGATACCCAACTTGATGGCATCTTCCAGTGACATACCCTTCTTACCGGCTTCTTTCACCTTGGCAATGATCGCTTCTGCCTTGTTGTTGTCATGACGGGATACTCTTCCTTCAGGAACAGGGCGCAGAGATTTTTGAGTAAAGGGGCTACTTTTCTTCTCCCCTCCCCCACCGTGTTTACTATAGTTTTTTTGGCTCAGCTGTTGATCTCTACTATTTTTCCGAAATTGAGTTACCATTTCATATGCCAAATTGATTTGTTTAAGCTGTTCCGTAGCCTTCAATTGGCGGCGAGGATGATGAGTATGAAGGTCTGGATGAGATATTGAAACGCAATCCCTGTAAGCTTCCTTAACTTCAGCGTCAGTTGCACTTGATTCAATACCAAGGATTCTGAACGCGTCTTTGATATCCATAATCCTGATTCCCTACATCGGCGGAATAATTTTCAAAGAAAGTATTGATTCCTCAACTTGATGGTCAGATGCTTGTTTTATCTGTCAGGAGTGCAAATGTAACCTCCCCAACCCTCTTTATCTGCTATATTCCATAATTTTTTAGTAACTTTTTGCGAAGGAATACGGGTTTGCCCGCGAGCTGCCAGAAGGCGACCACCCTTGGCTTTTGGTTGCCTCCAAATAAAACGATAGCCATTTTCAGATGATCCATCATCGTAAACATAAAGGCACCATTGGAGACAAAGAATCCATCCTTCGGGGTTTTCAAAATCTTCCCGAGCTTCATTAATCCACTCAACGCGACAAGTTGCCATGGTTCCTTCTCCTTTCTCGTTAGGGTCGGTTTTCCAAGTCCAACCGGATGTCGCGGCTTTCATGCAGCGGAATGCTTTGTTTACTGGACAATTTACAGCAAACTGTCCAGTTTTGCGCGGATTTTTTTCGGTAGTGATTTTCGGCATTCCTGCCATAACTGGACAATTCGCTGGGATCTGTCCAGTTCTTAAACCTTATCTATCGCCCGGGCGCCAAGAAGCGTTTCGCGCAAATCGCATTTCTCCCGACGTACCGGTCCCCGATGACCCACCCCTTCCCCGGCTTATAGACGGCCACGTGGTCGTGCAATAACTTCAGCGCCGCTCTTCTCTCCCTGTCCCGCTCCAAAATGTCGGCGGTGCGAAGCTCTTCCAGGATTGCCCTCGCCACCCTTTCTTTTTGTACGCCGTGTCTACCGATTTCTCCAACCGGTGGTTGGAGTTGGGGTTTTCGTCATGGATCAGCTAGAGCCGGCACATGTACCAGAGGTTTTGAGAGGAAAAATCCCGCATCCAGGGGAATTCGTTTTCCAAATCGGCAGCGAGTTTTTCAATTACGGATTTCACCCCGCCCGAATACTTCCGACGTTCAGCGATCATTCGCCCGATGTCATGGTATAGGGCGATCAGCTCTTTGTTTGCCGGTTTGAGCGGTTCATATCGGGCCGCGCGGATACGTCCTTTGATCTCTTCCAACAGCGCGGGATAATTGCCTGGAAGCAAGCTGCTCATGTCCGTAAACCTCTCTCGGAGTGTGGGTTTTAAGGACAGGATTTCAAGTGGACCCGAGCAAAATATCACCCTGTCTTATTATTGAACAGCTTTTCTCCCGAGACCGCGGCTTTCCCGGCCTGACCTCCCGGCTCCCACGGCACGCTTTGAGACGCCCAGGGGGCCGACCTTCCCCGAAAACACGGCCGGTCGGCTTCCGCATTGCGTCTTTCGAGGCCTGCTCGGCGTTCACTGGCATTACGGGAGCAGGACCATTCCCAATGTCACGGCCTCCTGGTTGGACCGTCCGTACCGCATGAAGGGCAAACCGCGCCGGACACCGATCTTTTGAGTACGACAGCAGGCTTTTTCCGGTTTGCCATGCTGACGATAATTACTGAAAAGATGATGACTGAAGAAGCCATAACGATCTGCGAGCTTATCCGTTCACCGCCGAGCATCGTTCCGGCGAATACGGCCACAACCGGATTTACGTAATTGTTGGTGGTAACCAGGATTGGGTCCGCCACCTTAAACAGCCATATATAGGCGCTGTAGGCAATAATGGAACCAAAAAGGACGAGGTATCCCATTGACAGCACGGAACGCGTGGACACCGACGCAAAATCGAGCTCTTTCCATTCGCCGGCCATAAGGCCGACCAATAAACACAAAAGGCCCCCGGCGAGCATTTGAAGGCCTATCGATGTCAGTGGGGAAGGCGGCAGTTCCGCTACGCGGGAATAAAGCGCTCCAACCGCCCAAAACACGGAACCAAGCACCAGCACGGCATAACCGGTCCAAAGGCCGGATGCTCTCAGCAGCCCGGCGCCGTTCCTTTCAATCAACAGCGAAATGCCGAGCAAACCGAGCGCCAGCCCGACAAACACCAGCCACCCGGGGCGTTTTTCTCCCTGCCAGAGCCAGGCTAAAAGCGCCACCCAGACGGGCACCATGGCGTATATCACGGCAGCCGAACCGCTCGGCACGAACTGCTCTGCCCAGACGAGACTTCCGTTTCCGCCGAGCAGCATAATCCCTCCGACGATGGATGCATTTTTCAGCTGTACCGGCTTGGGCGCGGGCGCCCCCCTGAGAGCATCCCGGGCGTACACCATTGCGCCTGCGAGGCAAAACCTCGTTCCAGCCATAAGAAAGGGAGGAACGGTCTGGACGGCGAATTTCATGGCCAGGTATGTTCCGCCCCAGAAGATATAGACGGCTAGAAGCGCCGCTGCAACGGCGGGCCAAGTCACAGGAGGAGTAACAGGCAGAGCTTTTTTCATTTTTTGGGACCAGAGTATCCGGGAACGGGGAGGAACCGGTTTTTATTCCTGCTTCTTCCCACTTATCACACCACCATCGGCATTATCTGACTGAAATACGCCGGATCGTCGAGGGCAACAAAGATGCCGCCATGGACCGTCGATATCGATGATGTCGTTGGCATTGCCCAGTTCCGGGCTCCATCACCGAAATGCTTCCATGACGTATTTGACTGTGAATGCAACGATGAAATCATCTCCCTTATTGGCGCCTCAGCATTAAAGGTCCTGCTTCAAAGAGTAAAAATACCCTATGATTTCGGTTTTTGCACTCAAAACTGAGGAAAACGGGGGCTTGCAGCGCGCCAGGGAGGAGATACTTAATTTAGATATATTACTGATCGGGAACATGCGACTTGTTTTTGCAGGAATCAATCCTGCCAAGATACCTTTCGGCCTCTGGAGTAAAACTAATCCGCCAGGCCAAGCCTGCGCTCCACTTCTTCGAGCGGGATGGACTGCTCGCCGCTCTTGAGGAACTCCTCGTAGGCGGTTTCGGCGAGGTATGCGTCCTCCAGGTCCTCGATGCACCGCTCAAGCGCCTCGCGGATAAAATAGCTCTTGGTTCTTTTCGTGGCTCGGGCAAGAATTGCCAATCGTGCCGCCAATTCTTCCGGAAGTCTCACCGTATGCGTGTTCGGCATATCGTATCCTTTCGTATTTATTGTAATACAATTCATACAACTCTTCATGTGCAATCAAGGAGCATTTGCGATGCGTTCCCGGCGGCTTACGGGTTCCAGAGCCTCCGGGGATCGAACGTAATCTTTGACGATTCACTCCACCACGGCCAGCCTCTATTCGCACAAGTGTCGAAAATCCAGCCGGAAGGGGCCGACGGCTTCGTCAGCGAGCCGGTGGCACATGTAGAGTCCCTCTTTGCGAGCCTCCACAAGACGGGCCTCATGGAGCACCTGGAGGTGTCTCGAACAGTTGGCGACGCTCAGTGATGCCTGCCCGGCCAGCTTTTCAAGCGTGCGCTCCCCCTGTCCTGGAAGGTCGGGCAGTTCCAGCCGTTTAGGACTGGCCAACGCCTTGCCCACACGGGAGAAGTGTTCTCAAAAGCACAGCACCTCGTCGCAGGTTGATACAAGTTCATAATTGAAAAGGTGGGACTGTTCACAAAATGGTCGTTCGGCCGGCGCTGAGATTTCGGGGATTTTCCTGTACCGCTAAACTCAATCGCATTCACCACAACAACAGGTTTGGCCAGTGCGGGCCTCGTGCCACGCCTCGCGTCCCTCCCGGACGAGAAAATATACCAGACCGAAAGCCGCCAGGGGATCAGCCCACCACCAACCAAAGAGGCGGTTGAGCAGGAGGCCGGCAAGTAACGTGAGAGACATGTAGCCACAGGTAATGCTGCAGGCTGCGTCCGCCTTGAGCGCCGCGCTCCCGATGCGTTTGGCTATTCGGAGCTTACCTTTCCATAACAGTGGCATTCCGATGGCTGCGGCCACTGCCAGACCAATGCCCCACCAGGAGGACTCCGGCTTGGTCCTGGTAAAAAACGCCAAGGCGCTGTCACTGACAATATAAATGGCGAGGACAAACAAGCTAATGGCCGTAACCCACGAGGCTCGCCGTTCAGCCTGCTCGATCCGTTCGAGAGATCCCCCTCGCTCCTCCACCAGCAACCGCCACAGCAGGATGCCACCGGCTATCAGCTCAATGATACTATCAAATCCAAAGCCTTTCAGTGAAACGCTTCGGGTAGCAAAGCCAACGGTGATCGCAACGCCGGCCTCAATCGTCATCCACACAATGGTCACCAGTTCAATCCAAATCCCTGAACGAACCTGTCCTTTGCGCGTAGACTCCGGTTGTGCTACAGGTGCGGAGGTTCCAGTGACGATGTTCATCGCAATCTCTTTTCCCGGCTGGAGCGCGCTCGGCCCGAAGCTCACTCGAAATCTGTTTTAAATAGCAAACGACCCGACGCCGGCGATAATTTCCTATCCTGACACTGCCTTCGTCCAGTCCTCAATCTTCATTCCCTTGATCCGCTCAAATGCGCGGTCGTTGGTGATAAGAATTAGTTTGAGCGCAAGGGCGTGGGCGCCAATCATCATGTCGAGGTTCCCCATTGGCCGCCCCTCGCGCTCCAGCGTGGCTCTGAGCAACCCGTATCGTTGGGCGCAATCCGAGTCCCACGGCAGGACCGTAACCCGAAGCAGAAACTCTTCTATTAGCGAGTCTATTAGCGAGTGCAACCGTGTGGCCTGTGGAAGCGGGGCGACCCCGCATCTCAACTCACCCTCCGTGATGGCGGAGATGGCAAGATGCGCCATGGAGACCCCCATCAGACGATGGTCCAAAGCCGCGCTGGCCCCCTTGATGATGAAGCTGGCAATGTTTGTGTCCAAAAGGTATCGAGCCCTCATTAGAACAACCCACGCTTCTGTGGGGCTTCATCCCGGCGATCCGACAGGAACTCATCGGGTACCCGGGCATCACTTCTGAGCTTGTAAAAACCATCCCATGACTCAGGACGAGCGGACAAGATCACATCTCCGGTTTTTGGATCCCGGCGAATATAGACCTCAGTGCCTTCGAAGCGGAAATCGGAAGGCAAGCGAACAGCTTGGCTTCGACCGTTGAGAAACAGCTTGGCGGTTCGTGGCATGGCGCCCTCCTCCAGACTGGTATATACCAATGATATATTATAACGCATCAACTTGGAGTATGGCAAAGAAATTGCCGTCGGCCCGCCAAGACGGCGGCATGATTGCTTTTGACCTTCTTTTGACCTTCGCCTTCAGGCCTCTTCCCTCTGAAGTCTGCGACTTTTCCCCCGATGATTTTCCGGTATCAACCCTCGAGAATGCTGGTCAGCCTGGCCTCCAGTTGGGCGGAGGCTTCCGGATCACCGCTGCAACCCGCGATCAGTTCCCACATGTCGGGAAGCAGCCGTTGAGGGTCGTATTCAATCACCACCGTCCCGACGATAACGTTTATTCGGGTCTTAAGGACTCCCGGGATGCTCTTCATCAGTCGATCGAAGTCCACCCGGGAGGCCGCTCTTTCAATGGAGGGCGATACCCTGAACCTGATCCTGCCGGGAATGTGATGTACGATGCGAGCGTGCTTTCCCAGGATCAGCAAATCGCCAAGTATGCTTTGTGCTCTACATTGCATGTTATCTCGACCTCTTCCTGAATTATCGCTCTCGCTAAATTGGATTTTTGCGCCTGCGGCGCCGGCGTTCCGGTCGCGGGCTTATTTGTGTGCGGCACAGCCGCCCCGCGATCCGGATCCTGCGGGGGTGCGGGGGGCTCATGTCCCCCCAACCCCCGCTCTTTTGACCTTCTTTTGACCTTCTTTGAGCGGCACGCCCATACGTCATCGCGGGTTTTTCAGAGCTTTCCGGGTGCGGCGGGGCCCCCTGCGATCTTTATAGCCAGGCAATCATAGACTACACGATCTCCCTGGTAGGCGGTTTCTCCGCGTTTGAGAATTCTCCACCCCCCGTTTTGAAAAAAACCCACTGCCGAAAGCTGCTCCACCAACCGGGGCGCACCGTCCAGGTAATCCACCAGCTGGCGGTCCTGAGCGAGCACGACCGGTTTAAGAGAGGGTCCCGAAATAATCGTTACGGGCTCCAGGATAAGATTTGCCAGATCGTAGGCCGGAATGGCCGCCACACTCTGCCTGGCCTGAAGCTGAATCATCCGCGCCCGGGTCTCCGGACCGGCGGTTTCCCTGCTGGAGCTGATAAGGTCCAACAGGTGCTCACGCACCTCGTTGAGCTCCTTGGCCGATGACAACTTCTCGAAGTCCGGATGAACCTTTAGAGCTTTTGCGAGCATTGACACCTCTCGCAAAAAATGACTGCGCTGGTTTTCCGGCACGAGATAGAGGGCGATAATCGATACCGCCTTGCCGTCCGGTGCGCCGTAATCGATTCCAGTCGGACTCCAGCCAACCACGCAGATCAGGTCTTCATCAAAAGGGACCCGCACGTGCGGACTTGCCCAGCCATTTCCGAGGGCCGAAATCGTCGAACGCTCCTTCGCTATCACCGGCCCCACCACATCGATACCGGTAGGTAGAGACGGAATGGCCTCAATGATATGAGCCAGAAATTGCAGGGCGTCATCTTTGTTGTTGTCGGGCAGCTCTATCAGTCGGCCTTCCTGCAGAGCATCGAGCAGGCTATCCATCACTCACCTCCGTAACGGCGGAAAAACCAGGTTTTTATAAGGTGGGTCAAAACGGAATAGGAAAGGAGGAAAAGGGCGATCCAGGCCCAGTAAATGGCCGGAAGCCGAACCAGTCCGAAATCCTTGGCAAAAGGCGAATAGGGCAGCCATGCCCCAATACCCATTATGATCAGGGTGGTAATGGTAAGGTGCGCGGAAGCATGGCTGCCGAAAAAGGGGACCCTTCGTGTCCTTATGATGTGAACGATCAGGGTTTGGGTCAGAAGAGACTCCACAAACCAGCCGGTTTGAAACAGGCTGGCCAGGGCCTGCTTTTGCACCGCTCCGGTAGCCGGGTCCAGAAAAGCGCTGCAATGGAAAAAGAACCACATTACGGCGAAGGTGGCATAATCGAATATCGAGCTCACCGGTCCGATAAATACCATGAACAGTTTGACCGTATTGATATTCCATTTGAGCGGCTTGACAATGAGTTCCTCATCCACGGAGTCCATCGGGATTCCGGTCTGGGAAAAATCGTAGAGAAGATTATTGGCAAGCACCTGCACGGGGAGCATGGGCAAAAACGGCAGGAGGTAACTCGCGCCCACCACACTGAACATGTTGCCGAAATTGGAACTGGCCCCCATTCTGATATACTTGACAATATTGGCAAAGACCTTCCTCCCCTCGATGATCCCTTCTTCCAGAACCAGCAGGCTTTTTTCGAGCAGCACGATATCGGCGGCCTCCTTGGCCACATCCACCGCCGAATCCACCGAAATTCCAACATCGGCGGCCTTGAGGGCCGGCGCATCGTTTACTCCATCTCCCATGAACCCCACAACGCGCCCACAGCTGCGCAGTTCCCGGACAATCTGCTCCTTTTGGGCCGGAGTAACCTTTACGAAAACATCCGATTCGAGGACAGCCCGCTTGTACTCTTCGGCCGAAAGCTGTGAGAGTTCGGCCCCCGATATCATCCGTTCGACCTCCAGGCCGACGTCCCGGCAAACCTTTTGGGTCACAAGCCCGTTGTCGCCCGTTACGACCTTGACCTGAACACCGGCCCGTTTGAGCAACTCGATAGCCTCCCCGGCCGAATCTTTGGGAGGATCCACAAAGGCTATATACCCCAGGAGAATCAATTCACTTTCATCCGCCACGCTGTAGGTGCTTCTGGTTCGCGGAAACTCCCGGTAGGCTATTCCCAGGCACCGGTAGCCTTCCCCGTTGAGTCGTTCGACCTCTTCGAAAAGGTCGTCTCGAATCATATGGAGCAGTGGAAACACCTCATCGCCTATCTGATACTGGCTGCAGCACGAATAGATCTCTTCGACCGCTCCCTTGCAAATCAGGACGTGATCGCCCTCATAATCGACCACAACCGACATGCGCCGCCGTTGAAAATCAAAGGGCAGTTCATCGACCAGGCCGCATCGTTCCACCGGGTCCAGGTCCGAGTGCTCGACCACCGCCCGGTCGAGCAGATTGCGAAGCCCCGTTTGATAGTAGCTGTTGAGATAGGCGTAATTCAAAACGTCATCACTGATGTGTCCGGTAATATCCACATGTCGCTCGAGGATAACCTTGTCCTGGGTAAGAGTGCCCGTCTTGTCGGTGCACAGCACGTCTATGGCGCCAAAGTTCTGAATGGAGGGCAAACGCTTTACGATGACCTTTTTTTTGCCCATGGTCAGAGCGCCCTTTGCCAGGTTTACCGTCACTATCATCGGCAGCATTTCCGGGGTGAGGCCCACGGCCACCGAGAGACCAAAAAGTAGGGCCTCCATCCAGTTGCCTTTCGTGATGCCCACAATCAGGAACACCGCGGCAACCATAACCACCATGAAGCGGATCATCAGCCAGGTGAAAGACCTGAGCCCCTTGTCGAAACTGGTTTCCTCCCGGCGCTCGGTAAGCCGCTCCGAGATGGCGCCGAAGACGGTCCGGATCCCGGTGTTCACAACCACCCCCCGGGCCGTGCCGCTGGTGACGCTGGTACCCAGGAAGCAGGCGTTGGGCAGTTCCAGGGCGGTGCCCTCCAAAACTCCCGTGGCCACAGCCGATTTTTCCACCGCCATCGACTCCCCGGTGAGCGCCGATTGGCTCACGAAAAAATCCTTGGCGGTAAGCAGACGCAAGTCCGCCGGGATGATCGAACCGGCATGGAGCAGAACAATATCTCCCGGAACGATTTTAGAAATCCGGATCTCTTCTTCCTTGCCGTCGCGCAAAACAAGCGTTCTGGACTCCACTCGCTTTCCGAGCGTAGCCACGGTATTACTCGAACGCCTGTCCAGAATGTAGGAAAGCCCCACGCTCAGCAGTACCATGAGGCCCACGATGACTGCCGATTCCATGTCCCCCATGGCGCCGGAGATTGCGGCTATGACCAGCAATTGTATGACCAGGGGGCCCTTGCATCTTTGGTAAATGTCGGCCCAAAAACCAAGCTGCCTGGTATGCGCGAGTTCGTTTAAACCATACTTGTCGAGTCGAGCCTCAGCCTCTTTCGAATCAAGGCCCTGCAAAGCGGTGTCAAGACACGAAAGCGCCTCCCGGGCAGGCGCCGTGCACAGATGGATCAGCCGCCTCTCATGATCGGATATATCACACTGCACCCGGGAACCGGCAGAGTCGGCGCGAAAGGCCCGCAAGAACTTATCAAATAAATTCATGGTCATAATGATTTCCCTTTGAGACTGCCGGCCATAAAACGGTTCTCCCGGACAATTCCACTCTTCCTGGAGCAGATCGACCCGCCCAGGAATACGGCTGCTCCCTCCCAAGGCGGTCTGCACAAATCTCTATGGCTTTGCGGAAAACTAATCGGCCCGGCGGGGGCGCCGCTTGTACAGCTGTATCACAAAATCTGCTCTATCCCGATCGCAATCAATAAAAGGCCCGCCACCACTGTCGCCTTTTCGGCAATATGGAGCTTGATGAAGAGTGCGGAAACGTAGTTTCCCGCCCACAGGGCCACAAAACTCAATACGGCGGATAAAAATCCCACCAGCAAGGCATCCACGCCCAGAATCCCGGCGCTCAAACCGCCCCCCACATTGTTTAGCGACAGGGCGATACCAAGCAGAGTCGCTTCTTTGAAGTCAATATGCTTCGAATGATCCTTGTCTGCTTTTTCAGGCGAAAGCAGTATGGCGCCTAAACTTTGAGAGTCGCTCTTCGAAAGATTTTCGCGTCGTTTCTTTATGTATGGCTCCAGGATCATCCACGAACCGATGGCCGTAAGAATTACCATGGCCACTATGGAAGACAGCCGCGTTCCCATTGAACCCGCGACCGCCTTGCCCGAAAAGGCCGCACCGTATGAAATTATGAAAGTAATTACCGAAATCCAGAGATTTACCGGGGTGCTTATCGATATCCCCCGCATACTGTAGGCGATTCTCGCTCCGATATTGTCAAAGTTGTTCGTCAAAGCGATGAAAAAGGCAAGCATAAGGTGATTCATGACACCTATTCCTTAATCTTTGGGTTCGAATACCACGTTAAGAGTCACCCCGGCCATTCTTGCAGCGTTTGCGCGGGCCTTTCGGGCATTCTCTATAACTCCATCCAGCCTCTTGGGCATCGGCCCCGAAATGATACGAAGTTGCGTTCAAGACGCGTCAAACAGATAAGTTTCACTCCGTTTCACCCATCCCGCAGCACCTCTCGACGGGTTGGCGTAGGATGGGGCTGTAGGTTGGGCTAAGCGCTGTAGGTTGGGCTAAGCGCAGCGCGGCCCAACAAAAACTTTCGCCACTCCGC
>JARLHP010000100.1 GCA_031292195.1 Syntrophobacteraceae bacterium
AGAGATGGGGCCGCGCAGTCCTGCAAGCTGGAAAGAACCGGCTCACGCTTGATGAAATCTTTCGCCTTCAGCGCATCCTGATTGAGGACACGCGGTTCGTACGCTCAGGTCTGCGTCCCGACGGCGTCTTTTTAGGCGAACAGGGTCACGATGGCGATCCGCTTCCGGAATTCATAGGTGCGCGCCCCGATAATCTGAACGATCTCATGGGCGGCTTGCTGGAGGCGAACGAGCGCATGCGAGACGATGGCGTCGACCCGGTGCTGAAGGCGGCGGCAACCGCATTCGGCTTCGTCTATGTTCATCCGTTCCAGGATGGTAACGGTCGTATGCACCGCTGCCTGATCCACCACGTCCTTGCCGAACGGAGGTTTACGCCGCCGGGGATGATCTTCCCGGTTTCGTCCGTGATGCTTGAGCGCATCGATGATTACCGCACAACTTTGCAGGCCCATTCCGCCCCCCTGATGCCCTTCGTCGACTGGCGGCCCACGGTTGAGCGCAACGTTGAGGTACTCAACGAGACCGCCGATCTCTACCGCTATTTCGATTGCACGGGGGAGGCGGAGTTTCTGTATTCGTGCGTCAGACGCACCGTTGAGCAGGATCTGCCGCGCGAGATCGACTACCTGCGCCGCCACGACGAAGCGATCCGCCGTATCATGGATGCGGTCGAAATGCCGGACCGGGTTGCTGAAAATCTGGTGAGGTTCATTAGACAGAACAATGGAGTTCTGTCCAATAAGCGCCGTGAGGGCCAGTTCAAGAATCTTCGCGAAGGGGAAGTGACTCTAATCGAGGGCATTGTCAATGATGCGTTCGCAGGCTCCTGAATACCCCAAGAGATCGGCGGCGCCACGCGGCGAGGGTTCTTTAACCGGTCAAATATTCGGACACAATGAAGGGCGTAGAGCACAGCGGCTCGCAAATAAGTCGCAGGATGCCGACGACGAAGCTTAACGATCGGCGCCTGGATGAGATTTGGCTTGATGAGGGTGAGAGGATTGCGATTTGAGCGCCGGGCATCTTCCCCTCTACCGCCGGCCACACCTCTATTCTTCTTCCAATATTCTTTTGGCATATCCCTTGCTCACCATAGAGAAGTGCAATAGCGCACAGGCGATAAGATCCCGCCCCGGACCGGTCAGTGGCCGTGACGGGGCATTTTCGGACAGCTCCACAACGGCGGTTTCATTGGCATGAACAAGCTAAAAACCCTGGTCGCCATCCTGCTGGCAGTCCTGATCCTGGCCGGTATTGGAACGGACCCTTGCGCGGCCGCGGACAGGGACGGGTCGCAAACAAAGATAATCCGCCTGTTGTATCGGATTAAGGGGCATCAGACCTGTCTAACTTTTGACGCCGAAGGTCCGAAGCCAACGCGAATCGGTCCCGTCTCCGACTGCGGGATTTCGGTTTTCTTTTCGCAAATGGCGGTGGCAGTCGCGGACAAGTCTTTTACAGGGACTAAGACCGCGGTAAAGGAAGTCAAATTCAGGCGCGGGAGCGATTTTTTCGAGGTGCTGTTCCGCTGGGCAAACACAAAGGCCACTTACAATGTGCGCCCGGGCCGGCACGGGAGATACGTTTTAACGATGATTCTAACGCCTCCTGCGGTCAAAAATTCTGTGACGGGCGATTCCGATGCGCAAAAGCCGACCGATTTCATCGTAAAAAGCGTGGGGGCGATAGCTCCCCCGGTTCAAATAAATACGGTCAAGACCTCCGAGCTGTTCGGGGCCGGAGCTTCGGCACGGGCGGCGACCGCTCTCGCCAAAAGGCTCAAGTCGGCAAAAGCCGTCGAATCCGCGCAGGCCCCAAAGCCCGCATCCTCCCCTTTTGTGGAACCGGACCAAAATGGCCTGGCCCTCTATGCCGGGGCCAACCGGAAGTTCGAAGACTGTTCCCGTAACCTGGCATTCTGCGCCTCCGATATAATCACAGCTTACCGCAAGGCGCTAAAGGCCGGCCCCAGGTCTTCACAGGCCCCCCTGGCACTTTACAGATCAGGCCTGGCCTATTACACAATGGGAAAATACAGGGTGGCCGACCAGTTCTTCAAAACAGTTACTTCCCAATGGGCCGACAGCCCCGCGGCATCCCGCTGTTGGATAGGGTCGGGAAACATCTGCATCAAAAGGGAATCATACATCGAGGCGATGGAGTCGTACCGGTGGGCACTGAGGCAAGCGAGCGCAAAAGAGGACAAGGCGGCGGCCGAATATGTGCTCGGTAAGACCTACCAGGTCCTGGGGGCACACAAGGAAGCCCTGCAGATGCTCCAGGACTGCCTTGCCCGGGAACCAGGCTATTACCACAAAAACCCCCTGGTCCTTCGTTTTATAGGAGAGGCCGAGTTTGACCTGGGCGACTTCCGGAATGCAAAACAAATGCTGCTCAGATATGTCAATTGCCAGGAGAGCGATCCGGACCAGGGAACCGTTCTGGCCAAAATCGGAGAGATTCTTCTCAACGACAAACAAGTCGAAGCGGCCAGAAAAACATACGGCTTTGTCCATAAATATTACACCAATTCCGAAGGAGATATAATCGGCCAGATACGCTCGGCGGAATTGATGGAAAAATTCGATCTGGGCAAGGCCATCGAGATGTATAATACGCTCCGGGCAAGGGATCTTTCTCCCAGCTTTCGCAACGTCGTCACGTTGAAGCTTGCCGAACTCGAACTGAAGAAGTGCGATCTCGAGCAAGGTCTCACCCTGATGGACAAATCATTTCCGATCAAAGGCGACGGCGGGGCGCCCCCGGAAATTGGTTCGCTGCGGGAAAGTTTTTTCCGCAATCTGGTGAGGCAGTATTATTCCAACAGCGACTTCGACAAGACAATTCGGCTGGTCGATAAATATCGGGCGATCTTCAACAGCATGAACTCCCCGGAGACCCTGGAAGAGGTGGCGGAAAGCTATGCGGCCCGGAAGTCATACTATAACGCGCTGCAAACCTACGACAGGCTTCTGGCGCAGCAGCACGGGGCAAACCTGGACGGCATACTGCTCAATTGCGGTGTCTATGCGCTGCGCCTCAGGGACTTTGGCAGGGCATCCCGTTATGCGCAGGCCGCGCAAAGCGGAGCGCTCAAATTGAAAAAATCCGAGCTGCTTGCTCAGATTGCCTACCACAACGAGCAATACGCCGAGGCGGTCGGCTATTTTGAAAAAGTGATCCAGCAAAGGAACGATTTCTATTTGAGCGACCCGGATTCCTATGCAGCCTTCGGCTACTCACTCTTTCAGGTGAAAAAGTATGGCGAGGCCGTCCCCATACTGAAGAAGGCGCTGGTGAGAGCAGCGGCGGACAAGGACACCAGGGAGTCGGTCCTGGTAACCCTTTCCGATTGTCTAAAAGAGCAGAAACAATACGATCAGGCGGCGGAAATGCTGGAAACAGCCATCCGCATCGCCGGCGGGGAAAAACAAAACGAACTGCTCTATAAGGTTTCCAAGCTCTATCTCGAGGCCGGTAAGTCTGAGCTGGCCGTTAAGAGACTCAACCGGATGGTAGCCGCCAAGGACGGTTTCTGGAGCGCGGTAGCCCAGCAGGAACTCAATACCATCAATATGGCGGCCGCCCAGACCGGCGGGAACAAGCAATAAACGTCAAATGGCCGAACAACCAGCCCCGGGATACACGTAATGAATGTGCTCCTCATTGAAACGGACTCCGAAGACGCCCGAAAGATTTCCTCTTTTTTGCGGGAGCAGGGGCACCTGTGCGTGCTGACCGACTCGGCCAGGTCGGCTAGAAGCTTGCTCAAAAAGGAATCCCCGGGGCTCGCCCTTCTTCACATCAACGGCAATACGGCGCAGTCCATGGAATTTCTGGAAGCGGCCAAAAATTTGGAACCGCCCGTGCCGGTGATCATTCTCACCAAGAAACCCAAGCTCGATGAAGCGGTGGAAAGCGTAAAAAACGGAGCATGGGACTTCTGGACCAAGCCGATTTCACCGGAGCGTCTCACCAAGGCCATTGAACTGTTGGAGGCCGGAAAGCGCCGGCCCGCCCCCCCGCCCATAGCCGCGGACGATCCCATAATTTCCCGCGACCCGCAGCTGTGCTCCACGAAGGCCCTGGCCAGAAAAATCGCCCCGAGCAAGGCGGCCGTCTTCATCCAGGGGGAAAGCGGGACTGGAAAGGAACTCTTTGCCCGCTACATTCATCAGCAAAGCGGCAGAAAAGACAACCCTTTCATAGCGCTCAACTGTGCGGCCCTTCCCGACACACTCCTGGAGAGTGAGCTTTTCGGATACGAAAAGGGGGCTTTCACCGGCGCGATCAGAAACCGGGAAGGTAAGTTCGAACTGGCGCACACCGGAACGATTCTACTCGACGAGGTGACCGAAATCCCTTTCCACCTCCAGGCGAAGCTTTTGCGGGTCCTCCAGGAAGGCGAAGTGGACCGGCTGGGCGGCAAATATCCCGTCCCGGTAGATGTAAGAGTGATTGCCACCACCAACGTCAGAATCGAAGAACAAGTCAGGGAAGGCAAATTCCGCAAGGACCTGTATTACCGCCTCAACGTGATACCGCTGAGAATACCGCCTTTACGAGAACGGCCGGGCGACATCCTGCCCCTGGCCGAGCATTTCCTGGAGCGGTACAGCGCCGAAAACGGCTCAAAGGACGTGACCCTGGCCCCCGAATCGCTCAAAATGCTCGCGGAATACGGATGGCCGGGTAATGTGAGAGAGCTTCAAAACGTCATCCAGAGGTCCGTCCTCATTTCTGATTCCCGAGTGGTGGGCCCGGAGTCCATTATGTTCGATCCGGGTTTGGAACCCGATTGCGCCCAGCCTTCGGGGTTGTCGCTCATGCCGCTTTGCGAGGTGGAAAAGCTGATGATCGAAAAAGCCCTGGGCAGCGTCGAGGGCAATCGGACCCGGGCCGCCGAACTTCTGGGTATCAGCGTAAGGACGCTTCGAAACAAGCTCGCCGAATATCGTCAAACTATTGACCAGGATGTCGACGATCAGTGATCGATGAGGTGTCAAAAAGGGAGCAGGGAGCGAGAAGCGAGAAGCGGGGAGCAAAAAAAGGGGTTCTTCCCGCTCCCTGCTCCCCGCTCCCTGCTCCCTGCTCCCTGCTCCTTGCTCCTTGCTCCTTGCTCCCCGCTCCCCGCTCCCTGCTCCCTGCTCCCTGCTCCTTGCTCCCTGCTCCTTGCTCCTTGCTCCTTGCTTCCCGCTTCCCGCTCCTAATGGTACGAGATTTGCTCATGGATAAGGGCAAACAACAAAGGAGTCCGCCATGAGCAACGCCATTGTTTTCGATAAGACCATGGAGATGATCCAGGACCGGCTGAGCCTGAGTTCGATGAACCAGAAGCTGATCTCGAGCAACCTGTCAAATATCAACACCCCGGGCTACAAGACGAAGAGTCTTTCGTTTGAAGACACCCTCCGACAATCTCTCGAAGACCATGTACTGCAAATGGTCCGCACCAACAGCCGCGATATAGACCCCCACGATCCGGTCGAGGGGCTGCAAAAAACCTCGGTGGTGGAAGGCGGTCCTGTTGACCTGGAGACCCAGATGGTCAACCTGACCAAGAACAGCCTTGAGTTCCAATACATGATCGCCATGCTCGACAAAAAATTCACCATGCTAAAAACCGCTATAACGGACGGAGGCTAAAGATGAATCTCGAATCGGCAATACAGATTAGCGCGTCGGGCCTTTCGGCCGAGCGCACCCGGATAGACGTAACCGCATCCAACCTGGCCAACATCAACACCACCAAGATGGCGGACGGCTTGCCCTACAGGCGCAAGACCCTGGTTTACCAGGCCGTTCCCGTAGACGGTTTTCAAGGTCAGCTGGCCTCGGCCATGGGAAGGGATGCCGACAAGGTGAACGTGGTCGATATCATTCCTGACGGGAGTGACTTCAAACAGATCTATGACCCGGGAAACCCGGATGCGGATCAAAACGGCATGGTGCTCATGCCCAACATAAACCAGATCGAGGAAATGGCCAATCTGGAGGACGCCAGCAGGTCCTATGAAGCAAACCTGGCTGCTCTTGAGACCGCCAAGAACCTGGCCATTAAATCCATAAGCATAGGCGCACAGTAGCCGGGAGATTCAGTAGATGCTTATCCAACCGATCATCAAAAACCTGTTTGAAAACGGTCCGGCTTCCACTGCGCCCGAAGCACCAACCGGGACGGGCTCGACCTCTTTCGCCGACCAGTTGCAATCGAAAATCGGCGAGGTGAACAACCTCCAGAACCAGGCCGACAAGGCGATGCAACACAGCTCCGCCGGAGGCATCGACGGCATCCCCGAAACCATGATCAAGCTGGAAGAGGCCAACATGGGACTGCTGATGGTGGCCAAGGTGCGGGACAAGGCCCTGCAGGCCTACCAGCAAGTGATGCAGATGCAGTTCTGAGATCGTGACTCGTGACTCGTGACTCGTGACTGGTGATTCGTGACTGGTGATTCGTGACTGGTGACTCGTGACTGGACAAAGAATTAGTATAGTCCACAATCGCTAGTAGCTAATTACTATCCACTGAGAACCAAACACAGATCCAATCACAAGTCACGAGTCACCAGTCACGAATCACGAATCACGAATCACGAATCACGGATCACGGATCACGAATCACGGATGTTATATGAAAACCATTCAGGAATATCTGCAAAGACTCCAGGAATATGCCAAGGCTCTGACCCTGCAGCAAAGGATCTCCTACGGCGGAGGCCTGCTCATTATGATAGGGGCCGTGGTCTTCCTGGTATACCTGAACAACAGGGTCGATTATGCCCCTTTATTTTCGGGGCTCTCCGACAGCGACATGGGAGAAATCGTTCAGACCCTCAAAGAGAAAAAAATTCCTTACCACGCAGACCAAAACCGTATCGACGTACCAAAGGCGCAGGTCTATGAAACCCGGCTTTCCCTTGCCGCCAGTGGAATTCCGAAGGGCTCGGGCATAGGGTTCGAAATTTTCGACCACCAGAATCTGGGCACAACGGAATTCGTCCAGAAGATCGACTACCAAAGAGCGCTCCAGGGAGAACTGGCCAGGACCATAGACGGTATGAGCCAGGTGCTCGAAAGCAGGGTGCATCTTGTCCTGCCGGTGGACAGTCTTTTCAAGGATGACCAGAAGCCGGCCACCGCGGCGGTTGTGCTCAAGTTGCGCCGGGGCGCCACCATGGACAGCAAGGAACTGCAAGGCATAGTGCATCTTGTGGCGGCTTCGGTACGAGGTCTCAAAGAGGACCACATAACCGTCATGAGCACGGATGGACGGCTCTTGTACACAAAGCAGAAACAAGATCAAACCGAGCAGCTGACGGATACCGAACTGGGAATCAAGCACCGGATGGAAGAAGATCTGAGCCAGAAAATCCAGAGCATGCTCGAACGGGTGGTAGGTCCGAACAAGGTGATGGCCAAAGTGGCCGTTGATCTCAATATGGACCAGGTGCAGATAGCCGAAGACCGATATGACCCGGACAGCGCGGTCATCAGGAGCCAGGAAAGGACCACGGAAAACGCGCAGGGCGGCAACGTGGGGCAGGGGCAGGGCACTCCCGACATCCAGGGGAAACTTCTGCAAAACGCCCCCAACACCACGGCACAAAAATCCGGCAACCAGTCCAACCGCCAGACCGAAGTCGTAAACTACGAAATCAACAAGACGAGCAGGCGGATAACCCAGTTGCCCGGCGGCATCTCCAAGCTGACGGTGGCCGTTATGGTTGACGGAACCTATAAAACGGAGAAAGGCGCCGACGGCCAGCCCAACGACATTTATGTGGCGCGATCCCCCGAAGAGATAAAATCGATCAAGCAACTTGTCCAGGACGCGGTGGGATACAGCGAATCGCGCGGTGACCAGGTAACGGTTTCCAGTATTCCTTTCGTCACCGACATGGGCGGCGGGGACATGGTGAAAGCGGAAAACAAGTATTTGCAGTTTGTCAAAAGCTGGCAAAAGGTAATTTTCAACGTGGTCATAGCCGCACTGGTCTTTTTGTTCATCATAAGGCCGGTCATGAAAAAATTTCGCACTGTCTCCCAGGAGACCAAAAAACTGCCCGCCCCCGGCGCAACGACCGAGGAACAGGAATCGGCCCTGCTAATCGACAAACCTGTGGCGCAGATTACGATCCGCAAGAAATCGGCCGCCCTGGTCAAGTACGATACCAACAGGGCCACGGAAATCATACGAGAATGGTTAAGAGACGAGGTTTAGGCATATGGCGGCGGCAGCGAATAATTCAAAAAGGGTGAGTGGACCCCAAAAAGCGGCAATGGCCCTCCTGGCAATGGGAGAAGAAGCCTCGGCGCTGATTCTCAAAAAGCTTTCCACCGAGGAGATAAAGCAGCTGAGCGTTCATATGTCGAGCCTCGCAGGAGTTAGAAAGGACACCTCCGATGAGCTGCTGGAGGAATTCAGCTCGCTTTTCAAGGTGGAAGGCGGAGTGAACGTGGACGGAGACCAGTTCATCCGCAACCTGCTGCCCTCCGTAATGCGAGGAGACCAGGCCAACGAGGTGATTTCCAGGATGGAGGAGGCAAAACAAAGGGTCCCCTTCAAGCACTTAAAAGACGTCGACCCGAAACTGCTGGCAGGTTTTATCAAGGGGGAGCACCCTCAAACCATCGCCATTATCGTAACCCACCTGGGACATCAAAAGGCAAGCCAGGTGCTGGCCTATCTGCCCGAGCAGCTTCAGTTTGAAATAGTGACAAGAATAGCCAGCCTGGAAGCCGTACCTCCCGAGCTGATCATGGAAGTCGACGAGGTGCTGGAAAAAGAGCTCAGTTCGGTTGGGACCCGCGGCCAGCAGATCGGAGGCGTCTCGGTGGTGGCCGAAATCCTCAACCACTCCGACCGCAGGACGGGGGACAGCATATTGCAGTTTCTCGATGAAACCGATTCGGACCTGGCCGAAAAGGTCCGCAAACTGATGTTTGTCTTCGAAGATCTGCTGCATGTCAATGATGGGGGCATCCGCGAGTTGCTAAAAGAGGTTCGCAACGAAGAACTCACCGTAGCTCTTAAGACGGCGTCCGAAGACCTCAAGGGGAAAATATTCAGAAACCTGTCACAGCGTGCCGCGCAGATGCTCCAGGAAGATATGTCGATGATGGGACCCGCGCGCCTTAGCGAAGTCGAGAACGCGCAGCAGGCTATCCTGGTTGTGGCGCGCAGGCTGGAAAAGGAAGGCAAGCTGCTTATGGCGGGCAAAGACGGCGGAGAGCAGTTTGTCTAGTCTGTTGAAAAAAAGTGCGGTAGCGGCCTTCGGATTCCCGGTTATCCCCAAGGCGCCCGATATCCCGAAGGAACCCGAAGAGGCGGAGCCGGGTTCGCCCCCGGAAGAACAGCCTCCCGAGCCTGAGATCACGGCCGAGGAACTGTATCGCCGAAAGCTCCTGGAGATCGAACGCCGAACCCAGGAGATCGAAAGGGATGCATACAGCAAGGGATTTTCGCAGGGAGAAAAGGACGGGCTGGACTATGGGAAAAAATCGGTCCAGGTGGTCAGTTCTCAACTCGAGCGGTTGGCCAAACATATGGAAGACCTGCCCGCAAAAGTGCTCGAAGATTACCGGGACTGGTTGATCCGCACCAGCATGGGGATAGCGAGGCAAATCGTAACCAGAGAACTGCGGACCGACCCCGACATAGTGGCCGAGCTGGCCAGGGAACTCATCGACGAAGCCGAACAGCACAGTACTCTCACGGTATACCTGAACCCCCACGACTTGGAGACCATCGAAAAAAAGGCGGGCCTGGCGCCGGAGGGAGATAGAAAGAATTTTGTTCTGAAAGCCGACAGGGAAATCGAACGGGGTGGCTGCAGGATCGAAAGCGCTATCCAGTTGCTGGAAACCTCGGTTGCCGGAATGTTCGAGAATCTGGAAAAGCAACTGCGTCAGAACGGAGAAAAACCGTGACCTCTCAAGAACCGCCCGAACAATCCGTCAGTCAGGATTTCAGCTCTCCCGCGGAAGGCGACTATTTGCACCTGGAGGCAGTCGGATTTTCGGACATCTCCAGACGCCGGTTGTTCCACAGGTACGGCAAGATCGTTCAGGTCACCGGAAACCTTTTGGAAGCTGAAGGACTCAACGCGGCCATAGGAGATCTCTGCAGGGTCGAAGGGGCGGACCGAACCGACCGGAGGGAACCGGCTGCTTTGCCCGCCGCGGGAGTCCTGGCCGAGGTGATCGGTTTTGAGGGCAGCAGGATCAAGCTCAGCCCTTTGAGCCATCTGAGCGGAATCCGCCCGGGGCGTCTGGTGCGGGTCCAGGAGGCTTCCAGCACCGTTTTGGTCTCGGAGGCCATGTTGGGGCGAGTGTTGGACGGGCTGGGTCAACCGCTGGATTCGGGAGCCCCCATTGTGTCCGGCACGCCCCGTTCTCTTAGCGGCCAGGTTTCCAATCCCCTGGAACGCCCCCTCATCGAAGAGCAACTGGACCTGGGAGTGCGATGCATCAACTCGCTTCTTCCCATAGGCAAGGGCCAGAGGATCGGCATTTTCGCCGGTTCGGGGGTCGGCAAGAGCACCCTGCTGGGCATGATGGCCAGATATACGGGCGCCGATGTCAACGTCATCGCCCTGATCGGCGAACGGGGAAGGGAAGTCAACGAATTTTTGAAAAACGACCTCGGCCCGGAGGGAATAAAGCGTTCGGTGGTTATCGCGGCCACTTCCGACCAGCCGGCCACCGTGCGATTGCGAGGGGCCTACCTGGCGTGTGCGGTCTCCGAATTCTTCCGGGATTTGGGCAAAGACGTGCTTTTAATGATGGATTCGGCCACCCGGTTGGCCATGGCCGCCCGGGAGATCGGCCTGGCCGCGGGGGAACCGCCCACCACCAAAGGGTACACCCCCGGCGTCTTCAGCCTGCTTCCAAGGCTGTTGGAAAGAGCGGGCAAGTTCGACGGGGCCTCAATTACCGGCATCTATACCGTCCTGGTGGAAGGCGATGATATGGAAGAGCCCGTGGCCGACACCCTCCGCTCGATTCTCGACGGCCACATCGTTCTGGATAGAAATTTGGCGCAAAGAAGACATTTCCCGGCAATCGACATTCTTAGAAGTGTCAGTCGTTTGACGGGGAGGCTTCTTTCGGAAAGGGAGAAAAACCTGGTCGCCCGGTTCATTAGAATCCTGGCCGACTATAAGAACAGCGAAGACATGATCCGCATAGGCGCATATGCCCGCGGATCTCATAGGGAAACCGATTACGCCATCGAGATGATCGACAGGGCCAATGAATTTCTCATACAGCCCGTGTCCGATAGATGTTCCATAGAAGAATCCTTCGCAGCGCTCGAAAAGCTTTTGACTTAGTCTATCTGGAGAACGGATGTCATTTCAATTTCGCCTCAAATCAGTGATGAGACAACGCGAATTCCTGCTTCGCCAGGCGCAGGGGGCGCTGGGGGCCGCCCAAGCGGCCCAAATGAAAATTGAGTCCGAAATCGAGCGGTTAAAACAGGTGCTTCAAGCCGAATCCCAGCAGTTCGAGCAGGAACAGCGGAGGGGTATCGGGGCGGAGGGGTATCGATATTTCAAGGATCGCCTGGGCGGTTTGGAACAAGAATTGCGTGTATCGTTCAAAACGTTGGAAAAAGCTTCCGCGGAGGTGGATATGCGCAAGCAGGCAATGATCGCATGTGATAAATCAGTCAAGATGCTGGAAAATATCGAAACCAGGGACAAGGAGTTGTACCGGCTCGCCATGTCCCGGGAAGAACAAAAAAAACTGGACTACGCCGCCGTGCTGATCTCGCACCGCAAAACGGTCGATGAGGGAGGAAAGTCATGAAAGAGGGCAAGACCGGTTCAAGACTTCTTTCGTTTGCTCTTTGCGCCCTCATCGCGCTCCTGGTGTTAAAACTGGGCCTGACCGTCGCGGACGCGCTCCGCGGGGCGCCCGTGGTGAGCGTCGCGGTTCCCGCGGCAATGGCAAAGGAGGAAAGACCACAGCCTAAACACGTATCGATTCTGGGGCCCGAGTCCGCCGCCGCGGCCCCCGGCGCCATGGCCAGTGTGGACTTCAAATCCATGAGCTCTCTCCAACAGGAAGCAAGCCAAATTCACAGACAGCAGGAACAGCTAAGAGAGGAAGAACAGCAACTCAAGAAGTTGAAAAAGGAAGTCGAGGAAAAGATAAGCACCCTGCTTGCCCTTCAAAAACAGTATATGCTGGCTCAGGGGCAGAAGAAGAGCGCTCTTAACTCCCAGGTCCAGGGACTGGCCAGGATTTACGGCACGATGAAGCCCAAACAGGCGGCGAAGCTTATGGGAAGCCTTGAAGACAGCCTGGTAAAGAGCATCATTTCGACCATGCCCCCCGACAAGGCGGCATCGATCCTGGCTCTCATGGACGTCAAAAAGGCGGCCAAAATATCCGAAGCGCTCTCAGGCCAATAATTGGAAATTGGCTTGCAAACCCCGAGTCCGTCGCAGTAATCTAAAGCGGCCTTTGGGAAAGAGCGGGAGGGAGGAGATGGAGCGCATAAGGGGCGAGGGGGATATGCCGGCCTGCCGCATATCCGGGGTTTTCCACGCCGCGGCTTCGGGTCCGCTAAAAACCCTCCTGCGCCTTTGTCCGCTAATCCTGGCCGCGCTTTTCCTGTCCGGCTGCGGGCACAAGACCCCGGTGTACCCCTATCCGGAGTATCGATCCCCAAGAACGCACCACCGCCCGTCAAGACAGCGCCACCGCGCGGCTCGCCCGCCCAAACCCTCGAAGGTGATCGTCCAGAAAGTGGCCTACTTTGACGCCCCGAAGACGATTTATCACGAGGTGGGCCCCGGGGAATCACTCGCCCGGATTTCCAGCATGTTTGGCGTTTCCCCCAAATCCATCCGCCGGGAAAACAGGATGAGGCGCAAAGAAGATGTGCGCTGCGGACAAATGCTGGTCATCCGGGGAGTTAGGGACGTCCGTTATGTCATAAACCTTTACCGTACCCGTGCGTGGAGCTACATAATCGTTCACCACACGGCAACCGATGAGGGAGACGCCCGGTCAATCGACCGGGCGCACCTGCAGCGTGGTTTCTGGAACGGCATCGGCTATGATTTTGTGATCGATAACGGCACCATGGGTAAAGGAGACGGAGTAATAGAGATGTCTCCGCGCTGGTTGCGGCAGGAAGACGGCGCCCACTGCAAAGCCGATGACATGAACCGAAGAGGGATCGGGATCGCTCTTGTCGGAAACTTCGACCTGGAAAGGCCAAGCCGCTACCAGATGCAATCGCTGGCCTACCTTATTTTCATTCTCCGCCACTATTACGATATCTCTCCCACGCATGTCATGGTCCACGGGCAAGTTCCGGGGGCCAGGACCGCTTGCCCGGGAAGACTCTTTCCCATGGATATTCTGAGAGAGGACTCGTGGAAATAAGACGGCGCGCCCACGGCGGACGAGATTTTTACAACCGCCGGTTGAGAAACGGGCACATATGTCCTAGAATCAGGCAGATGAAAGGACGCGAACTTATTCGAAAAGTGAATAAGGAGCACCGGCCATGAACTACCCCGTAACTCTCACCACCGATCCGGAAACCGGCCAGGTCATGGCCGCCTTCCCCGACCTGCCCGGCGCCCTCACCGTGGGCAAGGACAAAACCGAAGCAATGAATCACGCGCTCGGCGCCCTCATTACCGCCCTTTCCGGCTACATCGATTCCGGCCGCCAAATCCCGGCCCCCTCCAGCCGCTCCGGCCAGGCCGCTGTTTCACTCCCCGCTCTCGTTTGCGCCAAGCTCGCGCTCTATGAGGCCATGCGCCGCCGCAAAGTCACCCGGGCAGCCCTCGCCGAAAAGCTGGGCGTCGATCCGCGCCAGGTGCGCCGCCTCCTCGATCTCAACCACCGCTCCCGCATGGACCAGGTCGAAACCGCCTTAAAGGCCCTCGGTCAGCGCCTGGTGGTCAGCGCCAAAGAGGCCGCCTAGATGATCGCCCGCGCTTGACAGGATTCACAGCATTAAACATGCCGCAAATCCCAATAGGCCCGCCGCCAAGCACACCCTTGGCGCAGCCAAACACTCCCTTGCCCCGATCCCTATATTTCGAAAAAAAGGACCCGGTCGGGGGTGTCGGCGGCTTGAAACTGTAGCAAAATTATCGAGATCGGCGGAGACGACGGTCCCTGCCCCCCCCGCCAAGGACATGGACGCTGTGCTCCTCGCGGCGCCCCCCGAAATCCGGACCCGCAGCCTCAAGCGCACCCATCCCCAGCAAAGCCCGAACCCGTATCTCCTCAGTCAGTTCCCTCGGTTTTGAGACGTTGGCATTTCAGGCAAGATGCGCTATTGTAGAGATGAGGAGATCGAACGATGCGCACCGTTAGAATTGTCTACTGGCAGGAAGACGACGGCATGTGGGTCGGCTATCTGGAATCCTATTCCGACTACATGACCCAAGGCGAGAACCTGGACGAACTCCGGGAAAACTTGAAAGACATCCTCTCTGAGGTCGAAGCCCGGAATATTCCGTTTGTGAGAACCCATGAAGACATGGCCGTGTGATCGATGAAAAGGTCCGATCTGATACGGGCCATCGAAGCCTTGGGTTGCCGGATGGTCAGGCATGGCGCAAAGCATGACTGGTATCAAAACCCTCAAACCCGGATGAGCCAGCCGGTTCCCCGCCATCGGGAGATAAACGAGCGTCTCGCCAAACATATCATCCAGATGCTTTCCGAGTGAGCCCCGAAGAAATAAGACGTCACTTTCGAAATCGGTTCGATTTTCAAGAGTGGAACGACGAAAAAAGCCCTGAATCCAGGGAGTGGAGACAGGGCAAAATTAGTATGGGTGGCGGAGAGAGAGGGATTCGAACCCTCGGTAGAGGTTTACCCCCTACACTCGCTTAGCAGGCGATTGTGCCCACTTTGGGGGGTACTTGATAATACTGGAGATCCGCGCCTGGAGCCGATGTTTTTGTTCCCAAGTGGTCCCAAGTGGTCCCAAGTGATCCCAAAGGTTGTGCCCGAATTTGTGACCGTTAATCGCGGGTTTCGCCTTGCCCGGAGCGGTTTTGCGAAGGGGGGGTTGTGACCTTTTTCGATCCGAGAATGTCGGCGACTTCCCGAAGAGATCGGCCGACTTCGTGCAGGTAGTTTTCCGTGGTGGTCGGACGGCGGTGGCGCAGATATTTTTGGATTTGGGTGAGGGTGGCTTTGCCGGAATCGTTTATGATCGAGGCCACGTGGTGACGGATGGCGTGGAAGGTGAACTGTTTTACCTCGGCGCGGCGGCAAAGCCTGGCCATGAGGTAGCGCAGGGCATGGGTGTCTTTGGTGTAGGGTTTTCCCGTATTGGGGTTGACGAAGACGTAGGGCGAGGTTTTTACCCGGGTCTTCCAGCGCCGGGAAAGCACGTCGACAAGGATATCGGTCATCGGCAACAGGTCGGGTTCGAGTTGGCCGCCCTTTCGTTTCCTGGTCCAGAGCCTAACCCACTTCTTTTCGAAGTTGACGTCCTCCCAGGTCAGGCGCCTTATCTCGCCGATCCTGGCGGCCGCGTGGTAGAGGACCAGGAGCAGATCCATCTCCTGGCGGTTTGCGACCAGGAGGACCTTGTCGATATCTTCGGCCGGGGGAACGTATTTTATGTAGGGGTCTTCGGGAAATGGCTGGATCCCTCGGGCGGGGCTGGTTCTCAGCAGGTCGTTTGCAACGGCCCAGTTGAACAGGGCCTTGAGATCCCGCAGATGGCGGTTCGCGGTTTTTCTGTAATCGCGCCGGCGTTTGGTCGCAACCTCCTCGATGCGTACCGATCCGTCCTGGACTTTGCGAATGTACTCGGTAACCTGCAGCCTGGTGATCTGGTCTACAGGCATATCGTAGGCCGGGAGCGCTCCCAGGAAGGCCGCGTAGTAAAGAGACTTGGATCTAACGGTGTTTGCCTGCATCCTTGGCTGGCAGTTTTCCAGGTATTTTATAATCAGAGAATCGATAGACACTGAACTTGCCGGCTTTATCGGCGGCGGGTTTTCGAGCTCGTTTCTTCTTTGCACCTCCCACCGGATGGCCTTCTCGCGGGTCTTGATCCCCTTCTTTTCCTGGAATTTCCCCTGCCACATGAATTTGACGCGGTACTTGCCCGTCCGCTTGTCTTTCCAGACGCTCATCGAGGTCCTCGAGTGCTTTGATTGCCTGATCAAGATGGAAGCGGGCGCCCCTTAGATCGCGCCCCCTGCCTATAAAGAAATGGGGCAAATACCGCCATTTTTTCCGCAGAGTGTTGGGGTTGGCTTTCAAGATAGCCGCAAGCTCGAAGAAGTTAATCACATTGGGCGGGCGGGAGTCTTGGCGCTTACGGGGCATCGGGGACTCGCAGCCGGCGCGAAACGCTTTGACGCGCTTCGGCAAAGAAAGGATCCGTTAGAAATTTATGAAAGGTCAGGCCGGGAAAAACATCGCGGGCTTGCAGGTACTTGAGGTGGCGGCGTTTGCCCGGCTCCTTGCCGCCGCGGGCCTCGATCATCTTTTTGCAGCGGGCGCAGGTGGGAGGACCGGTGGAGAAGCAACGCTGCAGGCCGGATTTGGGATGCGAGTTGCACAGGGGATGAAGGCCGTCGTTTGTGGCGTGCGTGACTTTGAGGGAGGCTAGTTTCAATGCAAAGCTCCCGTTGCTGTGCCCGGTACGACCAGGGACGTGTCCCATCCGGCCGAGCAAATGCGGCCCATGTCACTCTCCGGATCGGGCGCCAGGATGCGTTCCAACCGCAGGGCTATTTTCCTGGTAATCGCGGAGGAAGGACCGGAGTTGTTCGGATGGCGGAGGGCAAGCTGCAGGTTTGCTAAAATGAACAGCATTTCCAGGCGGCTCAAGGAGAGGCATATGGTCTCGGCGGCTGTGTGGTCGCGTACCAGCGCATCAATGACCTGGTCGACGGATTTAGCGGTCGGCATTTCCAGTTCCTTTCCTGTCGATATTTTTTTCTTTGTAGTTGGACGTGTTGCCCCCAATGCCTTTGGCCACCTCGATGGGATTACAAGCCGCGGGGCCGTAGGGGTGGATACATTTTCGAAAGCCTCCGGGCACTCTCACCCCTTTTTGTTTGGCGCACATGCGTTTGGAAAACGTGCAGGTGTTGCAGTTGCGGGTGGGTTGAGGGGTCATAGCCAGGTCTCCAAAATCACGGGGTCGTCGGAGATGTCGCGGGCCAGGCGCGTCAGCCCCTTTCGCTGCAGGGCGGTCTGGAGGACCTGGAGGCGACGGGACTGGGCGCACCTTGTGGTCGGCTCGACGGCGAAGTTGGTGATCAGAAACTTCCTGGCGATATAGTGATCGGGGTGATCGGCCGGATGATCATAGACCACCCAGAGGGGTAGACCCTTCAGCCGGAGGATTTCAGATTGAACCGGTTTCATCTCCTCGCCGTGTCGGCGGCTGGGGAGCACGTCGTCGTGAAGCTGGTTTTTTGTCATTGCTTGCTTCCTTTGGCGGTGTTTTGTTTTTCGGCTTTCCTCTGCTCGCGGTAGCAAGGGCGGCACAGGCCTCGGTGCGAGATCGGTCTTATCCGGCTGCAGGCCAGGCATTTGCGGCGTTTGGCTCTCTCTCTCTCTCTCTCTCTCGGTTGGCGTTTCTGTTTCGGCCGGAGGGCCGGCGAGGCTCACGCCAAGGAGCGGGAAGCGGTAGGGCGGCGGCGGCTGGGAGACAAATTGCGAAATTGCGCAAGTTTCCTCGGGGGACTCCTCGGGCTCGGGCGCGGGGGAATTGGCGGTGGAATTGGCCATGCCGATAAATGCGTGACGATAGGGCGGGGGCGGTTTGGTCGCGCCGGTCACCGGCTCGCGGATGCTTTTGTGATCGGCGCGGGCTCGCATCTTGAGGAGCCGGCGCACCGCTTCCTTTCGGGATAGTCCAGTTATCACTTGGAGGTCTCCTTTTTCTTCAGTTCGTTCAGGCGGAGTGTGAATAGCTCCTGGATTTGGATGCGATCGGGGGAGGCCTGGATTTGCTTATTCCAGGTGTTTCTCCAGCCGACGCAGGTGGTGGGGGTCGTGACGGCCGAAAGATCCTGGCGGGCCTGGTCGAGGGTTATGGGGTGGACCTGGCCGCTTTCGGTGGAGCGCTCGGAGGGTGGCGCTGCGCCGTTCGAATTTTCCTCCTCGGCGGCGATCCCCAGGAGGGCCATGAGGGCATGGCGTCGGCCGAAGGTAAAGGCGGCGGCGGCTTGCATGGGCGGGCTCTTTCGGGTGTCCTTGGTGTCGAGGGGCATGGGGAGCTCGCCCCTTATCCACTCTCCGGAGGTGTGGATGAGGGTGGTGATGACCAGCACCCCGGAGCCTTCCGCGCCGGGGCGCAGCTCGCTTGTCTGGACCAGGGCGAGGCCGTTTTCGGCCAGGGGTTTTCGCACCACCTCCAGGATGGTGGCGAGGTCGGCGTATTTCGATCCCATGTGCAAATTTTCCGAGTCGCGCGGGACGGCCGGAAAAATGGCCTGGGCGGCGGCCAGGGCGGAGAAGATTTCTTTTACGGATTCAGAGGTTTTCATTAGGGCGACTCCCTATGTTTGTGCATTTGCTGCCGCCGACCTCGCCACCATCCTGGAGGTGGTGCGAAAACCCCTGCCAGGAGGCTCGATATCATGAACTGAATGTCGAGGCAATGAGTAACCCAGAGAAGTTCGCCGATGAAAAACTGGTGACGGAAAACCTGCACCCGATAGCATACCAAAAGTTGAGTGAGAAGCAGGACAATGCGCGGGCCGGCATCGCCGTGCAGGAAAGCACCAACGCCACCCTGGACGGAGCGAGGGCCGTGGCAAATCCACTGCTTCAGACTTCCGGCATTTACGACCCGAATATCACGGACCCGACCAAGCAATCATCGGAATACCAGACATTCTATTCTCACCTGGACCAATGGCTGGGAAATTTCGAGGCTCAGAACAAGCGGGGGCCGAAGAATTCGGAGCTGACGGAGGGGGTCAATAATTTGCTGCAGCAAGTCGTGATGCCAGGTGCGATCTATGGGACCAACACGAAACGGATGTACCAACTTACGCCCACCGATGAAACCAGGGCGAAAATGCCGCCGGAGGCGGCGCCGTACTACACGAAAGTTTTCCAGCAGATAGAACGGTCTCGCGCTCCGATGCCGTCCGAATTGAACGATATCTTTTTCTGGAAAACGTTTCACTCTGGTGATCAGGCCATGGAAAATCAGATTGTAGCCCTGATCCACGCGAATAGCGACAGACTGAAACAGGGGCTGCCGGCTGCGCCGAACGTTCCACAGGAGACGGTGTCCGCGGGCGGAAAGTCCGAAGAGCCGCAACAGCCGTTTGCGGAAAAAACGGTCCGGGCGGCCATGCACCTGGTAAAAGAACCCATGCTGCTGGCCACCTTGCTCCACTACTACGAAAGCCAGGAGGGCCGGCAGAAAGAGCAGATCGAAACCGACGCGGTCTTGAACGATCCCCTTACATCCAACCACCCGCTTTCCTACTACGATACCAGGCCGCTTCCCCGGGCTCTGGCCGCCTACTGGTCGATGCGAGGCGCTCCGGCTATGGAAGAGGTCAAGGATTGGGAGAAGAAGGTCCCCGCGCTCGGTATGGCCGCGTTGTGGGCCTGGCAGAAGCTGAACCAGGGGGGAGAGCATACAGTCGGAGATTTGGCCCGGAAGGCGGCCGCAGCCAGGCCGCCAGGCTATCTGCCCGAAATGGGGCCTCCCCCAAACACACCGAATGACGAGGAATAATTCATGGGAGAACTCTCGGACGCCTTTGCCGCACTTGATAATTCGAACAGCAGCCCCGGTCCCGCTGTCTCGCCCCCTTCGAATCTTCCCGCGGGGGGCGAACTAACTCAGGCCTTCCATAATGTAGGCCAAAGCCAGGCGACGGGAAATCTACTGGCCGCGCAGGGGGCAAACCCGGACAGTGCGGCCCGGGCGGATGAATTGTCCCGACAACTAGCAGTTCCTCAGCCGGTGGTCGAGGGCAACCTGACCCATTTCGAGCAGATCGCCCAACTGAAGAAAAACCGGCAGATCGCGGGGCAAAACACGGGACTGCAGAACCTGGTGATCGATAATCCTCTGGCGGCGCGGATCGCCCAGGACGATTTCGAACAGTTGGATTTGGTATCCAAGCTCACGGCCTCCCTATCGTCAGGATACCAGCAGGCGCAACTTGGCGACGAATTATCCAATATCAACACAAAGAAAATGCTGCACATCTCCAGCCTGGAAGATGACCAGCGGGCGCAGCAAATCCAGGGCCAGTTGCAAAGTTCCCCCCAATATCCGGGGGCGTGGGGCGTTCTGCAACGAGGGACCGGGATGGGCACGGGGATTGTCAAGAGCGCCGAGCGGGCGCTTCCGGTGGCCCTGGGTTATGCCGGGGTGGCAGGTCTGGCCACGGAGGGCGTGGGGGCGGTCCCCGCGTTTTTTACCGGGCTGGGCTACGGCATATCGGGCGACTTCGCCCGGCAGGCCGCGGCCAATACCTACGCGAAGCTCGACACCCTCAAGGACGCCAGCGGTCAGCCGTTGGCCGAGTCCACCAAGTACCTGGGGGCTAGCATCGCCGGGTCCATCACTTTTTTTGCCGCCCATTACGGGGGGGAGCAGATAAATAAAGTCACGCAACTCGGGCTTGGCTCCCTGGTCGATAGCGCCCTAGAGGAGGCGGTCGCACGGCCCACAATTTCCTCCAGCCTCGGCAGGATAGCCGGAACACTGGCCAAGGGGTCTCTTACCGGCGCCGGGGTGAACGGCCTTATGGCCACGGCCAACATGATCGGCGAGCAGGCCGCGCGAACGATCACGCCAAATATCAGGACCATTCTGACCGATCCCGAACAACAGGCGGAGTTTAAAACGGAGCTTATTCATTCCATCGAGGAAGGCGCGGAGATGTTTCCGCTCATGGAACTCCCCGGCGCCGGCATGCATTTCATGGGAGATATGTTCCGGGCGCGCCAGGCGCACACGGACGCGCAGGCCTTGACCGATCTCGCGCAGGGGGTGACTCAGAGCAAGACCTGGAACCGGAGCGTGCAGACATTTGTGGACTTCATGCGGCGCCAGACCGAGGGGACGCCCGTTGAAAACATGTCGATTGACGGGAAGGCCGTTCTGGAACTCTACCAGCGGGCCGGCGTGGCCGATCCTACGGCGCTTCCCCCTGAGAAAGACCATCTTTTAGGCTGGCTTCCAGACCGTGACCAGCAGCTCCGGGAGGCCAAGGAAACCGGCGGGCAGATTGTTGTACCGTCTGCTGATTTCATCTCGCGGCTTTCCGGGACCAACGCTTTCAATGAACTGCTCCCGGATGTGCGGGTGCGGCAGGACGGGGTTACCCTGCGGGAGGCTTCGGACACTCAGGGGATATTCGCGCAGGCCAAAGAGATGATGGAGGCGACGCAGCAGCTTGGCGATAACCACGCGAAGGGCTTGGAGCAAGATCAGCCGATGCAGCGGGTCTATAACGATCTTTATCCGCGAGCGGTCGAGGCGGGCTATGAACCGAGGGTTGCCGACCATTACGCGCGGATCGTGGCGGCGGAGGCCTCGAGTGCTGCCGAACGGGAACCTGGAATATACCAGGATGCTTGGGACGCCTACCAGCGGGAGGGGTTGCAGGTAAAGCGCGGGGGCGAAGGGGGAATACTGAACCAGGCGTCCTTGTTCCAGGGGGCGCCAGCTGTTCCCAAAACTCCTGAGGAAAATATGGAACGCGGCTCGGAAGCGATGGCCAATGTAATGAGGGACCACGTAGATGTGCTCGACGCCATGCACCGCTCCGACCTTGGAGGCGTCAGTTTCTATTGGGGGGAACCAGGGAAAGGCGAGAAACTTAAAGGCGGTCAAGGCGTATCGCACTTAATAGCGCGTAGAAACATGGAGGGCAAAGACGGCGAGGCAATAGCCCGGAAAATGGTTGAAGTTATCGCGCGAGGGGAAATTGAAAAGCCATCAGGCCCGGAGGGCGGTCAAAGAGTAAACGTCAGATACGACAATCACACGGCCGTTTTATCGCTTTATAGATTCGGTAATAAACGAACGTGGCTTCTTACTGGGTGGGACGATCAGCCCTCCGGTGCAACTCCGGAAGTTTACGATTCCGAGAGCACTACGCATGTCAAACCTACACGTTTTCAGTCCGGCATGGGAGCGGAGGGTGATACCGAGAATAATATAAATCCTCTCGGTAGGGATGGCAAGCCACTTTTCCAGTCTCGCGGCAGTTCCGGACGCTCTATCCCGACCACAGAATCCCTCCCTGAAAATCCGATCCCACTTGAGCACATCAAGGAATACGACGACCTACAACGAGAAGCCGCCAGGCGCGCCTGGGCGCAGGTGGAAAAAGAGCATGGCAAGCAGGTGCGTCTTTCCGAAAAGCAGCTTCGAGAACAGGGCGGACAGCTTTACGGCGAACTCACGACGTCGCGGGTACTGGAGGCCGTAAAGGAACACGGCATCAGCCGCAAGAGTCTGAACGACCAGGATCAGGAAGCCGTCATCACACCCCTTGTCCGGAAATATCCGGGGCTTTTCCGGGAAAAGGGGACGAACGAAATTGACGTGCTCGCCCACGATTACGGGTACGAGAAGACCGACGATCTCATTCAGGACATGATGAATGCCAAGGGGAAGAGGCAATTCCTGGATGACTACGTCGAAGAGCAAAAGCAGCGGACCGGGCAGGAACTGGGCCTTTCGCCCGAGGAATGGCAGACCCGGCTACTCGAAAAGGAACAAGAGATTTTTAAGGAACTGACCAAATCGGCGCCGGATTCCAGGCTTGCCAAGATGCGCGAGCGCATGGGGGCGAACGCTTCCTTGCAGCTTCCGGCGGGCGGTTTTGGCACCGGGCCGCATATCATGAATATTTTCGCGGTAAAAGACCGGTCGAGCTTCATGCACGAGGCCGGGCATCTCTTCTTGGAGAGGCTCCTTCATGACGCCACGCACCCCGAGGGGTCGGAGCGGGCGAAGTCCGATCTCGGAGTTTTACAGAAATGGTGGGCGGATCATGCCGAGCAGATGCACGATCAGTTCCACCAGGCGAGGAAGGAAGCGGAGGCCTCGGTAAAGGCAAGCCCCGGAGACGAGCAGGCCCGGGCGCGGGTGGAGACTTACCGGAGCGCGGCGAAACTGCTGGGGGAGAGTCCTGAGGAAGGCGTACAGTTTTTCAAGGATTTCGCCGGCCACCTGGGGCGGGACATGGAGCGGGGAGATGCCCGCATGTCGCTCATGACGCCGCTCCACGAGATGTTCGCCCGGACCTTCGAGGCGTATTTGATGGAGGGGAAAGCTCCGAGTCCGGGGCTGCAGCCGGTTTTTGATTCGTTCAGGACCTGGCTCAAACGCATCTATGAACGTGTGACCGGCCGCGGGCGAGCGCTCGCCGGACTCTCTCAGGTTGCCGGGACGCCGATCGAGGTATCTCCCGAGGTGCGCGGGGTTATGGACCGGATTCTGGCCACCGATGAACAGATAGATGTCGCCAAGCAGCAGCAACGGGTCGGAAAGATTTTTAAGGATGCCAAGGCGGCCGGCATGACCAGCGCCGAGTGGAAGGCGTACAACGGCCTGGTTGGTAAAGCTGTGGACGAAGCACGGGCGCAGGTCCAGAAACGGGCCATGGCGCAGATGAAGCGGGAAAAATCCGAAGAGTGGGAAAAGCAAAAGGAAGAACTGCGTCCTGAGGTGGAAGGCGAAATCAACTCGCGGAAAGATCTGCGGGCCCTGCATTATCTCCGGCGGGGTACGATGCTCGGGGCGGAAGAAGAAGGCGAGAATAAAGCGCCGGTCCGGATGAACCGGGCCGCCGTGGTGAAGCTGATCGGCGAGGACGGCTTACGCAATTTGCCGTATGGAACGATCAGGAAAGAAGGCGGTTTTGACCCTCAGGAAGTGGGCGAGATGTTCGGGTATCGGTCGGGGTCGGAGATGCTGACCGATTTGCTTGCTCTGGAGCAAGAGCACCGGGCGTTGGACGCCAGGGGCGTTGCGGTTGATGGGGTCGGCGGATACCGGGAACACCTGATTGACGAGGCCCTGGACGCCAGGCTCAAGGAACATTTCGGCGACATGACGACCGATGGCACGATGCCTCAGGCCGCGATGGATGCGATCCATAACGATTCCGGAGCGCAGGCCCTGGCGATGGAGCTTCGCGCCCTCATCAGGCAGACCGGCAAACAGCACCCGATATTCGGGCCGGTGGCCGATGCTCGGGCGTGGGCTCGGGCTACCATCGGGGATCGGAAAATATGGGAGGTGGAAAACCTCAATCGGTATGCCACCGATGAAAGGCGCTCCGCCCAGGCTGCCGAAGAGGCGATGGCTAAGGGTGACCTGCAGGGCGCTATCGCCGCCAAGCGCCAACAGATTCTAAACAGCGCCCTTTACAGGGAGGCGCAACGGGCGCGAGACAGCCTCGCGGGATTGGAGGAACGGGCGAAGTTGTTCGCCAAAAAGCGCATGATCGCAAACATGGACCAAGGGGCGCTGGATCAAATCCATACCCTGCTCGAACGGTTCGGCCTCAAAGCGCCGGATCTTACGGCCCAGGGGCGACAGGTGCTGACGGAGTGGTTGGCCGAGCAGCGCGACATGGGCGCGGACGTTAAAGTTTCCGGTTCGCTTTTCGATGCCACATTGCCGGGGCGCTACAAGGACCTCACCGTTTCCCGGGTGCAAGACTTGAGCGACGCCATAAAATCCATCGCGCACGTCGGGCGCCGGATGAAACAAATCGAGGTTGCCGGGAAGCGGGCGGATCTCGAGGCCACCGTTGCGGCACTGGCCCGGAGCGCGTATGACAACGTGGAATTCAAGGAGTTCGAAAAAGAACGCAACCCCGGCGTTGTGCAGGGCGATTTTCAGCAAAGGGCGAAGGCCAGGTGGTACAACGCCAAAGTGGGGCTCGGGAGTTTTCACGCGACGCTGGCGGCCATGGAGCAGGAATTAATTGACCGGCTCGACGGCAAGGACCCGAACGGCCCGTGGAACAAGGTTATTTTCCGGCGCATCAAGGACGCCCGGGCGTACGAAAACCAACTACGGGAAATGATGGCTCAGGGCCTGCGCGATCTCAAAGAGGTGTACCCCGGGGAAGAGCAGGACAAGCTCGGCGATATGCTGCCGCCGATCAAGGAACTGCCGGACAACCGCACCGGCGACCCGACGGTGCTTTCCAAGGGGGAGTTGATCAGCCTGGCTCTCAACTGGGGTAACGAGAGCAACCGGAGTAAACTCTGTAAGGGGGAGGCGTGGAAACCCGATGCGGTCCAGGCGGTATTTGATCAGCACATGAGCAAACACGACTGGAATTTCGTGCAGGGGATTTGGGACCTACTCGAGAAGCTCCGGCCGGAAATATCGGCGCGTGAGCTCAGAATGACCGGGGTCGAACCGATCTGGATCGATGCGGCGACGGTCACCACGCCCCATGGGGAATATCGCGGAGGCTATTATCCGATGAGCTACGATCCGGAACGCTCCGGCGATGCCATGGATCGGCTGCTGGACAATGCGGCGCAGATGATGGACGCGGGGCGCGCCGGCAGACCCCAGACCGACAAGGGATACACAGTGGGTCGGGTGGAAAGGTACGCACGTCCCGTGCGTCTCAGTATGGACGTTCTATCCCAGCACGTTGATACGGTTGTGCGCGATCTCGCCTGGCGCGAGTCGATTTATGATTTAACCAGATTATTCAAAAATGCGGGGGTGCGCTGGGCAATCAATAGCACGGTGGGCGCGCCGATGTATGACCAGATAATTCCATGGCTAAAACGCACGATCGGCGACAGGCCATATGATGTGACCGGAAATAATTTCTGGGCAGGCCGGGCTCGGTGGCTGCGAATTAATACGACAATGATGGGGCTCGGTTACAGGATCAGTACGATGCTGGTGCACGGCGCCAGTGCTGGAAGTTTGTCGGTTGGAGAGATTGGCGCTAAATGGTTTGCTCACGGGATTGGCCAATTTTACGGCAGTCCCGAGAAAATGGCGCGGATGCGGGATTTCGTATATAGCCGCTCTTCCGAGATGGCCCACCGGATGGAAACCGTCGACCGGGATATCCGGGACGGGTTGCGGGACCTGGTGAATAAGGAAGGGCCGGTGGCTAAGGCCAAGAGGTTCGCCTATTACGGGATCTCCATGCTCGACATGGGGTCGGCCCTACCCACCTGGTTGGGGGCATACGAGAAAGCCCTTGCTCCTGAGGCTGAAGGTGGGATGGGGATGAAAAACGAACCGGACGCCATCTACTTCGCCGATAAATCCGTCCGCAACGCGCATGGTTCGGGCAACGCCGAGGACCTCCCCGCCATCCAGTTCGGCAACGAATTCCAGAAACTGACCACGATGTTTTACACGTTCTGGGGAAGGTTCTATAACCGGCAGGTCGATATCGGCAGGGACTGGGCCGGGGCCATCAAGAGCCGGGACGCCGGGGATTTTGCGGCTGTCCTGGCGCGGAGCTGGTGGTACTTCGTGATGCCGGTGATCGCGCACACGGTCATTAAAGGCCAGAGCCCCAAAGACGGGGAGGGATGGCTTGAATGGGCGGCCAAGGAACTGGGCCTGTCCCTCTTCTCGGGGATTCCGGTTGCGCGGGATATCGCGAACTGGAAACTGGGTGGCAACCAGTACCGGCCCAGTCCGGTGGTTTCGGCGATCGAGGCCTACGGCTCGGCATGGAGCGATCTCGAAAAACTGGGCAGCGGCCAGGAACCCTCTAAACACTGGCTAAAGCACGCCGCGGACACGGTCGGCTATTCGTTCGGTCTTCCCCTGGGGCAGGTCGATCAAAGCCTACAGTATCTGTGGGATGTCGGCGAGGGGGAACAGAATCCGGAGGACGCCGCGCAGTTTGTGCGCGAGCTGGTGATGGGTTCCTCCAGGAGGAAATGATCTGGAGCGCATCTCCCTTGCAACTTGTGCCCAAACTTGTGCTCGTGTCTTTTTCGCGTCTAAAAAAAGCCCGGTTTCGGGGTGTTCCCGACCGGGCTTAAAGCTATATGGGTGGCGGAGAGAGAGGGATTCGAACCCTCGGTAGAGGTTTACCCCCTACACTCGCTTAGCAGGCGAGCGCCTTCAGCCGACTCGGCCATCTCTCCTGAATATCTGCACAGCTGGCGGAGGGAGTAGGATTCGAACCCACGGTTCCGCTAGGAACAACGGTTTTCAAGACCGCCGCCTTAAACCACTCGGCCATCCCTCCCAGAAGGAATCTCCGACCAGAGTGGCCTACTTTAGCGTTCTCCCTCTCATCTGTCAAGATGGAGATCACCTCTGTGAAATATCCATTGATGAGGTCACCCCGGAATTTTATAATCACGAACGGGATGCTTAGATTAAGCCCTCGGAGAAAAAAGGAAAATGGTTTCTGCCGCGCCCCGGGGCAACCGCCGGGAGAGCGCGAGTGTTTTACGACTTGCCCGCCAGTACATCCACCGAGCGGGCGCCACGGAGGGAAGGGAAATGGAAAATGGCCGATAAGCCTTCTAACGTGACCGGAAGCCTGATCACAATAGGCGATGAAATCCTGCTCGGGGACATACTAAACGGAAATGCCCGGCATATTGCCGCGGAGCTTCGCTCCCGAGGTTTTCTGCTCGACCGGATGATCACGGTCGGCGACATCGAGGAACACATTGTGGAAAACCTGGGAAAATGCCTCGACGGCTCCCATTTCGTCATTGTGACCGGAGGGCTGGGCCCCACCGACGACGACAGGACCTGCGCGGCCGTATCCCGGGCGATGCAAAGGCCCCTCATCTGCAACCCCGACTACGCCCGATGGCTAAGGGACCGCTTGGGCGAACTGGGCGTGGAGTGGTCGAGGGAAGTCGAAAGGATGGCGGAACTGCCCGAGGGGGCGGTCAAGCTGGGCATGGATTCGGCGGGGTTTTCGGTGGTACACAAAGATATCCCCTGTTACTTCCTGCCCGGTGTGCCCGAGGAAGTGAAGCTGCTACTGGAAAAAGAGGTAATTCCCGACCTGGAGGCGAGATTTCCGAACAGGCGCACCTATCGTAAGCACATCGTGCGGATCCAGGGTTTACTGGAGGCCCAGATAAACGGAAGGCTGCGGTCCTTTGAGCCCGTGGAGGGCGTAGAGATCGGCTACTATCCCCACGGAGGGGAAAACTGGGTGTCGATATTCGCCGCGGCGCCAAACGAGGAAAAATGCCGTGAACTGATGACCAGCGCCAGGGACAAGGTCGTTGCTTTGATCGGCGCACAGCACATAAGCGGCCACAATGACGACTGCCTCGAAAAAGTTGTGGGGCGCCTCCTGCGAAAGCGTTCCTGGAAGCTCGTCCTGGCCGAATCCTGCACGGGAGGTCTTTTATGCAGAAAGATCACGGCCGTCCCCGGCGCTTCGGATTATCTGGACCGGGGCTTTGTCACTTACAGTAATCGCGCCAAGAGCGAACTGCTGGGCGTATCCGAAGAACTTCTCCAGGCACACGGCGCGGTAAGCGGTGAGGTTGCGTGGGCCATGGCCGAGGGGGCTGCGCGCAACGCGGGCGCCGAAGTAGCGATTGCCATAACCGGGGTTGCCGGCCCGGACGGAGGCAGTGCCGAAAAGCCGGTGGGCACCGTGTTCATCGCCTGCGTTACCCCGGGGGGGAGGAAAGTGGAAAAGTACTCCTTCGGGACGGCAGCGCGTGAACAAATCCAGGAGAGTTCCGCCCAGGCCGCGCTAACCATGCTTTGGGAGATTCTGACCGGAGGGCGCGAGCCCCTCGTTTGCGATTAGAGTTTCCGTCGCCGAAATGGGTGGATTACGGAATTGAGGCTTTTGTTTGTATCCGAGGGAGCTTTCTGCAGGGGAATAATTTGATGGAACCATCCATCCGCAGCTTTATAGCAATCGACCTTTCCGTTTCGGCTCGCAGGCAGATCGAGGCGCTCGTCCAGGAGTTGAGGAAAAGCGAGGCGCAGGTGGGCTGGGTGAAGGTCGCGGGAATCCACCTGACGCTTAAATTCCTGGGAAATGTCGCCCCGGAACTGATCGAGCGGATAAAACCCGAGCTGGCACAGGCCGCCGGGCAAACGGGGCCGATCCGCATCGAGCCGGCAGGCTGCGGGGCTTTCCCGGGGATAAAGTCTCCCCGGGTGATCTGGGTGGGGCTTCGCGGGCAGATCGGTCCGCTGGCCGACTTGACGCGCCGGGTGGAAGAGGGGCTGGAACCTCTGGGTTTTAAACCCGAGGAGCGGTCCTTCAAACCGCACCTCACCGTTGGCCGCGTTAAAGGCAGAACCAGGCTTGCCGCGCTCCAGGAGATGCTCCTGGCGCACGCCGGCTTTACCGCCGAACCCTTTGACGCTGCTGAAATTGTATTGTATAAGAGCGAGTTGAGGCCGGATGGCGCTCGATATACTCCGTTATTCAAAACGCCATTCTCAGGGAACCCCGCCACAGCGGACGAATAAACCTTATCCCTCGTGAATTTACCATACTCGCGATGAAGGAGACCCCATTCATGGGACTTGAAGACGACCGGCAAAGAGCTATCGATGCGGCGGTTTCCCAGATAGAAAGGATGTGCGGCAAAGGCGCCATCATGCGGCTGGGAGAAGGCGCAAACGTAGAGGTTACAGTTATATCGACCGGGTCTCTGTCGCTCGATATCGCGTTGGGAATCGGAGGCGTGGCGCGGGGCAGGATCATCGAGATATTCGGCCCGGAGTCTTCCGGCAAGACCACCCTGGCGCTGCATATTATCGCCGAAGCCCAAAAGCTTGGAGGCTTGTCCGCCTTTATAGACGCCGAACACGCCCTGGACACCCAGTATGCCCGCAAACTGGGGGTGGTGGTGGAAGACCTGCTGGTCAGTCAGCCCGATTACGGCGAACAGGCCCTGGAGATCGCCGAGATCCTGGTCAGAAGCAACGCCATCGACGTCATAGTGGTCGATTCGGTTGCCGCGCTGGTCCCCAAAGCCGAAATCGAGGGCGATATGGGCGACCCGCACGTGGGACTCCAGGCGCGGCTCATGAGCCAGGCCCTGCGCAAACTGGTCTCTGCGATCAGCAAATCGAAGACCTGCGTTATTTTCATCAACCAGATCCGAATGAAAATAGGGGTCATGTACGGTTCGCCGGAAACCACCACGGGAGGAAACGCTCTTAAGTTCTACGCCACCATGAGACTCGACATCCGCCGGGTGGGCCCCATCAAGGAGGGCCAGGAGATCGTCGGGAACCGAACCAAGGTAAAAGTGGTCAAAAACAAGATAGCACCGCCGTTTCGCGAAACTGAATTCGATATCATATACGGACGGGGCATCTCCAAGGAGGGAGAGATTCTCGACCTGGGAGTGGAAGCAAACCTTATCGAAAAGTCCGGCACATGGTATTCCTATAGTGGAGAGAGGCTGGGACAGGGAAGAGAGAACGCCAAGAGTTTTCTACGGGACCACCCTGACCTGACCGCGGATATCGAGGGAAAAATCCGCGCGACCTGCAACCTCAGGCCGACTGCGGCCACCACACCCGCGGAATGACAAGGTCGTAAAGTCAAAAGTCCGAATGTCACAGGCAAAAAGCGGCCCATTGGACTCCTGGACTTTCGACTTTCCGACTTTCGACTTTCCGACTTTTACTTCGTACGGAGATATTTTTGATGAAAGCCAGTGAAATCCGGCAGGCGTTTCTGGAGTTCTTCCAAAAGAACGGTCATACCATTGTAAAGAGTTCCTCGGTAATTCCGCACGACGACCCTACCCTGCTTTTTACCAATGCGGGCATGGTGCAGTTCAAGAGGACTTTTCTGGGCGAAGAAAGACGCCGGTATTCACGCGCCACCACCAGTCAGAAATGTATGCGGGCGGGCGGCAAGCACAACGACCTGGAAAATGTCGGCCGTACGGCGCGCCATCATACCTTTTTTGAAATGCTCGGCAATTTTTCCTTCGGCGATTACTTCAAAGAAGATGCGGTAAAGTTTGCATGGGAGTTTTTGACCGAGGTCCTGGGGTTGCCCAAAGACAAGCTCTACGCCACAATTCACGAAGGCGACCGGGAAATGAACCTGGGCCCTGACGAAGAAGCGCACGCGTACTGGTCGCGCTATCTTCCCGATGACCGGATTTTGACATTTCCGACCAAGGATAATTTCTGGTCGATGGGCGATACCGGTCCCTGCGGGCCGTGTTCGGAGATCCTGATCGACCAGGGACCGGGGATAGGCTGCGGCAGGCCCGACTGCAAGCCGGGGTGCGACTGCGACCGTTACCTGGAACTGTGGAACCTGGTGTTCATGCAGTTTAACCGCTCCAAGGAAGGCTCTTTGGCCCCCCTCCCCAAACCCAGCATCGACACCGGTATGGGGCTGGAACGAATTGCGGCCGTGCTTCAAAAGGTCCCGTCAAATTACGACACCGACATCTTTGTGCCCATGATGGCCAGGATCGAACAGCTCACCGGGCATAAATACGGGGCCTCGGCCGAAAAAGACGTTTCTTTCAAGGTTATTGCCGATCACAGCCGTTCGGCGGCTTTTCTGATCGGAGACGGCGCATTGCCCGGCAATGAAGGACGCGGCTACGTGCTCCGGCGGGTAATCAGGCGCGCCTTGAGACACGGGCGGTTTTTGGGCCTTAACCGGCCGTTTTTGTCCGAGGTCGCCCAGGCGGTCATGGAATCCATGCAGGACGCCTATCCCGAGCTGCTCGAAAACCGCAGCTTCATAACCCGCGTCATCCAAAACGAAGAAGAGCGATTCAACGACACCCTGGATAACGGGCTGAAGCTTCTGCAAACCGAAATAAAGCGGTTAAGCGATGAAAAAGCCGGGACAATTCCCGGTTCGCTGATCTTCAAGCTCTACGATACCTACGGTTTCCCGATCGATATCATTACCGACATGTCCAGGGACTCCGGTTTTCAGGTCGATGAGGCCGGATTCCACGATCTCATGCAAAAGCAGCGCGATCAATCCAGAGCGGCCTGGAAAGGAAGCGGCGATCGCGAAATTCCCGAAGCCATTCGCCAGCTTTCCGCCAGGGGCATAAGCACTGATTTCCTGGGCTATGAAACGACGCAGGCCGATTCCGAGATAATCGCCATGATCAGCGGCGGCGAAGAAATCGGTTCGGCCTCCGAGGGCATGGAGGTCGAACTGATTACTGCCTCCACCCCGTTTTACGGGGCGTCGGGCGGTCAGGTAGGCGACAGGGGAGTGATAACCGGAGCGACGGGAAAAATTACCGTTCTGGATACTTTGAAGCTCCCCGGAAACCTCCTAGTTCACGCCGGCAAGATCGAAACCGGCGCCTTGCACGTCGCAGACCCGGTCCATCTGGTAGTGGACGCCCAATTGCGCAAAGACACCGAAATACATCACACCGCCACTCATATTCTGCACGCCGTTTTGCGCCAGGTGCTCGGAGACCACGTGAAGCAGGCCGGTTCGCTCGTTGCGCCCGACCGTCTGCGCTTCGACTTCTCTCACTTTAGCGCCATGACCCCCTAGGAACTGGCCAACGCCGAGCGGCTGGCAAATGATGAAATCCGCAAAAGCCGCCCACTCAGCGTGCGGGTGATGGACCTGGAGGAGGCTCTCAAGACCGGCGCCATGGCGCTGTTTGAAGAAAAATACGGCGACCGGGTCCGACTGGTTGAAATTCCGGGCTTTAGCCGCGAGCTTTGTGGGGGCACGCACACCCACGGCACTGGGGAACTGGGGCTTTTCGTGATATTGCAGGAAACGGGGATAGCCGCCGGGGTCCGAAGGATCGAAGCCCTTGCCGGCAGGCATGCGGTGGAATACATAAACAGGCAGAGGCAAACCCTCAACCGTGCGGCTGCCGCGCTCAAAGCGGCGCCGCTCGAAGTTGGCGAACGGGTCGAGAAGCTCCTCGCCCAGCAGCGGCAGATGGAAAAGGAAATCGAGGCCCTCAAGGCGTCCGCGGCGGGCAGACGCTCGGCCGACCTCTTCGATCAGGCCCTGGAGATTGGCGGCGTAAGGGTCCTGATTGCTAACATCGAAGCCGATGACCCCAAGGCGCTGCGCGAAATAAACGATAAATTCAAAGAAAAATTTACCAGGGGAGTAGCGGTTCTCTGCGCCGTTTCGGGCCCAAAGGTCTTTCTGCTGGCCGGCGTTACCGGGGAGCTTACCGGCCGGGTACACGCCGGAAACCTGATCAAAGAGATCGTAAAGGAAGTGGGAGGCTCCGGCGGCGGAAGACCCGATATGGCTCAAGCCGGTGGAAACAGGCCCGACAAGATAGAGGACGCTCTGCGTCTCGCCGAAAAATTGATCCGCGAAAAGCTGGCGTGAAGGTGTCGATGAAAGGTTAACTCAAATCCGGTCCATCCGACAAAAAGATAGTTCCTTTTCTATCTCGTCGGTGAGTTCCTCGCGAAAATCAAATATGCTGTATATCGCGCCGCATTCCCGGCAGCGCAAGTAGGCCGTGCGTCAACCTTTCACTATTTCGACTTCTTTGTGGCACTTTTTGCAAAGCAATGTCGACACTCCTTGATTGACTCAGTAATGAGATTTAACTTATATCGCACTCCGGCTTGAATTCAAGATTTAATCCAGGTCGCGGAAGAAAAGACAGTATGTTGCCATCCTCCCCGTAGCGGGTTCAACGTTTCACCGTATTCGAGGAGGGAATGCCAGTTATTGACTAACCGGCTCAAATATCTTACTTTATTTGTTATTGAAGTCGTCCTTTCAGTAGTGTAAGCTTTCTTCGGGGAGGGTGGCTGGTATTTTGCATGAAGCAGGGGGGGGCGGCAGTAAGCCGGCAATTTTATCCCGGCCGCCGCAAAGGAGATGAAAATGAAATCTTACGGCTCTGAGAAGTGCCTTCCACTGGATTATTATTTGAAAAAGCCCGATTCGGAAGAGGACTTTGAAAGCCTGCTCCAAGGGCGAGCGATAGAGGGCCGTTTTGAAAGGTCTGAAATCGACCTGGAGCCTATAGACCGGGAGGCCGGTTCGGACGAGGAATCCGGTCTTCCCGGGCTGGCCCAAATGGAAGTGGATGAAGAGGACGATCAGAGCGAAACGGAAACCGCGGCGGCTTCGGTAGAACAATTCGACGAAGACCACATCACCTGTTACCTCAAGGAAGTGTCCAGCTATCCACTGCTCACCCAGGAGCGGGAAACCGAGCTTGCACAAATAATCAGGCACGGTCAGGACGACCTGGTGCACATTATCCAGGAACATACTGACGCTGAACGGATAATGGCGGACCTGAACGAAAAGGTCAAAAAGCTCCTGGAGCACGAGAAAACCTTTCCCGGAGTAAGAGACAAGGTCCTCAAAGTAATAGTGCGCACGCTGGAGCGGGCCGTTATCGACCAACCGGAAAAGCCGCTCTTCCCGGCCATGCTGAACAGGGTCAGGGCAATAATGAGGGCGGTTGACACGGCAAAGCAGGAGATGGTGCGGGCCAATCTGAGGCTGGTCTTGAGTATAGCCAAGCGCTACAGGGGCCGGGGCATGACTTTTGACGACCTGATCCAGGAAGGAAACCTGGGGTTGCTAAAAGCGGTTGGCCGGTTCGACCACACGAAGGGAAACCGGTTCAGCACCTATGCCACCTGGTGGGTGCGCCAGAGTATCATTCGCGGTATTTACGACAAGACCAGGACGATACGGCTGCCCGTGCACTTTATCGAATTGAAGAACCTTTTTTTCAAGGTTTATTACGAACTGCTCAAGGAATTGGGGCGGGAACCGACGGCCGGGGAAATAGCCGAGCATTCCAAGCTGCCGGTGGAAAAAGTGCAGATGGTCCTGACGCTTGCCGCTCAGCCCATATCCCTGGAAACCCCCATCGGGGAAGACGAACAGCGGCTGGGTGATTTTCTGGAAGACGATAAAGCGCTTTCCCCCGCCGATGAATGTTCGGACAGGGAATTGGCGGAAGTGACCCGAGCGTTGCTTTCGACACTCCAGCCAAGAGAGGAAAAAATTCTGCGGCTGAGGTTTGGCCTCGACGGTCAACCGGCTGAAACCCTGGAGAAAATAGGCAGGATTTTTAATGTTTCCAAGGAGAGGATACGCCAGATCGAAAAAAAGGCTCTCCGAAAGCTGAAAAATCCGAACAGGCAGGCGTGTCTGAGGAACTTTATCGACTAGGCCGTGGAAAACGGAATCTGCGGGTTTGGTCTTATCACGCTTCAGAATGGGACCCGACGGTCCCATTCTGAGTTTACTCGCAAATTTTAATCCCCACTCTTAAAGAAATACGCAAGAATCGGCGGGGTTTCTATGAATAGAGCCTCTTGCCCCTTGTGCATTCCAGAGATTGCGGTGAGCTTAACCACTCCTTCATCCGGAGATCGGGTTAGGGTATAATCGAGGACATCCTGGTCGCTCGAACCGGCTTCCCGGTGCCTACCCGCCTTGAGTTCACAATCATTCATCTTTGTCTCCTATCCCTGCCACGCCGTGTCGCGCTATGCTTCCATAAATCCTCAGCGGCTGGAACAATGCATCGGCAACGGAGGCGCCCATCGGGAAATCCAAGCTCTTATTAAAAGCATTGCACGCCTCACTATCAACAGCCAGGAAGCCCAAACAGCCAATTTCCTTCAAACTCAACTCCGGCGACTCTCTCTGCTGAATCGGCCAAACCATAGTACTTCTATACGGCAGAGGCCAGATTTTCTTTATGCCCAAATAACTCCAGATCCGATCTTTGAGTTCAACATTCTGGGGAGGTGATCCGTAAACCTTAAAACTCGTGTTTTTGTAATTTCTCCTCATCGTCAAGTCATTACAGAAAAAGAAGCGCTGAAGCGGGCCATAGCGCCAATACAGGTCGCAAAAATCATCGTTCTCCTCAATAGGGTCTTGATGCTTGGCGAATCTCTCCAAATCCTGGCGGTAATTAACCGACATCGAATTGTTGTCCCTCGCCAAGGCATAAACATGAAGCTTTGTCTCCATGTATACGGCTTTGATCGCTGTCCTGCAACTCGTTCCGGAGAGCAGAGAGTAAGCCGAGGCAAGCTCTGAAAGAACCGCAGCTAATACCGACTGAACTCTCGCCCGCACACTGTCTATATCGATGGGTGCGTCGGCGCCCCCGGAAATGTGGAGCATACTTCTTTGAGCCTCCAGAAAGCTTGTCAGGTCGCGCAGGAGATGGTGGCACCTATGCCAATGCCCATTCACTCCAACATATTTGAGCTTTCTGGCATCCTTAACCTCGCCCAGGATGACCCTTCCGGCGAAAAAAATCAGCAAGAAGCTGACCGAGCCGTTAGTGAGGATTTCGGCTGAGTCTTTGGAGAGGCGCAAAAAATTGCACACCAGGACAACGATTCCAAGGACGCCAGCCAGCCAGCCAGTTAATCCACTTTCCCATCTTGGTGTCCGGGACAATCATTTCGGCCCTCATGCCTAACTATCAGAATTGGTGACGTAGATTGTTGTTCAACGATTCCACAATATTAAGCATTTGTCCAATAGAATAACGGAGCTATGGTCAACTCGAAAGGCCGCTCTTCGATAAAAGGGCGTCCGTTTGGCCTTTGCAGCCGTACCACTCCGCTTTTGTCATAGGATCATTCCTTCGATGTCGTAGTCATGCGAAACCGTGATGCGCACGGGCCTGATTTCTCCCGCTTTTACCTCACCGTCGGTGATGATGACGCATCCGTCAACTTCGGGCGCCTGCGTGGGCAGGCGCCCGTAAGCGAGCAGGTCGCTTTCGGGGTGCGGTCCCTCGATCATGACCGGTAGGCTCTGCCCCACCAGTTTTTCCAGTTTTTGCCTCGAAATGTCCCTTTGCAGCTCCAGAAGGGCGGCGCGCCTGCCTTCGGCGGTCTTCCCGGCCGGCCTGCCGGAAAGGCGCGCGGCTCCGGTCCCGGTTTCGGGCGAAAAGGCAAAAACCCCGGCGTGATCGAAGCCGACCCGCTCCATAAATGCCATAAGGGAGTTAAACCGGGCTCTGGTCTCACCGGGAAATCCCACCATGATGGAAGTTCGAAGCGCAATCCCCGGAACGATGGAACGAATTTTTTCGATTATCCCCTCGGGTGAGCGGGCCGGACGCCCCATTGCCCCCAGGACTTCCGGAACGCAGTGCTGGACGGGAATATCGAGGTAGGGAACGACCTTGGCCGAATGCGCCATAACAGCGAGCAGCCGGTCGGAGATACGTTCCGGATAAGAGTAGAGCAGCCTTATCCAGGCAAGGGGCCCGGGCGTCACATCGAGCTTTTCGAGAAGGTTTGGAAGAGCTTGCGGATCGTCTCGCTCCAGCCCGAAGGCCGTTGTGTCCTGGGCGATAAGGTTGATTTCCTTTATTCCCAGGGCCGAGAGCCGCTCCGCCTCGGCCAGGATGTCGGCTTCCATGCCGCTCCGGAGCGGTCCACGCAGATTGGGGATGATGCAAAAGGAGCAGGAATTGGAGCAGCCCTCCGCAATTTTGAGATAGGCGGAGTGTGGTCCGGTCGAAATCACCCGCCCCGGTTCGGGCAAGCGCACGGGCCTTTCGATCCAAAGCCGCTTCGGATTTCCGCCGAGTTTGGATTCCACAGCGCTCGCCAGAACGTGGTAATGGGAGGTCCCCAGAAAGATATCAACCTCCGGCAGTTCTTGCAGCAGCTTCTTCCCATACCTTTGCACCATGCAGCCGGCGGCCACGAGCAGGGAGCACTTTCCCGACTCCTTGTGGACGGCCGCCTCGAGGACCGCCTGGATGGCCTCTTGCACCGCGCTTTCCAGGAACCCGCACGTATTGACCACGATAAGATCGGCCTCGCCGGCCTCCCCCGTCATCTGATAGCCCAGGTCTACCAGCTGCTTTACCATGGTCTCGCTGTCCACGAGGTTTTTGGCGCATCCGAGGCTTATGAGGCAGGCGTATTTCATGAAGAATGTTCCGTCTTTCCCCCTGGATTGAGATGAAAATGCATTGTAACAGAGGAAAGACGGATAAACCCTAAAATTTATAGATGCTGGTAGATAGACTGGGGGATGTAGTAGCGTCTCTTGTTGAGGACAACTCCCAGGATATTTCCGCCGACCCGGGCAATACTGTCCCGCAAGGTTTTAACCACCTGCCACCGCGTCTTTTCGGCTTCCACCACCAGTACGATCCCGTCCACCCTGGAAGCAATCGCGAGCCCATCGGGAGAGAGCACCATGGGCGCCGAATCGATCAGGATCAGGTCAAACTCACCCCTGAAGTCCTGGCACAGGTTTTCGAACCTCGAATTAAAGACCTCGGGTGTAGAGACGGCGGAATTACAACCCGGGCTGACGAAAAGCTTGGACTCTCCCACGCGGTGAACCGCGCTGCCGCTGGGACCCCCGCTTCTTAGCGTATCCAGCCAGCCGACCTTCTCTTGAAGATCGAAGAAACGGTCCAGGCTCGGGCAATGGCGATCCGCATCCAGCAACAGCACGGGATGACCTATCAGCTGGGCGGACACTCTTGCAAACTCGCGGACAACCGTTGAAGTCCCTTCCCCTTCCCTTGCACCGATGAACTGAATCACCCTGGATTTCTGATGAGGCAGAAGGGTCTCTATGACCTTGTAGAGGCCCAGCATTTCATCTTCCAGCCCCAACCCCGCCTCGCCACCCACAGCGAAAGGAGGGGGCATGGGCGAAGCTGTCAGCGCCCCGCCGGCTTTCTTCTCTAGCTGGATATTCTGCAATGCTTCGTAGATTTTGCTCATGGCTGCACTCTTTTTTAGAGGGTCAATATCTATGCGTTTCTATCTTCCAAGCATTCTTCAGACCGCTCAAATACCGAACTGTGGACTTTCTCTACTGCTCCGCAGGTGGTGCCTGCGGCAGGAAGACCCTTTTTCCAACCTCGATTTTGTTGATATTCTTGACCTTAGGATTGAGAAGTTTAAAAGTCCTCAGCATTTCATCGTCCACCCTCCCATAGACGTCAAGCAGGAGCTTGCTTACGCTGTCGCCCCTTTTCACGACAAGGGAAGGCACGGGGTCCGCCTTTTGCCGGGTTGCGGCGGCCGCAGGTTCTTTCGGTGGCGAGGCAAGCTTTGCGGGGGGCTCCAGGCTCGCAACCGCTTTGGGCGAAGGGGCCGGGGTTCCGCCGGCCGCGGTGATTGATGGCGCGGCGGGCGTGGAAGGTGGCGATTGCCCCTTGGGTGAACCGAGAACGACGGGTGCAACGCCCGCAACCGCCGAACCGCTTTTGCCCGCGGGCGCGCTCCCGGTTGAAACTGTTTTGTCCTGGACGACGGGACTCGATTCCGGTTTGGCCGTTATCCCGGCGCCGGGCCTTACTGAAGTAACCGCGGGGACCTTTTTCTCTTCGCCCGCGCCATGGCCCGACAGTTTCACCCCGGAAGCGGCAGGGGCAACTTGAGGCACGGACGCAGGCTCAACAGGACGCACTGGGGCCCCTTGCTTGGACTTAACAGCAACCGGCGGTTGTTCCGGAGGCGCCTGCCGCGAGGATTGTTTGCCAAACGGTGGAGCTTGGAAACGAGATATGATGTTGGAGAAACCCCAAAGGGCCGCGGCAAAGCACACCACGAGAGCAGGGACCCAAATAGTCTTCCGTCTCCAGCCCCGATGCGATTTTCTTCCCCGAAAATCTCCAATCACTTCTTTTACGATCTTGTGATCGACGGGCTTGCGCTGATAGCCGAATGCAGTAACGAGCGCATTGTCGCACAAGATGTTTATCGTGCGCGGAATTCCGTTGGCCTCTTTGATAATCAGTTTCAGCGCCTTTTTGGTGAAAACAGGATTGTGGAAAGCCGACGCCCTCATCAGCCTGTGCTGAATATAGGCAACGCCTTCCTCGGCAGTAAGGGGTTGGATGCGCGAGCGAATCGCCATGCGCTGTTTGAGCTGCCTCAATTCGGGCAAGTCAAGCTTTGTCTCGAACTCCGGCTGGCCGACAAGAATTATCTGAATCAGTTTGTCCTGCGAGGTCTCGAGATTGGAGAGCATCCGCAGCCGTTCGAGGGTTTCGACCGGGATATTTTGCGCCTCGTCGATTATCAGCACGACGTTGCATCCCTTATCGTACTGATCGATAAGAAAATGGAAGAGCTGCATGGATAGCTCCTCCGGGTCTTCATCAGTAACCTGGACACCAAGTTCGGAACAAATCTGTTTTAGCAGCTTGTCAAAAGAGAGGGCCGCGTTGAATATATAGACGATTTTTATCTTTTCCGGATCGGTCCCCTCCAGGTATGACCTGAGAATAGTCGTTTTCCCCACTCCCACCTCACCGGTAACGGACACAAAACCCTTCCGCTTTTCAATGCCGTAGAAAATCGAGGCGGAGGCCTCCTTATGACTCGGGCTCAGAAAAAGGAAATCCGGGTCAGGAGTTATGTGGAAAGGACTCTTTTTGAATTTGAAAAATTCTAGGTACATCCCTGTACTTTCAGTCCTTTATAGGAATGGTAATCAGCACCGGAAGCTGCAATCGCTTTTCGGCCTCCATGGCGGTGCTCATCACCTGCTTGTTGATCTCCAAAAAATAAGCGATCCCCAGGCTCCCGAACAAAGCAAAACCGATGGCGCCGGCCAGCAAAAGAATCAGCGGCTTGGGCGGGTTTACCGGCGCCAGGGGCGCCGCGGCCGGTTCGATCACGCTCACACTGGTCATCTTATCCCGACCGAGTTCGTTATACACGTTGGCCTCTTCCAGTTTTCGCTGGTAATCGCCATAAATCTGCTTGTTGGAGGATACCGCCGCAGCCAGCATTCTATATTGGTTTTGGTTGGCTTCAAAGAACTGGATCTCCTTGTTCATTTCGCCAAGATGGTTCTGCCTGTCAATGATCCTCACCTTCAAGGCACTGAGCTTGGCCTGTTTGTCCAGGAGGTGTTTTTGAATTTCCTGGTATACAGGGTCTGCCGGAGCGATAGCGGGATTTTGGGAGGTGTTCTTTTTGATGTAACTTTCCACGGTGGCTATCTGGGCGCGGATATCGGCGATGAGGGGGTTGCTTCCCTTATACTTTGAGGTCAGCTGCTGCTCTTGAAGCTTCAGGCCAAGCAATTTGGATTGAGCGTCTCCCGTCCGATCGGAGGCTGCCGCGGTCAATTGGGACTGGGGGATAGCCTTCAATTGTTTTCCCAGTTCGAGGATCGTTTGCTCCACTTCCTTTATTTCGTTTGCCGTGCCGTTCAAGGCAGCATTCAGCTCCGAACGCTGCTTCAAAAGAAGCACGCGCTCCTGGTCGAAGTCGATGATCTTCGTCTTCTCCGAAAAGGCCTTCAAGTCGCTTAGCGATTCGGCCAGCTTCTGTCGGTAAAAATCAACCTTGTTTTGGAGAAACAGCGCCGACTTGGGGTCCTTGTAAATCTCGCTCCGCTTGTCGATGTAGTCGCTTACGAGCTGATTGACCACAGCGGCGGCGCTTTGAGGGTTGGCGCCGTCGAAGGTGACCTCGATAACCTCGCCTTTTGCAGCAGGCTCTATCTTCATGTATTTGTCCAGCAGCAAAAGCGCCACGTCCTGTTTGCTGAGGCCGGTGACCTTTTGGGTGGCAAGCCCGGGGAAAATGGCTTCAGGCGTCAAAGCACTGATCACTTTCTCCTTGAGGTCTCTACTTTCCAGAATGCTAATTTCAGCCCCGAGCATCTGGGACTGGTCGACCGCGGGACTCTCGCGCTTGCCGAGCGAGGGATCGGGATAATAATTCTCCCAGCCGAACTTTACGAGAATCGCGGACCTGGCCTGGAACCTGGGCGCGTAGAGCAGATCATTGTATACCAGCGCCAGAGCGCACCCCAGGATGCTCAACACCAGAAAGGAGACGATTATCATCCTCTTATGCTTGAAGAATATGGACAGGTAGTCCCGAAGGTTGTTGGCCTGGTTGACTTCCCGTACCATAAGGATACGTTCGGACTGCAGCGCCGGAGAACCCGCCGCATTCAAAACAGCCGGAACATTTCTATCCGCATTTTGGGACCCGCTCATTTTTCATCTCTTACTGTTTGAGGTAATAAAACATCAGGAGATTGCTGCCAACAGCCCCAATCGTACCGGTAATATACTGCTGAACCCAGAGATCGACGTCTGCGACATTGCTTCTGGGCACCAGGACCATGTCATAGGGCTGCAGGTAGATATCCTGGGACAAGTCCTCACCCTTCATCGCCTTCTTGGCATTCACGGCAAATTGAAATGGTTTGTTGTTGGCGCCCAGCCGCACCACTATGACTTCGTCAAGCCGGGCGGTGGGCAAAAAACCGCCTGCCATAGTGACGGCCTGCACAACGGTCGTGGGGGTGGTAAGCTCTTCCATTGTGGGCTTGGCGACCTCCCCGCCCACAAAGATCCTGTTGCCGGCGGTATCGTTTACCACCACGGAAAGTTCGGGTTGCTGAAGATATTTGCCATAGTCTTTGGACAGCAGCTTTCTCAACTCCTCGCTGGTAAGCCCCACCACGTGGACTTCATGCACCAGAAGGAGGGAGATATTCCCATCGGGCTGTACCGTCACCTCCTGGTTAAGGTCCGGATTATAGAACAACTTGATATTCATCTTGTCACCAATGGCAATCCGGTATGCCAGGGGCGCGGGCGGCGCCACCGTGCCGGGCGCCCCGACTTTGACGGCGCTTTTGCTGTAAGGTCCGCAGCCGTAAAGCCCCAACGAAACGACCAATAAAAGAAAAATCTTCTTCATTTTCCCCCGCCGGTAATGAGCAGTAAAACTTAAACTGGTCCCTTATCCGATCTCTTTAAAATATCAGTGCTATTCCCGAGGCGTAATAAATCCATATGGGACCTGGTATGCGGACCCCACACCAATCGGGCTCACGGCAGTTTGGGAGAAAGTGGCCCACTCCGAGACATCTTTTCCCGTACGGATCCGCACCGACCAATGATAACAGGTCTCGGGCTTTAATGGTTTACCGATTTTGAAATAATTCCGGCTCAAACCCTGGGCATAATTTATCTGTTTTCCCCACTGTCTGGGCTTGAGGGGCGTTCCGGTTATGGACTTATCAGGGGCCTGCGACCGGGACTCCCACACGGCCACATCATAGCTTTGGCCTTCGGATTTGATGTCTTTCCAGCGCAAGACCGGCTGCCGCGTGTCTATAACCCGGTAAAAATCCATCACCGTGCCGCCCAGTTCCGGAGATATCGGGCGTTCCTCGCTGCTATAGGTCTTGGGAAGTGACACACAGCCGGCAGTAACCGCAAAGCACCCGATCAAGACCAACGCCCCCAGCTTATTTAGCATCATCCCGAAAGTCCTTCCTCCCATCTTCGCAGCCCACTTAGTCAGTGCTACTCACTGCCGTGCGGGGCGATTACGGCGGTCGGCCCTGAAACCCCATTGCCGCTTTTCCGCGCTATCAGAATGCCGACCAACCCCGCAGCCAGCAAAAACAAGCTGGAAGGCTCCTGAACCGGAGGCTTAGGCTGCGGCGTATCGTGATTAGAAGGAAAATAGGGAAAAAAGGGGAAGAATATCCTGCTGCCAAAACCTGAGACCGCCGGAGAGAAAAAAGTAGCCCCTTTTACCACGGGAGGCTTGCCTTCAAGCATTTTAAACTCGATAAAAATCGGCTGCTCTTTTTTCACCGGAGCACAAACAATAGCCACAAGGTCACCCACACCCGGGGTGTAATTTTTCCCCTTGAGGTTTGCCTCGCGGATAAGTCGAAGCGCTTCCGCGCTCATTTTTTTTGGTTCAGGGCTCTTCGCCAGCCGCCAGATTGCCTGCTGAACAGCCTCCTTGGACCCCTTCTTATGATTGATCAGGTAGTTGATCTGATGCCACGGCATACGTTTGTATTCCGGGGGCAGGTTGGGGTCGGAGCTATTGTAGAGTCTTACCACGTGAATGGTGTGAGCGGGCAACGGCCAGCCTTTCCGCAGACACCACCCATTATAGAACTGGAAATCCGAAAGATCGTAGTCGTATTTCACATTCAAAAAAAACAACTCGAAATGACTGTCTTTTCCATCCCTTACATACATTTCAACCGGAAACTTGGGAATGTTGGGCGCCCCGGTAGGCGCACCCTTGCCTTTGACGATCGGATCATCTGTGGGGACACTGGTCAGCGACACAGGTCCACCATGGCTCGGAGCGGCCGGAGCGGAACTCGTGCCGCTGGCTATGATCGACACGGGAGGCTGGCTAATTTGAGCCGGTGCAACGTCCGGTGCAACCGGGTCGGCAAAACAATAGCAGGACGGGGCCAGAATCAAAACCAGGATTAAAATAAATGTTGTGCGCATCTACGTTTAGCTCCAACTGAGATGGCTATTGCGCCCTATCCCGCAGTGTCAAAGTTTTGGGGAGAAATAATCACGCCTGCGCACGACGCCAAACACTTCCGCACTCTTGCCTGTATGCTCTGCTTAGTATCGCAACGAAAGAAAACTATCACTGTGTAATGCCGGCCCCTGCGATTGCGACTAATTTTACTGGAGACAACCCCGGTTGCGGATAGCGAGCTTTGGCCCCCAAAACCGCCGCGGTCGGTGGAACCATCTCCACTTATCTCACCGGGCGGCATGGCCGGCAAACGTGGGACTTCCCCACCCGGGACACTTGCCCGCCTTACCTCGCACATCCAACCGAATCAGATCAAACACTTTGCCCGGCTGGACCGGAATTTCTTTGAAAAGACTCACCACTTCGGGTACTGTGACTTATAGTCTCACCTGCTTCTCCCTCTTGGAGCCCGGCGGCAACGCTCCCCTTTAAGGAAAAGCCCCCTTCGATCCAAATCAGATTCCTACACCTAGCCTCATATTACCATATTGGGTGCGACATCGGTTAGTAATATGGCAATTAGTACTGAAAATACAAGGGGTAAAATGCGGTGTAGAAAACAGGTAGTCACTCTACCCAAACGTAACTGAATATATTTATATATTACAATGTTACGTTTTGGGACCTCCAAGGACATGGCGAAAGGAAGGAGCCGGGATGCATTCGAACGGGCGGTCGCAGGGGTTCGGAACCCGTGGGGAAAACGGGCGCAAAAATCGCCGAGCGTCCCCCCGACCGACGAATCGAGCGAAAGACCATCCGTATTGGACAATGTTTTTTTCGAGCCTACATTGATAGAATGGTGCATGCACTCTCGGCAGCACCTCTCGAATCGCATCGGTTCCTGTTAAAATCTTGAGTGAGGTTGGAATTTATGTCGATACTATCCAGGCTCAATAAAATCTCGGACACTATCTGGGAGGTCCCGGCGGGTTACAAGGAAGGAATGCGCGTTCCAGCCCGCATCTACGCCAACGAAAAACTGGTCTCGGAGATGGACGAGGGGGTCCTCGACCAGGTGACAAACGTCGCCACCTTGCCGGGCATCCAAAAATATGCTCTCTGCATGCCGGACGGCCACTGGGGATATGGTTTTCCGATAGGGGGGGTGGCCGCCATGGACGAGCGGTCGGGGGTGATTTCACCCGGGGGCATAGGCTTCGACGTGAACTGCGGCATGCGACTGGTCCTGACAAGCCTCACCTACGGGGAGATAAAGGAGCATTTGAAAGCTCTGGTGGACCGGCTATTCCAGCGGGTGCCCGCCGGGGTGGGATGCAGCGGATTTGTGAACCTCTCCCGGGATGAGTTCCGCACCATGGTGGAAAAGGGTGCGCAGTGGTGCATTGAGAACGGGTATGGGTGGCAGGAAGACCTGGAGCGTACGGAGGAATTCGGCCGGGTGGCGGGCGCGGACGCTTCCAAAATCAGTCAGAAAGCGGTCGAGCGGGGATACAGGCAAATCGGGACCCTTGGCTCGGGCAATCACTATCTCGAAATCCAGGTGGCGCGACCGGAAAACATCTTCGATCCCGCAACGGCCAAAGCGTTAGGACTAAACATTCCCGAGCAGGTGGTGGTCATGTTTCACTGCGGCAGCAGGGGGTTCGGCCACCAGGTGGCAACGGACTATCTGCGGACATTTCTGAGCGTGATGGAGTCCAAATACGCCATCCGGGTACTCGACCGGGAACTGGCCTGTGCTCCCTTCCTGTCCCCTGAGGGGCAGGACTATTTCGCCGCCATGAAGTGCGCGATCAATATGTCGTTTGTGAACAGACAGGTCATTTTGCACCGGGTCCGGGAAGTATTTTCGGAAGTTCTGCGAAAGGACCCGGTCGATTTGGGGATGCACCAGGTGTATGATGTTGCCCACAACACGGCCAGACTGGAAATGCACAACATCGAAGGACGGCAACAGCGGCTGCTGGTCCATCGCAAAGGGGCGACAAGGGCCCTGGGGCCCGGGGCCGAAGGGCTTCCCGCGCTCTATCGCAAAACCGGTCAGCCGGTAATCATCGGCGGCAGCATGGAAACCGGTTCTTACCTGCTTACCGGCGTAAGTTCGGGCGAACAGACCTTTTTCAGCACGGCCCACGGCAGCGGCCGGACCATGAGCCGTCACCAGGCAAAGAAAATGTTTCACGGCAAAACGCTCCAGCAGGATATGGAGCGTCGCGGCATCTACGTGCGGACGGCCTCATGGGCGGGGTTGGCCGAAGAGGCCGGCCCCGCCTATAAAAACATCGACGAAGTTGTCCAGGCAACCGAAGAGGCCGGCATCAGCAAAAGAGTGGCGCGGTTTGTCCCGGTCGGAAACGTGAAGGGATAAA
>JARLHP010000101.1 GCA_031292195.1 Syntrophobacteraceae bacterium
CAATACTGTTCACTTAAGCACTCGAACACAAGGTTTGATGACCCCCCGCTGCAGTGGACCCTGGCTTTTTTTGCGGAGGTTGTAGTTGCTCATCTTCCTTTTCACTCCGCGTCTGTTGCGCCTGCCTCGGCTTGATACAACACGAACCTCGAGCACCTCATTGAGGACAGCCTGATGAAGAAGAGGCAGGTCCTCAGGGGGGGGCAGCGACGAACCGCGGCAACTTACGTCTTACAACGCGTACAGAATGAAGGAACGAAAGTTGGTCCGCATCGACATCGCCCTTGAGCGCGGCTTCATGCATCAGCCCCCGGATGGCGAAATGTGCAAGCAACAGTCCGTAGACTTCTTGGCGCACCAGTTCCGGAGTCTTGCTGCGCAGCACAATGCGCGCTCCACGCAGGTGAGTCTTGAGCTCGTCCAGGGCCGTTTCAATTTCCCATCTTTCATGGTACAGGGCCGCCAATTCATTTGCGGGAGCTTCGGCCGGCTCCAGGAGCGTCGTCAGGAGGCGATACATGGGCTCGGCGTCAGCAACGCCTTCCAGTGTGTATTCGATCACCCTGACCACAACCCCCTTCCTGTCCTTTCGCCGATCATAGGTCGAGCGATAGATTTTGCTCAGATACGACCCATCCGCCAGACGTTGATTACAGGGCAGGTTCATGCCTGCCTTGACCCTCCACAGCAACGCCGCTCCAGGCTTACACGCCTTGGTCCACCGCTGATAGGAAAAATAATAGCGGTCCGCCAGACACAGCATACCCTCCTGAATGGAATTGACCACAAGGTTTGCCAAGGTAGCTTCCCCGGTCCTGCATCCAGCTATTTGGGAGCCAAAGAGCACATGTGTCCCGTTTTCCACCAACGCCACCAGCCGAATCTGGGGGAAGCCGCTCTGGCCGCGGGACGCCTTTGGCCGCCCGAATGCCTTTTCATTTTCGTCGGTGTCAGCCACGTCCAATGTCGTGCCGTCTATGCTCACTACTTTCCAATTGCGGTAGAAGGCCCCCCGAGTATTTGCCTGCGCTATCGGCCTCACCATTCCATCATAGAGCCGCTGCAACGGCTCGGCACCCAATCGGGTTCGTGCCTGAGAAATGCCCGACTTGCCGGTGACCTTTATCGTGTCGTCGGGGCCGAGCAACCAACGGATACCCTCCAGAAGGCACCGCAGGACCTCCTGGTAGGACGACTGCATATAAAGAGCCAGGGCTATTACGTAGTAAAGGACCACATGCGCGGGAAGGTCCCGCTGGCGCTCGCTCGTCCGTTTGGTCTCCCTCAAGATCTCGTGCACTTTGGCCAGCGGAAACGTGGCCGCAATAACTCCGAGACTGATGTAATCCGTCAGACGAGTCCCTTCAGGCAAGTCAGCGAGTGTACGAGCCATTTCCCCCTCCTCCTTTTTTGGGATTTGGAGAAGAATATAGCATGAAATGGAGTCTAAGTGAACAGTATTGGAGTTAAGCATGCTAAAATAGATTTTTGCGCCCACGGCGCCGGCGTTCCGGTCGCGGGCTACGCCGGATGCGGCACAGCCGCCCCGCGATCCGGATCCTGCTGGGGTGCGGGGGGCTCATGTCCCCCCCAACCCCCGCTCTTTTGACCTTGCGAGTGTTGCGCTCTTTTCGCCGCCCCGGGTTTTACATGCTCTTCCGTTCCAGGTCAGAGTTGACAATTTTCCTCTGCCGGTCGCAGGCGGTTTCTCTGAACTGCTCCAGTCTTGAGTCGTTCTGCCCTCGGGTGAACCGGTCACCTCGTGCTACGGCCCTACAGATTAGCTCTGTCGCAATGCTCAGCCTCTCCTGGTTGTCCTGGCCCCAATCGGGTCGGAAGGCCTCACTTTGCGCGATGGCGCCGCGCGCCGCCACGGCCCCGGCCAATTGAGGATACTCCTGCAAAACCGCCTCAAACGGCGTGTCGGACTCGTTGCTTGCCGCCTCCCGCAGCGCCTCGGCAAGTTCGCGCGGTGGAGCGTTTTTGCGGGGTTTTTGCGCCCATAGCTTTTTCTTTGCACGAGGAGCTATCGCCGCCGCATTCTGATCGGCCTCCAACCGGCGAGCATTGTCAATCGCCGAGGCTCCCCCCGCCGCGCCGTCCGCCAGTTGTGGTGGCCTGCCCGGTATCTCATTCTGCCTATGCTGCATATAAGCGTTACGCATTGCCACATAGGGGTCCAGGGAGCCTTTCTTCAACGTTTCGTATTGATCGATATGATCCGAAGCCTTGCTCGTATATTTGACGAAATCGGCCGGCCAAGTGACCCAGAATGGCCCTGGCACCCAGTAGAGCGGGTCCATAAAATGATCGGCCGCGAAACCAACGAGATCCCTTGCGTTCGAGGGGCCGAGCGCGGGAACCACCAGGTACGGGCCTGGCTCCACGTACCAGGTGCCCAGTGTTTGGCCGAAATCAGCATCATGGTCCTGGATTCCGAAAGCATTGTGAGCAACATCGAACATGCCGCCAACGCCGACGGTAGAATTTATGACAAAGCGCGTCATTTCCTCACCGGCCTTGCCGGGCTTTCCCTGCAGGACGAGATTTACAAAGCGCGAAGGACCTTCCAGGTTTTGGAAGCCGTTGCGGACCACTTTCTGGACAGGTGATGGTAATTTCTTATAAACCACGGTCACTGGCTGGACGACGTCCGTGTAGAGCAGATCGTTAAAGTAGAAGACTTTCCTGTTGGAGCGTTCCAGAGGGTCCCAGACTTTCTGTTCGTCCAGGCCCGGTTGAGGGCTGAGGGATTGCTCCTGAGAGCTAAAGATCTGAGCACCGGCCAAGTTTGGAAGGCCCAGAAAAATAAGAAGAAAAAATGACGCCCAAACAGTGGTTTTATGCATCGAAATTGCCTCCGGATTCAGTACGTAGCCTGCAATGCGCCACGTACCCCGTAGCTACACGATAATTGCCATTTTCAGGATGGCTCGATCATTGAGCGATTCCTTAGAAAAAGGGCAATCGCGCACTGGTGTATGACAAGGAAGATGCGGGGTGGATAGCCCACAGTCTTCTTTTTATACCCCGGTATAAACGCTGTCAACAGCTCATATTTATCCCGCCGGCGGCAAAGACAAGCCGGTGGACAGCAAGTCGGGTGAGCTCCTTAAAAGCGCACGGGGCATTGGACCCCGGCCAAAGGTTGAGGCAGTTTACCGCAGGGCTCGGAGTCGGTCGTGCGGGAAGCTTCCATGGATCGTTTCACGATATACTTATGACCCGTGCCATCGTTGGATTCATTGCCGCCTTGAGGAGTTACTGAGACCATCATTGATTACCGAACATGGAAAGGACGCGAGATCGTCCCCACACCCGGGCCGCCAGGTCCGCGAACACGGATCGGCGCTGCCGGGGAGAATTTTGGAGCCAGAGTGAAGAATCCCTAATGAAAAAGGCCGAAGGTGCCGATAAGGCAAGCGAATATTGTAAAATACATATTCGCCGCAAAGATGGTGAAAGGGGCAATCCCCGGCTGAGACACCGAACGGAGTTCGGAATGGAATCCATTTTGTAGGAGTGAGAAGAGGAACATGATGAGTCGCAGGATGACAAAAATTATAATGTTTGCAGCCTTGGCGTTTGCTGGGCTTATTGCTGTTTTATTAGCACATGCTTCCTTGCAATCCAAACTGATTACAGTTGCCGCCGGAGCCTGTGGCGCTCTTATTTTAGAGACGATTTTCTTCCTCCGCGTCATTTTGATCCCTTTGAAATCCAATGTCGAAACGCTAAAAGATTTGGTCGATGAGGTGGAACAGACTTCCATGCAATACTTCAGTATGTCCAACTCCCTGGCTGACGGCTCCGGCACTCAAGCGGCCAGCCTCGAGCAAACCGCTGCAAGCCTGGAGGAGGTTACCGCCACCACCAAACAAAATGCTGATAAAGCCCAGATCGGGCGCGCTTTGATCGAAGAGGCCCGGGCAATGGCCCATAGCGCCGGGTCCTTGATGACTCAGACCAGCCGGGCAATGGAGGATATTTCCGGGGCAAGCCTGAAAATCAGCCAGATTATCAAGGAGATTGACGGCATCGCTTTTCAGACCAACTTGCTGGCGCTCAATGCGGCGGTGGAAGCTGCCCGGGCCGGGGAGAACGGGGCAGGGTTCGCTGTGGTGGCCGAAGAAGTGCGCACTCTGGCAAAGCGATCCGCCGCGGCCGCCGGGTCTACGCAAGAACTGATTCAAGACGCCATAAACAAGACCGGCGTCGGCGTGGCGTTGGTTAATAAAACTGAAGAGAATTTCAAAAAAATGGTGCAATCGTTCGAAAAGTCGGTCAACCTGGTCCGTGAAATCGCCGAGGCCTCAGCCGAACAACGCATCAGCCTTACGGAAATCTCTACGGCTATTAACCAAATCGACATCGTTACACAGGAAAACGCCGCCAAGGCTTATGACAGCGCCAAAAATTCCGAGAACATGGAGGCGCAGGTGGTAAATATGCGCGATGTCTCCTCCAATCTGCTTCAGATATTGACCGGCGTCAATAGAAGAAAAATGGCGATCAATTTGGTGAGAAGAGGGATTGATATGGTCAGAAAACGTGGGCTGCAAGCCACTGTCGCTGCCGCTCAAGATAAGAACGGCCCCTTTTGCGATGGTGAATGGTTTCTCTTTTTGGGTACTATCGAGGGAAACTTGACTATCTTGGCCCATCCTTTCGCGCCACATCTGGTGGGGAGCGATGTTTCCAGCTTACTGGACATCAAGGGGAAAGACTTTAACTTTCAGATGGCTGAATTGGCGGCCACTAATGGCTCCGGTTGGATCAATTACTGGTGGCCCAAGCCCGGGGCGACCGCCCCTTCTCTTAAAAGCACCTATCTATCCGGGATCCCCGGCGAGAATGCCTATGCGGGGTGTGGTGTCTTTTTGTAGGGGAATATCGGGTGGCGCCGGATGGCCGGGCGCCGCCCGTCCTGTTCGGATTTGCCCAACCGGACCTTCCTATAATAGGTGGTTCCTCAACGAGCCTTCATTAAAATCGGCTGATATCTATATAAGTCTATAGCATAAGCATCATGCCTTACCGAGCACGATCAACAAATACTGTTTCCTCGATAAATTTGGAAGGCGGGCGCAAGACCGGTCCCCGTTGGCCGCTTTAAAGCGATCTACAGGAGGGATGAGAAAATCACTTCGGAAAAATGACCTCCAGGGGTGTCGGGCTGTTGATCGTATCGCAAAGGGGGCATCGGTCGCGAAGTTCCCGGCTGAACTCCGCCATCTCTGCCTCGGAAAGCCTTGATCCGGTCTCGACGCGCGCCGAAAGGTGCGAAAACCCCGCTCTGGCGTCTGCGCAAATACCGAAGGCCTTCGACGGGTCGATCTCTCCGCTCACCGTCACGCGCAGGTCCTCCAGCACGATCCCCTTTTGCATCGCCAGAACGCGGCACATATTGACAATGCATCCCCCAAGGGCCATTGCCAGGCACTCGGGCGGGGTGGGGCCGGCATCTTCGCCCCCGCGTTCCTTGCGAACGTCCAGCACGATCTGGTGATCGCGCGCCCTGGCAATCATGCGGCGATTGGGGCCTGCTGTGATCGTTGTGGAAATGTTGATGGGAGCTAATTTTTCCTGCTTCTTGTCTTCGTTTCCTCTCATGATTGTCCCCTCTAAGTCGATCAGGCGATCTCGCCACGGTGAAGCCCTGACCCGGTAAGAATGCCATCCAATGCATCCGCTCTAAAATCCTTTTCGCTCGATTTTCAAAACTTTTCGCACCCTTGCTCCCGGGAAGATCGGCGGGCCGGATGCAAGGAATATAAAAAAGTCCACTAGCCAATAGTCTCTATACCCCCTGATGTATAAGCACAAGTGCGATCTCACCTCCTGAAAGCCTCTATTGTTTGGTTGGGCGCTTTCTCGGGGTGAACGTGGAGCAGGGGTGAGAGGGAAATCTTTCAAAGAAACGCAGCCGATGCTGTTGCCGCTCAACAGCCAAAATCCTGCCGGAGGGGTCCGATGAGAATGTCCGTTCGGAGAGGGAGTGTTTTGCCGAGAGGTTGGATGTTCGGTGTGTGGTTTATCATTGCCGGCGCCATGGCGCCCTGCTGCGGAGCGGGCGTGAAGAATGCCGGGGGCGCTCCGGACATTGGAAACCATTACATGAGTCAGCGGCATCAACCTGCCTCGCCAGAAAAAAATGCCGTTATCACAATGGCATACGAGCGACTGCCCCTCTATTTTATCGCCAATCGGGGGCAAGTGAATGGAGGGGTGGTGTTTTATGAAACCGGAGCTGCCCATACCACCTTCTTCACGCGGAAAGAAATTGTGCTGGGCCTTGGGAAAAGGGAGGCCAAAGTCGATCCGGAAAGGTATGGAGCGGAAAACAGGCAAGCCCGCCCTTGGCAAGCGTTACCTGAAAGAGGGGCCGATGTTCGTACCTCATATCTCAGGATCGGCATGCTCGGCATGAATAAAGACGTTCAAGTCGTGGCCCGGGAGGAGCAGCAGGGTAAAATTAATTATTTCAAAGGAAACAATCCGGGCAAATGGCGTACCAATATTCCAACCTATGGAGCAGTTCTTTACAAAAACGCCTATCCCGGCATTGACATAAAGTTTTACGGAAACAACCGCCGGCTCGAATATGACATCATTGTAGGACCCGGAGCAGACCCTTCCGTGGTAAGGTTTAAATATTCCGGGGCAAGGGATGTCCGGGTGAGCCAAAACGGCGACCTCGCCGTCGACCTCGCCGCAGGCAGTGTCATACAGCAAAGGCCCGTAGTCTATCAGCAGGCCGGCGGCAAGCGGGTAAAGCGGCGCGGAACGTTCATGGTGCGGGAGGACCGCCAAGGCTCGCATCGGACCTTCACCTGCAGTTTCGACCTCGGCCGCTATGACAGGAGCGCTCCGCTGATAGTGGATCCCACTTTCGTTTATTCAACTTATCTGGGCGGCAGCGGGCAATACGGCGACAGCGCAAGTTCTATTGCCATCGACGCATCCGGAAACGCCTATGTTACGGGCTATGCATCATCAACCGACTTTCCGGTCACTGCGGGCGCTTTCCAGGCCACGCTCAAATCCTCCGAGTGGAATGTCTTTGTAACCAAGATCGCCGCAGGGGGCGCGAGCCTGGTCTACTCCACCTACCTGGGTGGAAGCGGAGGTGACAGCGCCAACTCCATAGCGATCGACACATCCGGAAATGCCTATGTCGCGGGCTACACCTCCTCAACGGACTTTCCCGTTACCAGCGGGGCATTCCAGACCAGCCTCAAGTGCTCTTACGAAAATGCTTTTGTAACCAAGATCGCCGCAGGGGGGGCGAGCCTGGTCTACTCCACCTACCTGGGCGGAAGCGGAGGTGACAGCGCCAACTCCATCGCGGTCGACGCATCCGGGAACGCCTATGTCGCGGGCTTTACATTCTCAACGGATTTTCCTGTCACCTCGGGCGTATTCCAGACCAAATTGAAATCCTCTTCCGGGAACGGATTTGTAACCGAAGTCGCCGCCGGCGGATCGAGGCTGGTCTACTCCACCTATCTTGGGGGAAGCGGGTACGGCGACAGCGCCAAATCCATCGCTGCCGGGGCATCCGGAATCGTCTATGTCACGGGAGATACCTCCTCAACCGATTTTCCTGTTACTTCCGGCGCCTTCCAGACCACCTTCAAATCGGCCGGCAATGGGTACGGTGAAGTCTTCGTTACCAAGCTCGCCGCAGGCGGAACGGGTCTGGTCTACTCCACCTACCTTGGCGGGAGTGGGGATGACAGCGGTTCGGGCATAGCGATCGACGCCTCGGGCAACGCCTATGTCACGGGCAATACATCTTCAACTGATTTTCCCGTAACCGCGGGTGCATTCCAGACCGGACTCAACGGTAGAGAGAACGCCTTCGTAAGCGAGATCGCCGCAGGGGGGGCGAGCCTGGTCTACTCCACCTATCTGGGCGGGAGTGGAAGTGACTGCGCCCTGGGCATCGCGATCGACGCCCTGGGAAGAGTCTACGTTACGGGATGGACTGACTCGACTGATTTTCCCGTCAGTGCGGGCGCACTCCAGACCTCGCTCAAATCCACCCTGGAGAGTGGTTTCATAAGCGAGATCTCCGCAGGTGGAGCGAGTCTGGTCTACTCCACATATCTGGGTGGAGGAGGCGGAGACTGTGCCTACGGGATCGTTATCAACTCTTCCGGGAAAACGTTTGTCGCCGGGTATACAGACTCAACCGACTTTCCGGTGACAAGTGGTGCGTTCCAGACAGCGTCCAAATCTTCCTGTGGGAATGGATTTGTAACCGAGATTGCGCTCCTCGTTAACGGCTCATGCGGGAGCAGTAACGGAGGCTCCTTCATTTCGGTCCCGGCGTTCAATCTTTGCCGTAGCGGTGCGGCTTCGTCTGTGACAAGCGGTTCAGGAACGTGGAACTGGACCTGCGCGGGACAGTATGGCGGAACGAATGCCAGCTGTTCAGCCAATCTGAAGGTCAACGGAGCTTGCGGGAGCAGTGGGGGCGGTTCTTTCACCGTGGCTCCGGCCACCAACCTTTGCGGTAGCGGCACGGCCTCTACCGTTTCCGGCTCGGGGCCCTGGACCTGGAGCTGCACGGGACTAAACGGTGGAACGAATGCCGGCTGTTTAGCCAATCTGAAGGTCAACGGAGCTTGCGGGAGCAGTGGGGGCGGTTCTTTCACCGCGGCGCCGGCCACCAATCTTTGCGGCGGCGGCACGGCCTCGACCGTTTCCGGCTCGGGGCCCTGGACCTGGAGTTGCACGGGACTAAACGGTGGAACGAATGCCGGCTGTTCGGCCAATCTGATAGTCAACGGGGCCTGCGGGAGCAGCGGCGGCGGCTCTTTCTATTCGGCCCCGACCAAGAATCTTTGCGGCAGTGGCACGTCCTCGCCCCTTTCCGGTTCGGGACCCTGGACCTGGAGTTGCACGGGGCTCAACGGCGGAACGAATGCCGGCTGCTCGGCCAACCTCATGGTCAACGGGACATGCGGGAGCAGTAACGGCGGCTCTTTCACCGCAGCCCCGGCCACGAATCTTTGCGGCAGGGGCACAGCCTCGGCCGTCACCGGTTCCAGACCCTGGACCTGGAACTGCCCGGGCCTGAACGGCGGCGCCGGCGCAAACTGTTCTGCCAATCCTTCGTGGCCCGCAGGTCTGTGGCAAAAGGCCGTAGACCATGGAGGCGGCTGGCAATGGCTGGGTTGGTTCGGCTACTTCAACACCAGCAGTTTCCCCTGGATCAATCATAAGCAACTTGGCCGGCTGTACACTTATGGGACTTCCGACAACAATATATGGTTTTATAACTCGGCGATGAGAGCCTTTTTGTGGACGAGTGCAACCTTGTATCCAGCCATCTACAGGGGCAGCGACGGAGCTTGGCTCTATTACAAGGTGGGCTCCTCAAACCCGTGTTGGTTCTTCAATTTGAAAACACGAAAGTGGGAAAGCCACCAGTCGAGGTCCATGGGTCCATAGATTGCAACTCCAGCATGCCAGCGTGGCGGTATCGGGGTTCATTGCACCAGCGGTCCTCCGGGATAGGCCTTTGAGCCCAAGGTCGAACTTCAATATTTTGCCTGTCCCAAACACTGCGCCCCTATTTTGGTTTCAACCATGCCCGGCTTGGGCATCCCGGCTGATGAACCCCGGGAGGAAGATATTACAGAATCGGTTCGAGTAGGAACCTCCCCACTGGTCGCAACCCCACGATTAACGGTTTGTGGCCAGTGCGGCGTTGCAGCACGATATGGAAAAGACATTCCTCAGCCTCTCTTGATCCGAAAATCACAGAACGGCCAAGACGCGCCCCAGAGCCCCGATAAGGAGGCGGTTTGTCACTCTTTTCGAGCAAATAAAGATTGACAGGCTGATGCAAATTATCGTATGCAGAACTGTATTCTGTATACGGAACCTTTGGCGACTCGATCCTGGAGTTTTCCTCTGTGAATTCCGGGGATGAAAGGGGGCGACATGACTGCGATGAGAGTGCTGATTGAGGCCAGGCCATTTGCCAGATTTGACATCGGACATATGCAGCGCTTGCGGGACTGCGGTTTCGAATTGATAGATATGAGAGGCTCCGGGGTTAAGGAGCCGGCTTTTATGGAGGCCTTGAAACTGGCCGATCTGGTTCTTAGCGGAAACGACCTGGTCGTTGATGGAAATCTTCTGGACAGTGTCCCGAACATTCGCGCCGTTTGCAAGCTCGGTGTGGGGCTCGATATGATAGACATTGGCGCGGCTACGGCCAGGGGGGTCCTTGTTTTCCACACCCCCGGGGCAAATGATCAGGCCGTGGCCGATCATACTTTTGCCCTGATTCTCTCGCTTGCCCGTAAAATCGTTAGATTTCACACCGGGACCCGGTCGGGGTTTTGGGAGCACACGACTGTCCTTGGAATGGAAATCGCGGAGAAAACCTTCGGTATTGTCGGTCTGGGCTCAATTGGGCGCAACGTCGCCCGTCGAGCGAAGGGCTTCGGGTGCGAGGTGGTGGCAAGCGACCCCTTCTGGCCCGAAGCCTTCGCCGGCGAACACAAAATCGGGCGGGTTGCACTCGATGAACTCCTCAGGGTCTCCGACATAGTATCGCTTCATTGTCCCTTTGTGCCCTCCAGTTACAAGCTGATAGGAGAAAGGGAACTTTCTCTGATGAAGAAAACGGCGATTCTGGTAAATACTGCTCGAGGGGAGCTTGTTGACGAGGCGGCCCTGTGTCGTTTTCTAAAGGATGGTCGAATCGGGGGGGCGGCCCTGGATGTGCTCGCGCAGGAGCCCCCGGGAGAGTCTCCGATCCTTTCGGCCCCCAACCTGCTCGTTACACCCCACACCGCGGCATTCACACTTGAAAGCATGGACAAGATGAGCAAAGGGTGTGTCGAGCAGATCCTCGAATACGCGGCAGGGCGAATGCCCCGGCACGCCGTAAACCGTGAAGCCTTTCACCCTTACGGGGCCGGCCCGGCGGAGGGACCTGCGGCAAACGAGTGTGGCGTCGGTTAGCCGACGGTATCGGGAATGGAATCCGGATCGCCGCCCAGTTTCCGGGACATGCCCGCAGCCGTGGCGGCGACCCTGGGCCCGTAGCTCACGATCTTGGTCGGTTTAAAAGCCCCGAGGAGAATAATGCAGCCCATAACGTCTCCGCTTGCACTGAAGACGGGCGCGCTGATCGCCATGATGCCGCTGTTGATCTCACCCGCATCGTAAGCGTAGCCCGTCTTTCTGCATGCTTCCAGTTCTTCTTGCAGCCTTGCCATATCCACCGGTTCCCCGTCGCCGTAGAAACAAAGAGCATCTCCGGCCAGGAGCCGCTCTCTTTTCTCCCGCGCCATGAACGCCGCGATGGCCTTGCCGTGGGCGCTGTGCGTAATGTGGTAGGAGTTTCCAAAACTGAGCGAGTAGCCGTACCTGTAGCCGGCGCGACCGACCACAATCTGGACGCGGTCGCCCTCGACCAGCCCGAAATAAGCGGCGCTTGCGGTCTCCTGCGCAAGCTGGCTCAAAAAAGGCACGGCGATTTGTCCGGGATCGAGGCCGGTCGGGATGCTGCGGGCCAAGTGCAGGATGCCTGCCCCCAGCCGGTAAGTCTTGGTCTGTTCGTCTCTTTCGATCAGGTCGAATTGCTGCAGCGTATTTAGAAGGGTATACCCTCTGCTCTTATGAATTCCCAGGCGGGTGCAGATCTCGGTCAGGGTCAGTGATGCGCCCGTGTTTTCGCCAAGGCACATGAGCAGCCTGCCGGCCTGATCAACAGCCGGCACAATCGGTGTATAGCGTGAATCCCGTTTTTCTTCGGTTCTTTGCATCTCGTCCTATAATCATCCAGGCGCAAAAATTCTCTATGTCCCTGCCCAATCGAAAAGGAAACTCTAAAATTCTGCCGACAGAACCTTTATAACTTATCCGTTCTTCCTGTCAACGGCGCCTATAAATTACAGCGGTTCCAGCAGTCGGCCCCTTTACACGTTTGCGTTTCTGGTTGCCTCATCTATTGCCGCTTCTGGATGTCATTTGGCGGGACCGGATGGGGCGGGCCTCCCCCATCCGTGTTCTTTCGATTTCCCGATTCATTTATTCACTTATCCACCGACTGCTCTTGCTGCTCTTAGCTTGGCGAGCGCATTATGCGCCGCATTGATCAGGGGGTGAACGGCGGGGGAGGCCGAAAGCAAGGGGTGGGTGGCAATTTGCATCATGTCCAGATCGCGCACATTGAGTTTCATCTGAATGCCTATGGACACCGCATTGATCAATTCGCCAACGGAGGGTCCCCCTGAAATCTGTCCCCCCAGTAAAGCTCCGGCCCGATCGGCAAAGATCAGCTTGACCCTCATGGGGACAGCGCCGGGCAGGGTCCCGGGGTGTCTGTCGGGAGCGGACGCCTCTCCCGTAACGATGCGAAATCCTTCCGTCTGGCAGGTGCGGCACGTCATTCCAGCGCTGGCAAAGCAGACATTGCCCATCTTGGTGGAGAATGCGGAGACGCTTCCCTGGATCTGGCGAAGGACCCGAACGCCAAAAAGATTGGTCCCCGCGATCCTCGCCTCTGCCGTTGCCGTGGATGCAAGCCACACCGGGACCTCCTCCCTGGTGAAAAAGTCGCGCTTCAGGGCGCAATCGCCAACGGCGAAGACGTTCTTTACGCTGGTTCTCATATAGGAATTAACCCAGATGGAACCTCTAGGACTGAGCAGCAAGCCCGCCTTTTCGGCCAGTTCCACGTTGGGCTTTCCTCCGATGCCCACGATAACGATATCCGCCGGCAGGGAAGTTCCATCGTCCAGGACCACTGCCTTCACTCCGTTTTCCCCCTGGATCGATACCGCCCGTCTGCCCGTATGCACCTGTATGCCGGATTTGGTCAGTTCCTCCGAGACAGCGTCGCAGAACTCGTCGTCGAAGGCCAAATTGAGAAGTTTGGGCATCATCTCCACGATATGCACCCTGACACCCTGGTTTTTGGACAACTCATCGGCGAATTCCGCCCCGATGAACCCGCCCCCCAGGATCACCACTTCCTTGGCCGCCCTGGCTTTTTCTCTCAATGCGGTCATGGCCGAAAGGCTCTTTGTTATGACAAACACACCCGGTTGCAGGATGCCTTCGACAGGGGGCAGGACAGACGTGCTGCCTGTCGCCAGTACAAGTCGATCATAGGCCACCTTCCGGCCGGATAGCAGACTGAGCTGGTTTGCCGCCGTGTCCAGGGACACGGTCTTATCCAGGATGCTCTCCACACCTCCATTCTCCAGTGGCTTGGAGCCCATGATGTTCTGGGAAGGATCCGACATGGTATTGATCATGTAGGGAATGGCGCATGGGATGACCCCGTCGCCGATCTCCTTGATGACGCACACGGATTTTTCGGGATAGACACTCTTTGCGGTGAGGGCCGTGATGAAACCGGCAGGTCCGCTGCCAACGACAACCACATCATATCTCATGAAAGCCTCCTTGATGGATCATACAAAAGCCTTTCCAAAGGGAAGGTTGAAAGATCGTGCGGGAAAGCCGCAGCAGGTCTTCAACCACGTCCGGGTTATCTATTTGGCAAGATTCATGCCTGCTGATTCAAACCCGCTTTGTCCCTTTTTCCAGGAGGCTCCAAAGGATTGTCCCGCCCTCCAAACTCTAGCTTCCCAACCCACTGGTTTCGATCGGTGTCGATTCCCCCGGGTTTGGCGCCGGCGCGGTTCTGCGTCCGTTTAGAACACTGTGTTTGATGCCGTATTTGAAATAAATGATCATCCCGATTGCCAGCCACACAACCAACCGGATCCAGGTGTCGCGGGAAAGTCCCAGCGCCAGGTAGAGGCAGAATAAGATCCCCATCAAGGGAACAAATGGCACCCACGGGGTTCTAAATGACCTCGGAACATCGGGCATCTTGTAGTGAAGCACCAAAACCGAGGCGCACACAACGATGAATGCGGCCAGCGTTCCGATGGAAACCAACTCGCCCAGAACAGACAGCGGCACAAGGGCGGCAAGAAATGATACCGCGAAACCGGTTGCCAGGGTGGTAATGAATGGCGTGCCATACTTTGGGTGGACTTTGGCGAAAACCGGAGGCAGAAGACCGTCGCGGGACATGGTGAAGAATATGCGCGGCTGTCCCATCAGGAAGACCAGAATGACCGAGGTGAGCCCCGCGATGGCGCCCAGTTTCACGACAACGGCCAGCCACCTTATCCCCATTATGTCTATGGCCACGGCTATGGGGTCCGGTACATTGAGCCTGCTGTAGGGGGCCACGCCGGTGATAACCAGTGCGACGAGAATATACATGATGGTGCAGATAATCAAAGATCCCAGGATGCCGATGGGCATGTCTCTTTTCGGATTGACCGTTTCCTGGGCGGCTGTGGAAACCGCGTCGAAGCCAATATAGGCGAAGAAAATCACCCCCGCCCCCCGGGCCACTCCCGACCACCCGAAGTGCCCGAACTCACCGGTATTGGGCGGCACGATGGGAAACCAGTTGGCGGTCTTCACATAAGCGAAACCAATGCCGATGACCAGAATCAGGATCGAAACCTTTATAATAACGATGATGGCGTTGAATACCGCCGATTCCCTGATGCCTCTTATCAGCAGTGCGGTGATGGCCAGAACTATCAGCGCCCCCGGGAGGTTGAAAAGGGACGTCGCCTGCTGCAGACTCTCAATTGAAATCCCTGCCGCACCCAGGTCCTTGATGTAATTTGAAACATCGTACCATCCTTGCGGTACGGCCAGGTGCAACTTCTGGAGTACGTTGGCGGACAGATATACCAGGTGGGTCCCCGGGGATGCCATGACCTGCGGGGGGACGGTTATCCCCAGGTTGCGCAGGAAACTGACCGCATATCCCGACCAGCCCACGGCCACGGTCCCTGCGCAAACGCCATACTCCAGTATCAAATCCCAGCCGATAAACCATGCCACCAACTCCCCTATTGTGGCGTAGGAATAAGTGTAGGCGCTTCCTGCCAGAGGAATCATCGAGGCGAACTCGGCATAACACAGTCCAGCGAAAGCGCACGCTATGCCCGCCAGGATAAAGGATAGGACGATGCCCGGTCCGGCATAGTTGGCGGCCGCCTGTCCGGTCAGTACGAATATTCCGGCCCCGATGATGCCGCCAACACCGATGGCCACCAGATTTACGGGGCCCAGGGTCCTTTTGAACCCCACGTCCGCATGCGCCTCGGTCATGAGATCGCTGATGCTTTTCTTCCTGAAAAGTGCTCCCGATTCCATCGTGTTCCTTTCTGCTTCTTTGCTGGCGAGTCTCGCCGGCGATTGCCGGCCCGGCTACCTATCCATGGCTAACGATCGCCAAAAATCCTGGGGAGGACCTTCAGCATCGGCCTGAATCCCGACAACCGCACCCTTAGCTTTTGCCCATAAAAAAATTTCATTGTCCCCCAAAGGCCCCTGTAGAGTTCCTCGCTATACGGGTGCCACCACAGGTTTTTTTTGGCAAAGGACAGCGCATCGTGCACCACCACCTGCGGCTGGGTCATCTCGTTAAAACCGATCCGGCCGTGCGATCTTCCAAAGCCTGAGGCCTTGACCCCTCCCCAGGGCGTTTCGGGCATGCCGTGGCTGACCAGATGGTCATTTATGGTAACAACCCCCGCCCGGATTCTTTGCGCGATCCGTTCGGCTTTTCCGCTGTTCTTCGACCAGACCGACCCGGTGAGTCCGTACACGGAGTCGTTTGCAAGAGCGATTGCTTCCTCCATGTCCCTTACTTTCATAGCGGCCAGGACCGGCCCGAACGTCTCGTCTTTCATGACCAGCATGTCGTGGTTGACCTTGGCGAGAAGCGTTGCGGGTAGAAAGTTGCCCGGACTCTCATCCGGCGGGCAGCCGGACTGGACAACGATCTCCGCTCCCTTTTGCAGCGCGTCCTCCAGCTGCTTTCGGACCGTTTCCATCTGGTCTATCGATGTCATTGCCCCCATGTCCACGCCGAAGTCTATGTCCTCGCCCACTCTCAGCGATTCCACCCGCGCTTTGAGCTTTTCCATAAAAGGTCCGTAGACCGATTCGTGTACATAGATTCGTTCGACTCCCGCGCAGGACTGTCCGCAATTTTGAAGCCCCGCCCATACCGCCCCCCAGCTTGCGCGCTCCAGGTCCGCGTCCTCACAGACAAGCATCGCATCGTTTCCTCCCAGTTCGAGGTTCAGAGGCGTAAGGGTCTCGGCGGCGCCGGCCATTAGTTTTTTCCCCGCCGCGACCGAGCCTGTAAAAAATAACTTGTCGATTCCCGACTCCATGAATGCGTTCCCGGCCTCGCTGCCCGAAAGGTTTATAAATGAAAAGAGCCCGTCGGGAAGACCTGCCGCCCGCATGCAGGACTCGATCTCTCTTCCGGCCAGCTGCGTATTGGAGGCTGTTTTGAGTATCACCCCGTTTCCGGCAAGAAGCCCCATGACAACTTCCGAAAAGGGTATCGAAAAGGGGTAGTTCCATGGGGAGATGATCCCGATGACTCCCCAGGGAACTCGAAAGATTCTGCTCCACTTGTTGAAAAGAAGCAGGCTTGCCGGCGCAAGCACCACCGGCTTTAAAAAACTCCTGGCTTGCCTCGTATAATAGTCCAGGGCCATCACCGCCGGCAGCACTTCGGTTGCCAGGGCTTCGATCCTGGTCTTGCCGTTTTCTTTGGAAATCAGCGCGGCGATTCCTTCGGCATGCTCCATCAGGTGGGCCTTGATTCTTCTTACCGCGCGGACTCTATCTCCCACCGGAAGCGCCGCCCACTGGAGGGCGGCCTCCCTTGCCCTCCGGACCGCTTCCAACAGGTCCTGCGGACTGTTCTTGTGCGAAAATCCGATTGTCTGGCCGCCGGCGGGGCTGACCGAACCAGTCCACCCCGCTCCGTTATCCGGACCTGAAAAGTCTTGGGGCCGTTCTAGCATGGATCCCACCTCTTCCTTGAAGTCTGCGCGGATATCTTTTGGTTACTCCCCCGATCGTCCCCTGAATTTTTCCATAGTTGCGTTTATCCCGAAAAGATTCGCGGTTAAATCAAAAGCGAACGTCGGAAGATATCGCAGAATCCACAGAGAGTAGACCATGGGAGGCATGAGGAGCCTTCTTCGATTCTTTTCCACGGCCTTGACTATCCGGTCGGCAACGAGCTGCTGGTTCAGTATGGGCAGAAGTCTGGAAAACCGGGTCCTCACCCCCTCGAACATTCCGGTGTCGATGAAATAGGGGCACACCACCGTAGTTCTTATGTTCAGCTTCTTCCGTTTGATCTCCATGCGAAGCGCTTCGTCGAAGCCGAAGACCGCGAACTTGGCCGCACAGTAATCTACCAGGCCGCAGACGCCGATAAGCCCGGCGGCTGAGGAAATGGTCACGATATGACCGCTTCCGGCCCGGATCATGCCGGGTAGAAAAGCCCGAACGGTCCAGAAGTGTGCCAGCGCGTTTACGGCCATGCCCTTCTCAATCTGTTCGTCGGTGGTTTCCAGGAATGTTTTCCCCGATACTATGCCGGCATTGTTGATTAGAATGTCAACTTTGCCAAAATCCGCTTTGACCTTCTCGGCAACTGTGGCGATCTCGCTCCGGTTTGACACATCGCAGTGATAGACGCCCACCCTCCGCCCTCCGGTTCCCAGTTCGCCGGCCATCTTTTCCAGGCCCCGGTCGTCGATGTCCCACAGAATGAGGCTGCCGCCACGATCCGCGAAGCGTTGCGCCATCAGCTTGCCGATGCCGCTTGCTCCGCCCGTTATAAGGATATTGCTGCCCTCAATTCGACTCATCTTCCATCCGCCTCCCATTTCCCCGTTTGGATCATACGATATTCCAGGCAAAAGGAGCAAGCTGCGCGTTTAGTGGCCAATCATATTTCAGGAACATGTTTACTCTTCGGTGATTTGTTTTATTTTATCTTCTGCTTGCCCTCCCTAGCCTTCCGCTTCGGTTCAGGCCCCCCGGTTAACTTTTTACCGCTTGCAAATTGATGTCTTTCGCCTTATAGGCATCTTGTTATTGATGATTACAATCTTGCGATCCGTAGGGGCAACGGATTATGGAAAAAGGGGCTTTGAGAAAACGGTATGAATCTTTTTGAGAATGTCGAAGCGATGGCTCAGGAAGCCGAGGGGGAAGAGGCGTGCGGAGTCGAGGAGACCGGCGGGGGATGGGCGGTTCCTTCCGCGCTTCATAGACAGCTCGAACAACGGGATTCGCATCGATTCAGGTCTCCGGCGGTTATCCGCAGTTCCTGGGTCCCGCAGATAACCGAAGCAATTCGTAAATCGAGCGAATACTTCTTCCGGACCCAGTATGCCGAAGGGTACTGGTGGTCGGAACTCGAATCCAACGTCACCATAACCGCCGAATATGTCATGCTCGCCCGCCTGTTGGGCGTCTCTATCAATGGAAAAAAAGATGGTTTAATTAAGTACCTGCTCGGCCATCAGGGTGAAAATGGGGCGTGGGGGCTCTACTACGGTGACGGCGGAGAACTCAGTACGACCATCGAGGCCTATTTCGCCCTCAAGCTCCTGGGGCAGGACCCGGCCTGCGAACCGCTTGCCAGAGCAAGGGCTTTCATCCTCCAACACGGAGGCATTGAAGCCTCGCGAGTTTTCACCAAGATTTGGCTGGCCCAGTTTGACCAGTACGAGTGGAAAAAGATTCCCTCGATGCCTGTCGAACTGGTGCTTCTTACGCCTGATGTATATTTCAATATCTATGAGTTCTCCAGCTGGGCCAGGGGCACGGTTGTCCCGCTCTCCCTGGTTCTTTGCATCAGGCCGAAATCTCCGCTGCCCGAATCCCTCTCCATCCGTGAGCTTCGCACGGGCGATCACGGCATAAGGCTTGACAGCCGGATAAATAAGCTCTTTTTTGTTTTTGACCGCATTGCCAAAAGGCTGGAAAAACGGCCGATAAGAAGGGTCCGGCGCAGGGCCATCGAAGCCGCTAAAAACTGGATCGTGGATCACCAGGAAGAAAGCGGCGACTGGGGCGGCATCCAGCCTCCAATGGTCTACTCGATGCTCGCCCTGCATTATCTGGGGTTTCCCCTCTCGCACGAGGTGATGAGAAAGGGGCTCAAGGCCATCGAGGATTTTTGCGTCGAGGACGGGGAGGGATTGCGGATGCAGTCGTGCATCTCCCCGGTCTGGGACACCGCATTGACGCTCATGGCGCTTACCGATGCGGGTGTTGACCCTGAGTTGCCGGCCCTGAAGAAATCGGCCGAATGGCTCGTGGAACAACAGATTTTGACCGGCGGCGACTGGCAGTTCAAAAATCGATGTCGTCCCGGCGGCTGGGCCTTCGAGTTTTGCAACTCCCGCTACCCGGATGTGGACGATTCGGCAGTGGTACTGAATGTGTTGAACCGCTTCGATCCCAAGAAAGTCAACGGACTCGATCCGTGCAAGTCAAGGGGGATGGACTGGCTCATCTCCATGCAAAGTTCCAACGGCGGCTGGGCCGCCTTTGACCGCAATAACGATATGGACATCCTCAACCGCATACCCTTTGCGGATACCGAGGCTATGGTCGACCCCCCCACAGCCGATGTTACCGGAAGAGTAATGGAGGTAATGGGCTGCTGGGGATACGAGCCCTCTCACCGCGCGGCAAAACGCGGGATCGCTTTTCTCAAGCGCATCCAGGAAACGGACGGCAGTTGGTGGGGGCGCTGGGGGGTCAACTACATCTATGGAACCTGGTCCGTTTTGCGCGGGCTAATCTCCATGGGCGAAGACCTCAGGTCGCCCGTTGTAAGAGCGGCGATGCATTGGCTGAAAGACCACCAGAATTCCGACGGCGGTTGGGGGGAGACCTGCGCTTCCTATAAGCAGCCGGAATTGAGCGGCCAGGGTCCCAGCACCGCGTCCCAGACCGCCTGGGCAATAATGGGCCTTCTGGCCGGGGGGGAAGAAAGATCGCCGGAAGCAAGCAAGGGCGTCCAGTACCTGTTACGCAACCAAAAAGCCGACGGGACCTGGGACGAGATCTATTTCACCGGAACCGGTTTCCCCGGGCACTTCTACATCAGGTATCACAATTACCGGAACTGCTTTCCGCTTATGGCCCTGGGGCAATATCTGATGAAAATCAACGGAGCAGGGGGCAAGAATCGGGGAGCATGAAGAAGAACTGGAAGCATGAAGGATGGAGCGGGAAGTTGTTTGCTCCGTGCTCCCTGCTTCCCCAAGAGGGGTATGCATGGATAACAGCAGAGCTATAGCCGAGTTGCTCTATGAGGCTGAAAAAGGCGTAACTCCTGTTGAACCTCTAACCACCACCTGGGCGGGCTTGACGATCGAACAGGCCTATGCGGTTCAGCTGGGCGGGGTGCGGATTCGCGCCGAGAGGGACTCGCTTAAGGTCGTGGGAAAAAAGATCGGTCTGACTTCGATCGCCATGCAGAAGCTGATCGGTGTGGATGAGCCCGATTACGGGCATTTATACGACAGCATGCTGGTGCGCGAGGGGGAGCCTGTTCCCTGCGGCCGTCTCCTGTTGCCCAAGGTGGAGGGCGAGGTTGCCTTCGTACTGAACCGGAGGCTGAACGGTCCGGGAGTTACCATTGCCGACGTGCTGAGGGCCACCGCAGGCGTGATGGCTTCCATCGAGATTGTGGACAGCAGGATCCGGGACTGGAAGATAAAGCTGCCTGATACCATCGCGGACAATGCCTCGAGTGCTCGTTTCGTGCTCGGCTCTCGGCTCCTGGACCCCGCTGGAATCGATCTGCGGCTGGTGGGAATGGTTATGGAGAAAAATGGAGAAGTGGTAAGCACCGGCGCGGGCGCCGCCGTTCTGGGACATCCCGCCGCCTCGGTCGCCTGGCTTGCCAATAAACTCTCGGAATTTGGAATAGCCCTGGAGGAAGGCGAAATTATCCTCTCCGGTGCTCTTACCGCAGCTGTCGATGCCAGGGCGGGAGACTGCTTCCTCATATCGTTTGGCGGGCTGGGAACGGTTGGCGTCAGGTTTTCATGAGCGGCCCACGAGCCGGCGATTCAAAGCAGGGGATGGCGTAGGTTTGGGCTGTAGGTTGGGCTAAGCGTAGAGCAACCCAACAAGAACTTTTGGCGCTCCTGTTGATCCCATGCTCTTGCTCTTTTAAGATACAAGGTTGGGAGGCGCGGATCGCATAATTCAAACGCAACGGGGCCACGCCGTCTTCCCACCAGAGGCCCCGTTTAGACAACCTCCATCACGTCAACCATGCCTGGCCCTAAAATTTCCATATCCACTGCATACCGGCGCCGCCCGTGGGACTGATCCCCGATTTATTGATGCGCATATCGACCGTCGATTGATTCACTATGTCGGGCTGGCCGGGTATGTACTCAGAGTTTGCTGCCAGAGGCTCAACACCGGCATAGGTAATTGGCCCCACAGGTCCAAACAGGGACTCTCCCGGAAAATAGAGGGGACAGGCCGCCAGAACCACTGCGCTCATCACCAGAAAACGCATAAGTCTCAAACTCATCGTCGTCTCTCCCCGTGTGCGTTGTGAACTACCCGAATCGAAAAAGATCGATCCCATCCACTTCATTTTGGATATCAAGATAAGATCGCGGAGGTAAAAAGGAATAGCCCGGGACCGGCGAGGGGAAAGTTCACTTGGAAAATGCAGTGTGGCCGAAGCGTGGCGTTGCCCACCCTTTCAGGTTCGCTCCTCCCTGTTTTTTATTCGTCCTGTGTGTCCCGTTCGTCCTATGCCATAGGCGGGAACCGATCATGGTGCGCGGCCCGGAAATCCTGTTCCCAGCGCCGCGCGCCGGGGTGATCATGTTGTCGCGGTAAATTTGGACAAATCATTTATACCGAGTTTTTTCTCTATGTCCGCTACCGATTCCACTATTTTCTCAAACCCCCGTTCACCAAAAAGCTCTCTTTCCCTGCTTTTGAATTTTTGGCCCAGCTCCACGAACTCCCGGGGCGACACTGCTGAGTGAAAAGCGGTAAAAAGCACCGTATCTTCCCTCGCGGCGTGAGGCCGATACATGCGAACGAAGTGCTCGATAGTTACAAGCGTGGCCTGCTTGCTATGCGGAATTCCGCTTTCCGTCATTTTCATCTCCGGGGTTTCTTTTCCAAGCATGTGAGTGATAAGAGGAGTCCCGCCGTATATCTGGGCCACGGCCGCGGGCATCTTTTGTTCCTCCGCTTTTGGCTCCTCGTGTTTGACCACCACCGGTTTAACCGTTTCGAGAATGTAGTCGGTCAAGCGCCGTCCGGCCACGTGCTGGGCAGTCAATATACCGATCAGCTCCCTTAGCCCTTCAACATTTGCAAGACGCGGAAAAATCTCCTCTTCTTCGAGCTTTTCATGGTAATCATGGACAAAGCGGCGGATGATGGACGCTGAATCCTTGATAACTCCATGAGGCAGTTCCGCTTTATTCCTGATGCTGTTTGCCGTCTCGTCATATATGAGCAGGACGCGGCGCAGAACACCGTGCTCCCTCATCAGCTCCTCGACGGGGTTCACTCCGCCTTTTTGAACAGCTTGAACCGCGGATGGAATTAGGGGCAGCGCCACACCCGCGGCCAATCCACCACTCAGACGCAAAAAATGGCGTCGAGATGTGAGTTTTTCGGTGTCCATAAACTTCTCCTCCTTGAAGATTGAGTGCGAAATGTCGCGATATGTTTTGGCCGCGCGGTCCGCCTGTTGGGAACGGCCGGGATGGCCCGGGCACTGATCTATAGCCACGGCCGCATTATGCAGGGTTATGAATCGCGGGGCAAGTGCAAGGTTCCTTGCACTGGTAAATTGTGTCAATTCGGGATAAAAGATTTTTCGTGCCCGAGGGGGAGGGGCCTTGACCTCTCGGGCTAATTTTGCTCCAATTTTTCTGAGACTTTGTTGCAGGAGATCATCCATTGTCATCGCTATCACGGGAACAGGCATCCGCGGTCGAGTACCTCGACGGGCCGGCGCTGATATGCTCGGGCGCGGGCGCGGGCAAGACATCGACCATCGTTGCAAAATTCGAATATCTGCTGGAAAAGGGCTGCGATCCGGGTCGGATTCTATGCATCACCTTTACCAACAAGGCGGCTAACGAACTCAAGGATAGACTTAAACAATCATCTGGGCGCAAGGCCGCGGATTTCCCGTGGGTCAGGACCTTTCATTCCTCGATGCTTCAGATCCTCAAGGCTCATGCGGCTGTTATGGGCTTCACAACTCCCATCTCCATTTACGATGGCTCCGATCAGTTGGGGCTTGTAAAAAATATCCTCGAAAACGGCTTCAATATTGACGGCAAGTACGCAAAAGCCGTCAGGGGGCATATCGGCAAGGCTAAAAATTCCATCGCTCCGGATGCCTACATCCATTCGGTAAAAGAGTTCAGAAAGCTCGACTTCATCTTCGAGCAATACAACCGGCGGCTCAAAGAATCCAATGCCATGGATTTCGACGATATCCTTGTCCACGCCCACGACCTGCTCAAGGCCAATCCCGAGATTCGAACGGCCTATCAGAATTTGTTCCAATATATTCTGCTCGATGAGCACCAGGATTCCAACTCCATTCAGAACGCCATTGTGAAGTTCCTGGTAAACAAGGGAAACATCACCGTGGTGGGGGATTTTTCCCAGTCGATCTACGGCTTCAGAGGGGCCGATCCCGGCTATTTCGCCCGGTTTCCCGCCGAATATGAAGGGACCAAAATCTTTCTACTCGAGCAAAACTTCCGCTCCACTGCTCCGATCGTCGACCTCGGCAACGAAATCATCAGCTTCAACAACGAGGAAATCAAAAAGAAATGTTTCAGCACCAGGCCCGGCAATCCTCCCTCGCTCAAGGGCTTCGAGAATTCCTCCGAGGAAGCAAGATGGGTGGGGAAGAGGTGCAGGGCCTACCGCCGCGATGGTCTTCCCTTCGAGCAGATGGCGGTCCTCTACAGGACATCCTTTATCAGCCGGATTATCGAGAACGAGTTCAACAAACTCGGGGTCCCCTACAAACTGGTGGGTGGGGTTTCATTCTTCGAGCGGCGGGAAATTAAAGACCTTACAAGCTATCTTGCCTGTGCTGTGAACCCCAGGGATGACGTGGCCTTCGAACGTATCCTCAATGCTCCCAAAAGGGGCATTGGAAAAGTATCCATTCAGAAAATCAGGGACACGGATATGCCGGGCGCGTCCTTGATGGAGAAAAGCCCCATCGCCATTCAAAAAAAGACCGGCCTCCAAAAAGCGGCGGGCGGCATAGGGATGGTGCTTTTCATAGTCGACCGCATAAAGAACATGCCGCCGGGCGAGGCCCTGAGGGAAGTTATAGAGATCACCCAATATGAGAAGTACCTGGAGAGCTGGGCCGGGGTGGGAGATGACAGCAGCCTTTCCTCGCGGCTGGAAAACATCGAGGAGCTTCTGAGCATAGCCGAGGGCAAGCAAACCATCGAAGAGTTCCTGGAAGACTGTTCCCTGCGCTCGGAAGAAGAGGCCGACGAAGAAGAGGAAGATCGGGGGGTTCGGTTGTCCACCATCCATGCCGCCAAGGGACTCGAATACCATACCGTCTTTGTGGTGGGGTGCGAGAGGAACATCCTGCCCCATTGGCGTTCGGTGGAAGAAGACGATGGGAAGTCAAACGGCGGCATCGAAGAAGAGCGTCGGCTATTCTATGTGGCCTGCACCAGGGCGGGGCGAAATCTCCACATCTCCTACGCCGACTGGCGGCAAAATAAACCCAGTGGAATCAGTCCGTTTCTCGAAGAACTCTCAGACGAGCACCTGAACCGGCTGGACTAAAAGCGGGAAATTGCCCCCGTCGCCGCAATCAGGCTGACGGGGCCTCATACGAAGTTACGTTCAAGACGCGTCAAAAAGATGGGTTTCACTGTGTTTTACCCATCCTACAGCAGCTCTCGACGGGCCGGCGTAGGATCGGGCTGTAGGTTGGGCTAAGCGCAGCGCAGCCCAACAAAAACTTTCGCCACCCCGGTTAATCCCATGCTCTTGCTCTTTTAAGATACAAGGATGGGGGGAGCGGAAGCGCAACCCATCAGGCAAATCTTGAACTCAACCTGGCATCAGTCCATAAGTAAGACCAATTGCCTCGCCCAAAGCGCATCTCCATAAAAAGCGAGAAAAAGCATCCCTCCGGCCAGTTTGATGGCGATAAGCAGTCC
>JARLHP010000102.1 GCA_031292195.1 Syntrophobacteraceae bacterium
CATGATTGTCATCGGGTTGATCGGTCTCATCCTGGACCGGATCATGCAAGAACTCGGACAAATGGAATCGGTGAGGTGGAAGATTGCGCAAAAATAAAATCCTTTTCGACCGCGTCTCGCTCGAGTACCCAAAGGACTCCAAAAAGGGATGGCGCTTCGGAAATGGAGGGACAAGCGCTACCAACGGCAACTCCACGCTGGTCCTGGAAGATATCGACCTGGAGATCAGCGCCGGTGAGTTTGTATCCATCCTGGGCCACTCCGGGTGCGGCAAATCGTCTTTGCTAAAGATTGTGGCCGGGTTTGTCAAACCGACCTCCGGAGCGGTTTGGATAGACGACCATCGCGTTGAGGGGCCACGCGCCGACCATATGTTCGTTTTTCAAGAAGGCGCACTTTTCCCCTGGCTGACTATTCTAAAGAACGTATCGCTTGCCCTTAATTCCGCCAAAAACGAATCGGAGCGGACCCAAATGGCCAGGCAATACCTGGAACTGGTTTCCCTGGAAGCTTACGAGCACTATTACCCGCACATGCTCTCCGGGGGCATGAGGCAGAGAGCCGAACTGGCGCGAGCCCTGGCGGCCCAGCCCGATGTCCTTATGGTCGATGAACCCTTCTCGGGGCTTGATTACCTGACCCGGTTGCAAATGAGGGAAGAAATACTCTATCTGCATATGATGCTTGAGAAAACGACTATTCTTTTTGTGACCCACGATATAGACGAGGCGCTCCAGCTAAGCGATCGGGTGGTCATTATGAACGGCCCCCCCGGCAAGCTTCACTCCTGCCGTTCCGTTGACGTGCCTCATCCGCGGCTTCTGTCGAGTTCGGCGCTAAACGAGATGCGCACCGATATCTTCCACCAATTGGGGGTCCATTCGGCGCTATGAAGCGGCTATCGATTCCAAAATCGAGCGGGGTTCGGATATGTCTTGCCGCTGGGGGGTGGCTGCTGGTTATAACCGCCCTGCATCTGTATCTTAACGGTAACAAACGTGGTGTGAATCTCGTTCGCATGGGTTACATGCCGGTTGTTACAAACCTGGCGGCGCCCCTGGTCGACTATGTGACTAAATCTGACAATCTTCATTTCGAGGCTGTCAAATTCAGTTCCTTTTCGGATATGGGGGAAGCATTCCGCTCAGGCGCCATACAGGCCGCCTTCATCATCGCTCCGCTGGCAATCAGGCTTTTCGAACAGGGAGTGCCGCTGAAGATCGTTTATATCGGCAACCGCAACGAGAGCACGCTGATTGTGAAGGCCGGCCTCCATATCGAATCCCCTGAGGACCTCGCCGGAAAAACCATAGCCGTGCCCATCCGCTATTCGGGGCATTTTTTAGCACTGAGTCGCTATATGCGGGAACATGATCTGGACAAATCCAGCGTCAACATCGTCGAAGTGCCCCCGCCGGAGATGACTGCCGCATTGGCCTCTTCTCAAATAGACGGCTTTTTCGTCGGAGAACCCTTCGGGGGACAAGCAATTGCGGCCGGGATCGGGAAGCGCTTCCTCTATGCCGAATCGATCTGGCCCAAATTCATCTGCAATGTCCTCATAGTCCGAACGGAACTGATCTGCTCACACCCTCAATGGGTCCGGCAATTGGTGGTCGCCGCGGCAGGATCGGGCCTCTGGGCCCGAACCCATGTGGCGGAGGCCGTAAGGATCGTTTCCCCCTATTGGGGGATGGACCCTCACCTCATGGAATATGATTTTTCGCATCCACCCGGCAGGTTCCGCTTTGATCTCTACGTCCCGGTCGCGGGGGAACTGAGCGAAATGGCAGGCGAGATGCGCAAGGACGACCTCTTGCAGGGCAACATCAACGTCGGCGCAATGGTGGAAGACCAATTCGCCAAGGCGGCCCGGGGATATTTTGCGGGTCCGGTGGATAATCTCTATTCGATCAAATGGAGGCAGGGCAAAGGCTTCCGGATGCAGGCTGCTCAACGATGAAAGTTTTGGTGTTAGCAGAGCAAAACGAGTGTGAAAAATTGCTGGATGATCTCTCCGGCATCGGTGGCGACACTGTCTTTATTCATGGGCCAAACGTCCTGAAAATCGCCGCCAATCCGGCCGAAGCCGACGTCATACTGGGAGGTGCGCCGGGACATGCGTCCAATGGCTCAATCCTGGCCTGGCGGTGCCATCATCATACCTATCTGGTCCCCTGCTGGGTTCCAGCCCCGAGGGAATCGTTTTCCAGGGGCTGTCTGTGGCCGGCTCTGGCAATTGACCGATTTGATCCGGAATGCACTGCCGGGCCCTTTTCGCAGTGGCTCTCGCAAGTCTCCGAATGGCAACAGAATCGGATGCATTTCGGAAAAGGAGGCGATCTGAGGGAACGGAGCGCGCTGGAGTTGTCCACCGCTTTATGCCTGAGAAAGGCGACCGGAGTGCTTTCCGTTTTCGATGATGACGGGGCCGAGGGCGAGTTCTTTATAAAAGACGGCAATCTTATCTCTGCCTCTTTTAAACATTTGCGTGAAGCCCAGGCCTTCTTCGAGCTTTTGTGTATCGGGGGGGGCGGGTATGCCTGGAACGGCAGAAACCTGCCAAAGGGAGGCGAACAGCGCCCGCTTTCCCTGCTTATTGCCCAGGGGCTCAAAAACATCGGTGAGGCCAATTTCCTTTATCATTTCGTCTCCAACCCGAACCAGCAAATCAGGACCACCGACTCGCAGTCCGCCCTCGATGATTCCGCGGTCGAAAATTTCAACGAGCAAAAAAAGATATACGGCCTGATCGAGAAAGGCGCCTCTCTGGCCCAACTGATGGTGGCCTCTCCGTTATCGGCGCCCTCCACCATGGCGGTGCTTTCCAAATGGTTTTCACTGGAAGACATAACACTCGTTCCGGAGGGGGGCTCCGAGCCTGAAGACGAGTCGATAGCATCCGGGCAGGTCCCGCGGGCGGAAACCATGGATGTCGTTTCCGAGCCGATTTCCGAGTCCGATCACATCGAACTCGTCCTGGGGCATCTATCCGGGCGAGAAGAACTCACTCCGGTTCCGGAGCAGGTTCCCGGGCCGGAGTGCAGTGTGCTCATCGTCGACGATTCGCCCCTGATTTGCAATGTCCTTCGCAACATCTTCGAAGGCGACAGCCGGATGCGGGTCGCGGGGATCGCCCATGACGGTATTGAAGCTCTGCGGATGATCGGGGAGCACAAACCCGATGTGGTCACCCTGGACCTCCAGATGCCCAGGATGGACGGTCTCACCGCCCTCAAACACATCCTGATAAGAGACCCTCGGCCTGTAGTGGTGCTCAGTGCATTTACCGAGGCCACCTCCCGGCTGACCTACGAGTCGTTCAAGTATGGAGCGGTCGAGGTGCTCCAAAAGCCGGCCAATGCCGCCAATGCCGGCCGCGCCGGAAATGGTGAAATTTGTGATCGCATTGTCCAGGCCTCGCGCGTTCAGTTGACTGCCGTACGCTACATTCGCCGCGGGGAAAAATCCGATGGCGACCCTCCGGCCGCCCCGCACCACGACCCGACAAACGGAGCGGAAAAAGTGATCATGGTAATCTGTGGAGCGGGAGGCATCCCCGCTCTGCTCAAGCTCATCTTTACACTTCCACGATCCAATCGTCTGCCGCCGACCATCATCGGGGTGGATATGCCGTGGCAGGTAACCGAAGCGATGATCACCAACATCAAGAAGGACACTCCTGTTGCCATGCAGAGGCTCGGGGCTCCGGGGCTTCTTCGTTTCGGTTGTTGCTACGTCGCCTCGCATGAGGATCGTTATCGCTTTCTAAATAAAGGAAACCGGGTGCAAGTCGGCCGGAACGGGGTGGACCCCGCGCCCAACCGCTTCTTTGATGAACTTCTCTCCAGTGCGGCCGATTCCCTGAATTCCCGCCTGGTGGCGATTGCTCTTTCCGGTCCGGGCCAGGACGGCGTGGAGGGAATGCGCCGGGTCAAACAAGCGGGTGGAGAAGTATTTGCCCTCACCCCGGGGGCGTGTCTCAGGCCTGAACTGCCCGAAAGACTCATCAAACTCGGGTATGCTCAAGAAATTATTGATATTGGAGGTTTATCGGAACTCTTCCATACCCGCACCACCAGGGTATCTCCCGAGCACATCGGACAGGCGCTGGAAGAACTGTCGGACTCGGACCTAAGCTGAGAAGGAGTAGATAGCATGCAACTCAATACATTATCCGCCCAGGCTCCGCGCATGCGGGAAGAAGCACGGCAGATGCTGCAACTCGTCAGTTTTCGAATCGGGCGTGAGGAATTCGGGGTCAATATCCTGATGGTGCAGGAAATCATCCGGTTCACGACCATAACGCCCATTCCCAATGCCTCACAGGCCATCCTGGGAATGATCAACCTGCGCGGCAGGATCATCCCGGTAGTTGATCTCAGGTGGGTCCTTCGGATCGGGGGCAAAGAGGAAAGCGCCCCCGACCGAAAGTCGCGCATACTGATCATCGAGTTGGAGGGGCATGTAACCGGCTTTGTGGTGGACGCGGTGTCCGAGGTCCTGAAGGTCCCGGTGGCCGAAATCGAACCCACTCCCAGTCTGCTGATCTCCAGCATCAATTCGGCCTATATCAGCGGGGTGGTGAAGCTGGCCCAGCGCTTGATAATTCTGCTCGACTTCAAACAAATCTTGAAGCCCAGGGAAAAAAGAGAATTCGATAATAATTTGGGAATCCAGGCTGCTTTACTCGAATATGAGAATGCGCACGGCGAAACGACTGTTTTCCCTGCCTATCAAATTACAGATCAAAAGAATATTAAGGAGTAAATCATGAAGCTAACGGGTTTCATCACCAGATCATTAAGAAACAAGCTGTTGTTTATAATCCTTCTGGCTGCTCTGGTTCCGGCTTTGGGGGCGGCTATCTACGGTTATCAAACCGCAGCCACCATGATTACCAGCCAACTTCAGGAGAAACTCATAGGTTATTCGCATCGTATTGCCCTCTCTATCGAAATGTACATGAGCAATCGTGTTGATAACGTGATTTCATGGTCCAATCTTGATCTTTATAAGACAGCCGTGGAAACCGGAAACCATATTGAAGCGGCCAATAGCCGTCTTTTTACAACCGCTAAGGTTTACAACTTCAGCCTCATAACGTTGTCAAACGAAGCAGGTCAGTGTATCGCATCGAACGCCCCGGGGGTAATCGGCCAGCGGGCCAATGGCGCCGACTGGTTTAATACCGCCATGAAGGGGGAGCAGTATGTGGGAGATTTTGCTGTTTATCCCCTTGTCCAAAAGGTGGCGCCAAAGTCGGGGGGATTTTCCCTTCTGATCGCCATGCCCATCAAGGTAGACGGCCAGGTCAGAGGAGTGGTCGCCGGTTATCTCGACTGGGAAGCGGTCAACGCCCTCAACGATTCGTTCGGCTCCGTCGGAAAAACCGGATACACCTATGTCGAAAACTACGATAGCGGCGCTCTTATTATCTATCCTTTCCGCACACTTCTCGGCGTAAAGGCGCAGGGTTCGGTAGTCAATCTCCCCCAGCTTTACGAGACTCTGAAAAACAATTCGCAGGGCGTAACGAGCTATGAATACAGCAACAAACAGACACATATTACCGCGGTCAGAATGGTTGGATACGAGCGCATCGGGGCCTATCAAAACTTTTCCAAACATAACTGGACGGTGGCCAGCGGCGCCAACTACACTGAAGAAATGGCCCCCCTGCAAAAGGAAAAAATCGCCTATGCCATCTTTTTCGGTGTCCTTACTTTTGTGGTCGTAGGCCTTGTTATTCTGGTCGGAGGTATGATTGCAAAGCCCCTGGTAAAGACGGCCACGGAAATGGGAGAAATAGCCCGGGAACTCGATTTCACCCGCTCCGTGGAGGTCAAGGGCCAAGACGAGGTCGCCGCCCTGCAGCGCTCCTTCAACGGTCTGATCGCCAAACTCCAGGAGACCTTCGGAACGATCATCAAAGGAAATCGGGAAGTCTCCGAGTCGGTAGCGCAGGTTAAGGACATCTCGGCCAATATCGCCAATAACGCCACGGAGCAGTCCCGCCGGGCCGGTGACGTTCTGGCGCGGGTTGTGACCATGGGGCAGACGGCCGAAGAAGTCCAGAAGAATGCGGCGGAAACCAAGTCTTCATTCGGTGAGGCCGCGGCATTGGTCGAGCAGTTCGCGGCCACCAGCCAGAGGATTGCCAAGGCCGCGCAAAGCCAGAGCGAAATGGTCGGCAAGGCCGAACAAATCATCGGCCAGATGGGTGAAACGGCCCAGCAGGTTGCGGCGCGTGCGGCCCTGCAGGCCGAAGCGGCGCAGAAAACCGCATCCTCGGCCGCACAGATGAGCACCGCCATCGGCTCCGTTGTCGAGAAGACCTCGGAAGCCGACCGGGAATCGGAACTCTCCCACAAAGCCGCTGTCCAGGGACGCGCGGCGGTCGAGAAGGTGGCCGCCAGTATGCACAACATTGCCGAAAGCTCCGAGCAGATCACCGAGATTATCGAGGTTATTTCCGACATTGCCGCCCAGACAAACCAGCTCCCCCTGAATGCGGCAATTGTAGCGGCCCGCGCCGGCGAACACGGAAGGGGTTTTGCGGTAGTTGCCGAAGAAGTCCGGAAACTTGCCGAACGAACGGCCGAGTCCACCAAGGAGATCTCGGTTCTGATCAAAGGCAGCGCCGATCGTGTCAAGGAAGGTTCCGATCTTGCCAACTCCAGCCGGGAAGCCATTGGCGCCATCGTTGACGCCGTCGCAAAAACCAATACCCTGATTCATGATATCAGCCAGACCACTTCCGAGCAGCGGGCCGTGACCGACAGCGTGGCCAAGGCCATGGACAGTTTGAGGGCGCTTTCCGGCGAAATTATGGAAATGACTTCCGAACAGGGTAAACGGCGCGAGTACGCCGGTTCGATCATCAATGAAGTGTCCCAGCTCTCAAGAGACGTGTCCGGTTCGACCCTGGAACAGGCAAAAGACTCGGACAAGGTCATCAGTGAAATGCAAAAGATGAATGCCCATGCCGAAAACATCACCAATATGACCGGCAAGCAGAGGGAACGCGCCCAGGAACTGCTGCGAATCATTCAGGAGATGGAATCGGTCGCCACGACCAACGCCAAGGGCGCCCAAAACTCCCATCAGTTCAGTATCAATCTGATCGGAACGATGGAACACTTCAGCGCCCTGGTCGAACAGTTCAAGGTCGACGAAGACGGCTCAGTGAACGGGAATCGAGTGGTGGCAAACGCTCCCAAAGGCGCCGAATCGAGTTCAGCGTCAAGGGAAAACCGTCCGCGAGCCTGAGATTGACGGAAGTCAGCGATGTCGGTCTGTTGTGACCGGACAAGAAAGACGGGAGTTCCATGCCTAAGCGGGTGCTTGTTGTAGACGATTCAAATCTGCTCCGCAACGCCATATCGCGGTGCCTTACCAGCGCCGGATATGAAGTTGTGGGAAAGGGCCAGAACGGAGACGAAGCCGTTTCGCTCTACGAGAAACTCCGGCCCGATGCGGTCACCCTGGATGTAACCATGCGGGGCAAGGACGGGATAGCAGCCGCGGAGGAAATCCTGCGGCTGGATTCCAAGGCCATCATAATCTTTTATACCCTGCTCGATATTCCCGGTCTTGTCGAAAAAACTCGCTTGATCGGGGTCAGGGACATCATCAGAAAAGGTGACGAACAAGAATTGCTCAGGGCTCTGGAGGCGGTTTGAACTCCGCTTCAGCTCTCTGGACTCTTGCTTCGTTTGAAAAGGGAATTCTATGCAATCGCAGGACTTCTTGCAGGACTATGTTGAAGAGGTTCGGGAACATCTGATCGATATGGAAAGATCCCTCCTGCTTTTGGAGCAGGAGGGGGTGGACCGGGAGCAGATCGCCCAGGTTTTCAGGGCCGCCCACAGTATCAAAGGGGCTTCCGCCTGTATGGGCTTCGAGGGACTGACTGGCCTGACTCATGAATTGGAAAGCCTGATATCCGCGGTTCAAAGCAGTGCGCGTTCCGTTCCGCCGGCCGGCATCAGTCTGCTTCTCGATTGCGTTGATTTGATCTCCAAGGCGGTGGATCACGTTAAACAGAATGGTCGCGAACCGGCCATAGATTCATCGCTTTTGGAAAATCTGCACGAGGCTTTTTTAAAAGACGGGCTGGTAACGGAGAAACCCGAGCCGGAGGGCCCGGCGGGCCGGCCGCGGCAGGCCGAAGGCATGGAGAGCGAGGCCCGCCCCGGGGCCGGCCATCGCTCCACCGGCCGGCGCCAGGAGCCCGTTCTGGTGGAAGAGGAGGATGAAGAGCTTCTGGGTATTTTCGTCAGCTCGTTTCAGGAAAATATGTCCAGGCTCTTTGGGATCCTCAATGACGCCACCCAGACCAACCTGAGCGCTGATGAGCGCCGAACGATTCTGGAATTGGTCGAAAAGCTGATGTCCTCGGCCCGCTACATGGACTATCAGTCCATCGTGGCAAAGCTGGAGGAATGGTCTCAAAGCCTCCAGCCCGACCACGGGCGCCCGCCAACCCGGCGCAAAGCTCTGGAAGCCCTTGAGGCTCATATGGTCAATTTTCAACTCCAGGTCCCGCAACTGGCGATACCAAACTCTTTGGAACCGCCCTCCTTTTTCCCCGAACTCCAGATCGAGGAAGAAGACCAGGAGTTGTTTTCGATTTTTATGGATTCCTTTCAGCAGAACCTTGTACGACTTGCCGAAACCATTTCGGGTCGGGCCCCCGACAAGGTCGGTCTGGAAAAGGCTTCCGAGTTGACCGACAGCTTGATCCAGTCGTCCAAGTACATGGACTACACTCGGATAGTCGAGTTGCTCGAAGAGTGGCAGGGAGCTCTATCCGCTTTCAAGGAGATGGACGCCCGGGACCTTGGCCCTCTCAGGGAAACGCTCTCGACCATCGCCGGGAAGATAAAACATCACCTCACCGGTTTGAATTTGCCGGTTTTTGAGCGGGAGGAACCCCAGAATCCCTTTGCAGGCCTTCTGGATGAGGAAATAGATTTCGCTTTCGGCCCCGCTGAGCAAACCCCTCAGCCCGCCCCGCAACCCGGGGATTTGCCTGTCCCCGCCGCCGCGGCCTACTCCGGTCGGGATCAAACCAGTCCCGCGCCGGTGAGGCCAAATGGCAATTTGGGCAAATATGTGGCCAAAGAGCGCAGCTCATTTTTCTCCGAAGAGGGTCCCCAAAATGCCGCAACCCTGAGGGTTGACGCCCAGAAGGTGGACCAGCTCCTTAACCAGGTCGGAGAACTGGTGGTCAATCGATCCGAGTTCATTCAAACCGCCACTTTCTTTCGGGATGTGGTCCGGGATCTGGCCTCTCAAGGGCTGCTGCCCAAACAGGAGTTGAGGAGGCTAAAGCTTCTCAACTTCCGGATGAATGAATCCACCCAGTCCCTGGGGCGCATTGCCAACGACCTCCAGGCTTCGGTCATGCGGATTCGCATGCTGCCCATCAGTCAGCTTTTTCAACGCTTCCCGCGCATTGTGCGCGACCAGGCTCTAAAGCTTGGAAAGCGGGTGGAACTGGTGGTCGAAGGCGGAGATACCGAGATCGACAAGCGCGTTCTGGAACAAATGAACGACCCCCTGGTGCAGTTTCTGAGAAATGCCATCGCCCACGGCGTGGAATCACCCGAGGTGCGCAGGAAGGCGGGCAAGCCCGAAACGGGCATTATCCGCCTTTCCGCTACTCATGCCGGCGACTACGTTGTGGTGGAGATCGAAGATGACGGGCAGGGCATCGATACCCAAAAGCTGCGTGACCTGCTTCTCAGCCGCAATGCGGTCAGTCGGCGGGAACTGGAGAGGCTAACCGACGCCGAGATCGCCTATTCGATTTTCATGCCCGGCATGTCCACCTACGACAAGGTGGACGGAGCGGCCGGACGCGGAGTGGGACTTGACGTCGTAAAGCAGAATGTCGAACACATGAACGGCACGGTCGAAGTGGAGTCTCAGCCGGGAAGAGGTGTAAAATTCCTCATCCGAATCCCTCTTACGGTCGCCATTATCCGGGCTCTGCTGGTAAGGGAGGGGGACCAAATCTTCACGCTTCCCCTTACCTCGGTTACTGAAATCCTGCGCCACCGGCCGGCGGACACTCACTCCATAGAAAACTTCAAGGTGATAACCCTGCGCGGGAAAACCATTCCCCTGGTGGACCTGGGCGAACTACTGAACATGAAGCGCCACCGGACGGACAAAGAAGGCCGATTTGTGGTCATCGTCTCAACCAGCTTCAGAGAAGTCGGTCTTGTCGTAGACGGTCTGATGGGAGAGAGGGAAGTCGTCCTCAAATCCATCGAAAATAGTTTTCAACCGGTGGAAGGCTTTTCCGGCGCGACTATTCTCGGGGACGGAAGAGTGTCTCTGATTGTGGACGTCTCGGCGCTTCTGCGCCTGATGAAAAACTCCCCGGCGAGTTCGGTGCACTCGTTTGGGGACGAACAGTTTGTCAACTGAGGGACCTTGCTGCCGGGGCGGTACGATCCGGCAGCTAGAGGATGCGCATGCAGTCAACAGATTCCGCAACCCGGGGATTTACCGGCACGATCAGCCTGGGACTGACCGAACTGATCCAGATGGTCTGTCTTTCCCGCTCGGACCTTGTTATTGGTGTGACATCGGCCAAAGGGAAGGCGTCGATTCATATCAGGCAGGGGCAGATACAGCACGCGCAAAGTGAGGGGTTGACGGGCGCCGAGGCTTTTTTTGAAGTGGCTCGCTGGAATGACGGCCAGTTTGAAATACTGCCCTACGAGAACAACGTTCCCAACTCTGTCAACAAGCCGTGGGAACACCTTCTGCTGGAGGCAATCCGCCAGCAGGACGAAAAAGCGATTGAATCCGCGGAACAGGAGAGCAGTTCGGATGCTTTCGGGCAAACCGTTTCCAATCCGGGTCCCGACATACTTGCGGGTATCGACGACATCCTGGGCGATTTGTTTGGAAGGGAAACTCCGGCCGATCTGCTCATGGAGCAAAACGTCATTGCCTCCGAAGAGCCCCGTTCCTGCGTCAAGGTTCTCCTGGTCGAGGATTCGACTTTCTTTTCCAAAAGACTCCAGGAAATGCTCGAAGCCGAGGGAACCATCGAAGTGGCCGGCGTTGCGCGCAATGGTAAGGAAGCGCTTGAATTGCTCGGGGCCGGCACACCCGTCGATCTGATCACCCTGGATGTCAATATGCCGGTCATGCCGGGCGACACGGCCCTAAAGCATATTATGATCCAACACCACATCCCCGTGATCATTATCAGCTCGCAGCAGCCCGATTCCATGCACAGGATCTTTAATTTCCTGCAACTGGGCGCGGTGGACTTTGTGGCTAAACCCGGCATTCATGATGATCCCTTTTCGTATGGCGCAAACCTGCGCAAATTGGTCAAAGGTGTGGCCAGGGCCCGGATTTCCAACTTCATTCGATTGCGAGCCCCCAATTATTCCGGGGAATCGATAACCCCAAAACCTGCAGGAGAGGCGCGGCGCAAAACTCTGGTAATAGTCGGGGCCGAAGGCGCCTACATGGACTGGCTTCGTCTGCCGCTTCGGCAGTTGTGCGCCGAGGGACCGGTTCTCGGCATCCAGAAGCTCGAACAGGGGATAGTTTCCGAATTCGCCCGGTTTATCACGGATAAGACCGGAGTGGAGACCGAATACCTCTCGGCGTTTCACCGCATGACTCCCGGAAAATTCTACCTCTCGGATGCGCGCCGGAAAGTCGGATTCCGGCTTGGGCCCGACTTGCAGCTCGATGTGGGTGTTTCCGGCTCGACCGTTATGGAATGGGAAACAGGTCTGGAGCTGTGGCTCCAGCTCCTTGCCGAGCAGTTGGGCGACTCCATGTGCGTCTATTACATGTCCGCGGCCGGCCCGGTGCCCGAATCTCTTCTGACTACATTACTCGAACACGGGGTCAAGCACATTCTGGCGCCGCTCCAGTCGGTGGTTTGCTCCGGCCTGGTGGACAGCGTGGAACCTTATGCCGCCCACTTCCCCGGTCTGGTGCTCCATTCAAACCCTGACTCTCTTACGGAGGTCTTGAAAACATAATGGTTCTCTCCGATAGAAGTTCTACTTCGGCCCCCATAAGGGCGCTCATCGTAGACGACACTCCCTTTATGCGCAAAACCGTGGAAAGGGTCCTCGGCGGCAGCGATTTGATAGAGGTGGTGGGAACGGCGTCCAACGGACTGGAATGCCTTGATAAAATTGATGAACAAAGGCCCGATGTCATTACTCTCGATATCGATATGCCGGTCATGAACGGCATTTCCGCCGTCAAGAATATAATGATACGCCATCAGATTCCCATTGTGATTATCAGCTCTCTTGTCCAGGACGGATATTTCGCATTCGAAGCTCTCAGGCTGGGCGTGATGGATTTTGTTCCCAAGCCCTCCAAGGTCGGACCGGTAAATTTCGCCAACGACGAAGAACTTATCAGGCAGCGGGTCCTGATTGCGGCCAGCATGCAGGTAAACCGAGTGCGCCGCGTCCGTTACAGGCGCCGCTCGGGCCCGGGGATGTTGACATCTCTCAACCGGCCGAGCGGCATCACAGTCATAGGCACCACCCTGGCCGGGCCCAATAATATCATGCACCTTGTTTCCGCTCTTCCCTCCAACTTCAGTGGCGCCATAATCGCTATTCAGGAGATACACCCTCGAATCCTGGTCCCGTTCTGCGCCTGTTTCAACCAGATCAGTCCGGTCGAAGTAGTCCCTGTTGTTTCGGAAACGCCCCTTTTGCCCGGTAGAGTCTATATCGGCTCGACCTTCAGTTCGCTCAGCGTGGAAAAGTCCAACTCAGGACCGAGCGGCCTGGAAGTGCGCGCCACTCAAAACGGGCGCTTGCCCATAGACGGGCTCTTTGCCAGCGCCGCTCGCCACTTCGGCGAACGTACATGCGGTGTGCTGCTGACAGGCATCGGGGCCGACGGCGCCAAAGGAATGGAACAAATAAAGGCCGCCGGCGGGGTTACGATCGCACAGGAGATCAGCAGTTGCCCCTTCCCCAACCTGGTGGAAAATGCCATTGACAGCCACATGGTTGACGCCGTGCTCTCTATCGGACAGATCGCGCATCGACTCAGCGCCTGGCCCTATAATGATGCGCCCGAGGAGCAATGGGATATCGCTTCGGTTGTCGAAGATGAGGATTTCGATCTGGTGTGAACCGCCTCCAAGGGGGAGCGCCCGCGGCCGTTTAAAGTTTTGCCGGCTCGTGGCGTTCCTCCAACATAACGGCTGGAGTAGGATGGGTGGAGCGGAAGCGCAACCCATCAGGCAAATCTTGAAGGCAACCTGGCAGGAAATGGTTCTCGCGCTACCGCTTCCCGGCGGGCAGACAGTTGTCTTCGATAAACTGAATGACTTCACCGCGCGCGGGCGCCCTCGACGGCGCACGGACCAGCCTGCCAAAGCGGCTGTCTTCACACATCAGCACTGAAAACCTGTTTTCCCCGCTCTGGACGGCGCAGGCGGCGCCTATGGCGAAATCTTTGCCCCCTCCCTGTGCCACCCGCGTAACCAGCTTGCACCCGATTATGCCGGCTGTGGGCTCCTCGATGCTCAGGCTGTTTTTGAAAAGATTGACTACATAATCGATCTGTTTGGGATCGATCACGTATCTGATTATGTAAGTGCGGGATACGACATATTGAGCTTTACAGGTAGAGACGCCGCCGCCCCCCAAAATCAGAAGGAGTGCCAAAATCGGCACAAGAGCGAAACGGCTGCGCATCCTCACCCTCCTTTGCGGTGTATTTATCATTGCCTCTCGCGTTTCCCTCCAAAGAGTCCCCCCAAGAAGTGGTAGGGGGTTGGCCGGAGTCGGGGCCGAGGATATGCTGTAAATTACTCTCAGCGAATGGCCGGATATTGGAACTACCCGGCGAATATATTCCTTGCCTTAAGCTCAAGTGCAATGGCGTCGATCCGAAATGCCGCATCTCCGGCGTAAATCCCGACCCTGACGTATTTTCCTTCCTTTGCCATGAACTTTTCGACAAACTCGGCTTCAGGGTCGACAATGAAATATTCAGTGACTCCCGACCATTCGTACAGTTCCATCTTTTCTCGTCGGTCCTTGAGAGACGTAGAAGGAGAGGCAATCTCGAAAACCACGTCCGGAGCGCCTGCTAAATGGGTCCTTTCAATTTTTTGCATGTCGCACACAATAATTACGTCAGGCTGAACTATTTGATCCTCTGCGATAACAACATCGAAGGGAGCGTGGAAAACCTGGCAGAGACGGCCCGACTCGCCCGGATGGTTCCTTATCAACCAGGTTATTTCTACTGAAATACGCTGGTGCTTTGTCGTTGGGGAGGGGGTCATATCAAAGATTTGCCCATTGATGATTTCGCATCGTGGATTATCCGGAAAAGCCAGGTAATCCTCGTAGGTATAGCGCAACGCTTCTTTTGCGGGTTGATTCGACATTTGCTCCAGCCATTTTCTCGAAGTTTGGAATATAGAGAGGGAAGAACCACCAGGAATGGGCGTCGCGGAGCCTCCCAGCCCTATCCATCCGGCACCAGGCCTTTCCGTGCATCGAAAACCATCGTGCTTTCATTCATAGTACACAGCGGACACCGCAGGGTCAATACCTGAGGCAGTTCACGCCATCGGCCCGGGTGTTAGCGTCCCGGGCTAAGTCGTGTGCGGCGCGCGCGCAGCGCGTGTGGCCAAATCCCGGGGAGAGCGGGGGCAATGCTGGCAGGGGAGATAATCGACTATCGGTTCGAGGCCAAATCCCTGGGCGCGCGGGGGCAATGCTGTTGAGTTAAGCGACTCAACTGGAATTGGTGCTGCTCTTTTAGGGCGACGATCATGATCCCGCAGGGATCAAAGCCTTCAGCCGGTTGAGGCCGTGAGGCCGCATGATCCCGCAGGGATCTACGCCATTAGCCGGGGGTAGAGTGCGTGAGGCCGATACCCCCGGAAAGGAACGCAAAAGAAGGAGACGACCCCGTGAGGGGTCGCAGATCAGAACCATCAGGTCCCAATCTCGCCGTCCTTCTCAGCCGAGAGTCACAAAGAGGCCTCCAAACAAATGGTGTTCAAACAGGCCGGAAAAGCTCGGGGCTTCTTAGCTCAATAATATTGGTGCGCGGGGGGAATGCTCCCCCGCTCTTTTGCCCTTCGCCTCGTCAATGACCCGGCCCCGGCCGAGCGGCCTTGCC
>JARLHP010000011.1 GCA_031292195.1 Syntrophobacteraceae bacterium
AAGGGCGAAAGCCAAAACGCCCTATGTAATAGAGTATAGGGGGAAGCCGGTTCGTCAGTTGAGAAACTCGCTAAAAACAGCATGCAGGCGTGCGGGAATCCCTTATCACGTCACGATGTATGAACTAAGGCATCTATTCACCAGTGAACTCCGAGGCAAAGGAGCCGTGGATAAATCTGTTGCGGATATGCTCGGTCACGAAAACGAAGGCACAATGAAGAAGCATTACACGCATACAATGAAAGGAGCTTTGGAGACGGGGATTTCTTTTCTGCCCTCGATAATAAAAAAGGAGATACCCACCCGCATCGATGAGTTCCCCTTATTCCCTATAGGTAAATTGTTAGCCAACCTTGTTAGCCAGTGTTCTCTAAACTGAGTCGGGACGAGCCGATTTGAACGGCCGACCTCTTGCACCCCAAGCAAGCGCGCTAACCAGGCTGCGCCACGTCCCGATAGACAACCAGATTAGCACTGAGAGGGCGACTAGTCAAGCTTAGGTGCGCCCTGATCTTCATTTTTGTATTTTCTGCAAAACCCCCTCGCCGCTCCCGGGTCAAATACGACAGAAAAGATGTACAACAAATCTGCATTGCAATATTTACTTTTCTCTTTTTTTGAATTATACAACGAATAAGTTGTACATCAATCTGGTTTTATTGACTGGAGAGACCATGGCCGATTTCATTGTGGGAAGCGTTGTGAGGGATGATGACTTCTGGTTCAGAGGCGAATTCCTCTCGGAGCTGTGGAGTTCGCTCGAAAAGCATAATGTCATCCTGGTGGCCCCCAGAAGAATTGGAAAGACGAGCGTTATGTACCGGCTGCTTGACCTTCCCGAAGACGGCTGGCTTGTTGTCCATTTGAATGTGGAGGAACTCAGGACGCCCGATGAGTTCCTGATAGATCTGCTCGATGCGGTGAACGAACATCATCCGGAATATTTCCGTAAAGCTCTGGCCGGCTCATGGAGTTTTCTAACAGGCGCTTTTTCCAATATCGAGTCGGTGGAGGTCTGCGAGATCAAGGTGGCGCTCCGCAAAAGCGAGGACCTTTCAAAGAGCTGGAGGTCCCGTCTGGACGAACTTATGGATCGTGTGTATCGCACCGGTGGAAGGACCCTTTTCATCATCGATGAACTCCCCGACATGCTGAACGCCATGCGTGCCGGGTCCGGGGAGGAATGCGCGGACTTCCTTCACTGGTTCAGAAAGACGCGGGAGGAGTCGCTGCGAAAGAATGTGCGCTGGCTGGTGGGCGGATCGGTCAATCTCATTGCGGCCCTCGACAGGAATAAGACCGTAAACCTCATCAACGATCTCAAAACCGAGATCCTGGAGCCCTTCACCCAGGACGAGGTGAAGCGCTTTGTCGAAGATATGTTCAAAACGTACGAAGTGGCTTGTGATGCGACCGTCATACCCCGAATGCTCGATCTCCTGGGTTCTCCGATACCCTTTTTCCTCCAGATGTTTACCGAAGAACTGTACCGTCACTGGAAAAGGCAAAAACGCAGCTTGTCGTCCGAGGATGTTGATCACATTTTTCAGAAAGTTCTTTTGGGGGAAACCGCACGAGACAAGCTGCAGCATTATCGAACCCGCATTGATGCCCATTACCCGGAAGAGGATAAAGAACCCGCACGGCGCGTGCTGAATCATCTGTCTCTCAGTGAGAAGGGCGTTACGCGTGAAAACCTCTTTCACCTCTTTCGCCGATGCGAATCTCGCCGAACTTCCGCCAGGTCGGGCGCGAATCTCGATAACGCCTTCCAGCATCTTCTGCTCTACCTGCAAAGTGATTTCTATATAGAGGAAACCACCGGGGAACGATATGACTTTTCGAGCCGCCTCCTCAAGACATGGTGGCGAAAATACTACGGTTGTGAGTATGCCAATGAATAGAGCGGGTTTTGCTATCGGACTTTATCGGTCGGACATAACGCCGATCGACCGGCTGCTCCGGACAACGGTCGGAAGACAGCATACGCTGGACGACATCGTGGAGAAGCTGGAGCGGAACGCCAAAAAAAGGGGGGGACAGCACTACCTTTTCATCGGACCGCGAGGCATAGGAAAGACCCACCTGCTCACGCTGATAGAAAACGAGGCGGTTGGAAACGAAAAGTTAAAAAACCTCTACACGGTCATACGTTTCCCGGAAGAAAACAACCGAATCCTTTCCTTTGCCGATTTGCTCCTCGGCGTGCTCGATATACTCTCGGAAAAAGAAGACGACTCCGGTCTGAAAGAGCTTCATCATAAGCTGTCGCAGGTCGAAAAGGACGAGGACATCATAGACACCATCGTGCCTCGTCTAAGGCGCTACGGGAAAGAGACGGGAAAGACCCTGCTCATTATGATGGAAAATCTGGACACGCTTTTTGGCGAGCAAATCAAGCGCGAGCAGGATATCCACCGCTTCAGGTCCTTTCTGATGGATTCGCCCTGCGCGGCGCTCATCGGAACGTCGCCGGTCTATTTTCCCGGACTCCTGAGCCTTAAGAGCCCTCTCTACGACTTCTTCGATATCGCGGCGGTTGAGGATCTGAGCGAGGAAGACACAATCGAGCTTATCCGGCGCAATCTCGATTGGGAGGAACGCCACGATATTTTGAAAGACTTCGACAGCCTCATCCCGAAGATCAAGGCCCTCTACACTTTGACCGGCGGCAACCCGAGGCTGACGGTCATGCTCTACGAACTGATCGCCCACGACAACCTCATGGATGTCAAAGAACAGTTCCAGACGCTTTTGGACCAGATTTCGCCATTTTACCAGGACCGCCTCAAGGAACTCGCGCCCCAGGAGCGGGCGGTGCTGGAAACCATCGCCCTTATGCGCGACGCGCCGAGGACCCCCGCCAATATCGCCGCCCGGATGAGGATGAAACCGCAGCAGGTCTCTTCTCTGCTAAAGCGCATGAGCGCTTCGGGGTACCTGACCGTTTCGGATAATCCTGACGACAAGCGTTCGCGTCTTTACTGCATAAAGGAGGGTTTCTTCGACCTCTGGCTGGCCATGAGCGAATCGCGCCTGCACAGGAGAAGACTCACCTTTCTCAGCCGGTTTTTCGAGGTTTATTACACGGACAGAATGGAGCGGGAGCGCAAAAGGCATGAGCTTTGGGAAAAAATAGACAATAAATCCACAGCAGCCCAAAAGAACACGGAAGAGCTTCTCGGCTATCTCTCCGACCTTGGTGATGAATCCGAGTGCGCGACGTCCAAGATGGAAATAATTGCCCACAAAATGGGGGAGGGAGACAGGGAGGCCGTGGGTGAGTATTTGCGGGAATGCCGGGAGATGACATCGCGCTTCCCGGCACTCGCCTGGATGTCGGAGCAGGCGGGCGGCTGGCTGGAAAGCGGGCCCGCAACGGATGTCCAGAAATGGCTGGACGATATGGTCGAGTATTGGCGGAGTCGAAGGGGGGGCGATCTCGAAAAGGTTGTGGATATGGCCGACCATCTTGCCAACGATCTTTCGGGACGCAGGCTGCACCAAGTCTATGTCGAGCTGCTCACCGACACGTTGCGGCACATTGAAAGCCCGGAAAAGAAAATCCCGATCCATCTAAAGATCGCATCGAGCCTGAAAATGGACGGCCAACTGCCCGAAGCGCTCGATCAGTGCGAAAAGGCCCTTAAAATCTCGATAGAGATCGACGACAAAGTCGGCGAAGGCGTAGCGCTCAGCGACATTTCGTCAATCTATTACGCGTGGGGGGATTATGAGCAGGCGCTGACATATGTGGAACAGGCGCTGGTGATAAGCCGGCAGGTCGGCGACAAGGCCGGCGAGGGCACAGAGCTCAACAACATTTCCCAAATCTATCACGCGCGGGGGGATTACGAGACGGCACTGAGCTACCTGGAACAGTCGCTAGCTATCAGCCGGCAAATCGGCGACAAGGCTGGCGAAGGCAGAATGCTCAATAATATTGCGTCAATCTGTCATGCGAAGGGGGATTACGAGAAGGCTCTGACCCACCTGGAGCAGTCGCTGGCGATCAGCCGGCAGGTAGGAGACGAAGCCGGCGAAGGCAGAGCGCTCAACAACATTTCGCAAATCTACGACGCGCGGGAGGATTACGAGAAGGCGCTGAACTACTTAGAGCAATCGCTGGCGATAAGCCGACAGGTCGGCGACAGGGCCGGCGAAGGCACAGCGCTCAGCAATATCTCGCAAATCTATGACGCACGGGGGGATTACGTGACAGCGCTGACCTACATGGAACAATCGCTTGCGATTGGACGGCAGATCGGCGACAAGGCCGTGATCTGCGCAACCCTGTTCAATATGGGGCATCTTTACATGCAAAATGAGCGGTTTCAGCATGCGCTAAACGCCTGGGTGGAAGCATATAAGATCGCCAAACCAATGAACCTGGCGCAGGCACTGCAGGCGCTGGCCGCCCTTGCGCGACGTTTGGGCCTCTCCGAAGGCCTCGCAGGCTGGGAGACCTTGACCAGGGGTGGCCCGGACACCCTGAAAGCATGAAAAGATGAGCCGTGGAGCTGTAGGGTGGGCTAAGCGTAGCGCAGCCCACCAAAGACTTTTCAAAGCTGTTGTTCATTTCCTTTGTTACACGCTGGCGGCTCGCCGCACCGCCGTTATTCCATGCTTTTCATCCTTTTGTAAAACCCTTCCCGCCACAGTTCGAAATTCCCAGCCGCGATAGCCTCACGCATCCGTCCCATAAGTTCCAGGTAGAAGTAAAGGTTGTGGAGCGTGTTCAGCCGATACGAAAGGAGTTCGCGGCAGATGTAGAGATGCCGCAGGTAGGCGCGGGAGAAGCGCCGGCACGTATAGCAGCCGCATTCCGGATCGATGGGGGAGGGGTCTTCGGCGTAAGCGCTGTTCTTTATATTGAGAGTGCCCTGCCAGGTGAAAAGGCTTCCGTTTCGCGCATTCCTGGTGGGCATGACGCAGTCGAACATATCCACCCCGGCGCGTACGCCCTCCACCAGGTCCTCGGGAGTTCCAACGCCCATCACATAGCGGGGGGCGTTCTCCGGAAGCAGGGGCGCCAATCGGTTCATGACTTCCATCATCTGTTCTTTGGATTCCCCGACCGACAGGCTCCCGATGGCATAGCCGTCAAAGCCGATCTGCACGAGGGCCTCCAGGCACATCTGGCGAAGGTCCGGGAAAACACTGCCCTGCACGATGCCGAAAAGGGCCTGGTCGGATCCCTTTGCAGCCTCTTTGGACCGCTTCGCCCACCGGATGGTCCGCTTGACCGATTCGGCCGCGTACTCGTAGGTGACCGGATAGGACGTGCATTCATCGAAGCTCATCATGATGTCCGAGCCGAGATTTCTCTGGATGCCCACCGCGGTTTCGGGGGATAGAAGGCGGTGTGAGCCGTCGATATGCGACTGAAACCGGACGCCTTCCTCCTCGATCTTGTTTATCCGGGCCAGGCTGAAGACCTGGAACCCGCCGCTGTCGGTCAAGATGGGACGCTCCCAGCCCATGAATTTATGAAGCCCGCCAAGACGGGCCACTCTTTCATCACCGGGGCGTAAACACAGGTGATAGGTATTTCCCAGGATGATCTGCGCCCCCAGCCCCTCCAGTTCGTCCGGGGAGATGCCCTTGACCGATCCGGCCGTTCCAACCGGCATGAATATTGGCGTATCGATAGTGCCTCGGGCGGTTTCGATGCGCCCGGTTCGGGCGTTGCCGCCCCCGTCTTTGGAAAGGACCTGGAATTTCATCGGTTCTCTTTTCGTTCTGTTGCCGCCTGGCGCTCACAGGATCAGCATCGCATCCCCGTAGCTGAAGAAGCGGTAGCGCTCCCGGACGGCCTCCCGGTAGGCGGAAAGTATTCGTTCCCGCCCGGCGAAGGCCGACACCAGCAGGACCAGGCTGGACTTGGGAACATGGAAGTTTGTCAGCAACCGGTCGATGACTGCGAACCGGTAGCCCGGATAGATGAAGTGATTGCACATGCCCCGAAAGGGCGCAACTTCGCCCTGTGTGGCGAAAATCCACTCCAGGGTGCGAACCACGGTGGTCCCGACGGCTACGACCCGTCTTGCTTCCCGTTTTGCCCGGTTTACCGCCACGGCTGTCTGTTCGCCCAGTTCGATAAATTCGGGGTGCATGCGATGCTCGCGAATGTCTTGGCGCCGGATGGGCGAAAAGGTGCCGTAACCCACGTGAAGCGTAAGAGCTGCGATTTCTATTCCGGCAGCCGCAAGACCCTCCAAAAGCGGCTTTGTAAAATGCAGACCAGCGGTAGGGGCCGCGACCGCGCCGGGATGTCTCGCATATTCGGTCTGATAGCAGACGAGATCGGCCCCGGAGGCTTCTCCCGCTTCCCTCTCTATATAGGGCGGCAGGGGCGTGCGGCCGATTCGATCCAGAACCTCCACTATGTTGGAGGCCCCCGGAAACCGCACCTGGACCTTGCCATCCCCGGGTGCGCAGACCACCTCGGCGCGGATGCCTTCCGCAAATTCCACTATTTGTCCGGACCGAAACGGCTTCGACGCTTTTGCCAGGCAGCAGTAGCCTTCGCTCTCCGCCAGATCCGGTGATTTATACGGGTCCAGCACCAGAAACTCGACCCTGCCCCCCGTTTCTTTTCGTCCCTGAAGCCGCGCCGGAACCACCCGCGTGTCGTTTACCACCAGCAGGTCTCCGGGTCTCAAATACTCACCGATTCTATCGAAGCGGCAATGGTGGGTGGCGCCCGTGCAGCGGTCCAGGACCAGCAGGCGGGACAGCTCCCGGGCTGCGGCGGGATGCTGGGCGATCAGTTCGGTCGGCAGATCGTAGTCATAATCTTTGAGCCGGAAGGATGTTTCTTTTTCGTCCGTCATGATTACCTGAATAAGTGGAGTCATTCATGGGCCTTGCCGCGAATTTTCTTTTTTCCCCGGCGAGGAGGACTTAATATAACCGAATTGGATCTCGAAGTTGAAATTATTCCTCCGGCTGTAGACCAAAACAGTCGGAGGCGCATCACTTAACAGTGAAGCGATTTCGCGTTAGAGATATCCAGTGGAAAGGAGTGTGCCTAATGAGAAGCATGCTCATCATCATGGTTCTGGCCGCGGGCCTGGCTTTTTTGCCTTACGCGGCGCCAGTCGATGCACAGGAAACGTCATCAGGCCGCCCTCCGGTCGGGCAGCCCTTGGTGAGTGAAGGCCAGTTCGCCGTAAAACTGGCTAATGGTCTGGGGTTAACGTCCTCGCAACATGAAGCCGCGGCGGAAGACTCTCTTTCCCGCGCAAACATCGCGCCTCGAAACGGGTGGATTTCCGACTATCCCATGACGCCCGATATCATCGAAGAGGTGAGGCAGAGCGCAGCCAGGGCGGCCTTGGCAGGCGGACTGAGCAAGTCCGAAGACGCCGCGGTCCGCGCCGTAAGCGATGTGAGTTCGGCCATGAACCTGCCGGTGGGGTTCCGCGACCAATACTCGCAGCAGGGCTACAGTTCGAGTTCCGAATACGAATCCGGTTCGTCCTCCCCGGCCCCTCCTCCCGATGGCGCCGCCTACGGCCCCGACGAGCAATACGCGGGCTCACCCGAGGTCGATGGCTACTACACCGACTATGGACCTCCGGTCGTAACGTACTACACGCCTCCCGGGGCATATGATTACCTCTATGACTGGGTTCCTTATCCTTTCTGGTGGGGCGGGTTCTATTTCGGGGGCTTCTTCGTCCTTAACGACTTTGACTGTCACGGGGACTGTAACCACCATCACGGCCACGACGGCCACGGCGGCCACGATGGCCATGACGGCCACGGCGGCCACGGCGGTGGATGGGAAGGTCACAGGATAACCAACCATGTGAGCGGCGCCAACGGTGCGGTGGCAAGGATCGACCCGGTCTCCCGGGCAACCGGCGGCACGCGCTCTTCGACCTTTTCGGGCGCCGGCGCTGCCAATGCGGCGCGTTTTAACTCCGCCCGAGGCCAGGCGGGCGCAAGGACCATCTATGACCGCTCGGCCGCCAGGAACCCGGTCGCGGCCACCAGAAATCTAAGCGGGTCTGGCGGACGCCCGGCGGGAACGGCCGGAGGCGCTTATCGAGGAGGCGCATACTCCGGCGCCCACGGCTTTAGCGCTACTCCCTCACGGTCCGGCTATTCCGGTGGCCGAAATTTCGTCGCCCCTTCTTCTGGAGCCGGCTCTTTCGCGGGGCGGGTTTCCAATGGAGCCTCCTCAACTCGATCCTTCGGCGGCGGCGGGTTCGGCGGACAGAGCGGTGGCTTTAGCCACGGTTTCGGCGGTGCGGGATTCGGCGGACATGGCGCAAGCTTTGGCGGTGGAGGATTCGGCGGCGGTGGCGGCTTCGGTGGTCATGGCGGCGGCTTTGGAGGCGGCTTTGGAGGTGGCGGCTTCGGTGGACATGGCGGAGGCGGCGGACACCGCTAGCGTGAAAGCCACAAGAAAAATGCAAAAGTAAAAAGGCGAAGGGCAAAAAAAGCCTGCCTTTTTACTTTTGCCTTGTCTCAAATTTCACCTCCAGGCTCGACCATCTTTTTTGGCAAGCTCCGAGTTGTAAAGAGCGTAGAAATTCCGGTGCTCCTTCATCAGGCGGGCGAAGAGCACTTTCACCTTGTCGAGGTCGTTTACGTGCAGTATGAGATTCACCCCGATTCGGAAAGCGAGCTTGGCATCCAGAGAGGTCTTGTCCCCGCTCAGAAGGCAGAGATAAAATTGTCTTCTGAGGTGCATGGGAAGAAGTTGGATGTAGTGCAGGACGATATTGCCGGACTCTTTTCCGGAGTTGAAATTCTCATCCAGCACAATTAGATCATAGTGGTTGTGGCGCAGTTTCCCCATGGCGAACGCGGGACGATGGGCGTGGATGACCCAGAAATCGAGTTCCTGGAGCGATTGCACAATCCTTTCGGCGCGCTTGACATCAGTGTCGCACAGAAGAGCGGTTTTAACACCTTCGTCTACCACATCGATTGCATTTGCGAAATCCATGAGGGGGTCTGTCCAATTTTTGTCCGGAAGGCAAATAGTCTCCGGCTCGGTTCTCTCGGACACCGTTTTCCCCTGGATTTCCAGCGGGGATTTGCACTTTGGGCAAAGAATCTTCAACGGCTTGTCTTCCGGGATTTTGTCGTCCGAAATGTTGAATTCGATCCGGCATCCTTGGCATTGAATTTTCACCATCGATCTCCAGTCATTGAGGTATCTATTCCAGACGTTGCGCTTTTGGGCTATAAATAAAAACGGTAAAAAGTGGAAATCCTAAAATCGAATTGCAATTTTAGGGCCTTCGCTACTAATTTCAAGTCAGAAAGCAAAGGAAGCTTTATGGATTTCCTGGAACCAGACGCGTTTTTCGAAATGGCTTCATTCGATCACCGCGACCTGTTCGCCGACTGCAAATACGTATGGGATGCCCTGGGTAATATTCCCGGCTATCTGGAGCGGCGCCTCGGTCCAAATGTGGCTGAAGTCAAGTGTTTCAAACGTCCGCTCCCGGCTACCGTGGTGCTGTGGCGGGGAAAGACCCTCACCGGCGGCTTCGAGATCCTCGGCGGGGACGCTACCAAGGGCCGGTTCCGCGTCCTGATCGAGGGCGAGGAAACCACCGAGGCTGCCGTATTGTGGGAAGGCAGCGTGCTGTGGGATGATGCGGTTTATATCGGTCCCGGGGCCGTTGTGGAACCGGGCGCCCTGCTGAAGGGACCCACCATCATAGGGCCCAATACCGAAGTGCGCCAGGGTGCTTATGTGAGGGGAAATTGCATTGTGGGCGCCGGGTGCATAGTGGGCCATACCACCGAATTGAAGACCAGCGTGATGTTCGACGGCGCTAAAGCCGGTCACTTTGCCTACGTCGGGGACAGTGTGCTCGGCCGTGAGACCAACCTGGGCGCCGGGACCAAGCTTGCCAATCTCAAAATAAGGGACCAGAAAATCCGGGTGATGGCCCACGGCACGCGGATAGTGACAAATCTTCGCAAATTCGGGGCCATTCTTGGCGATCACGTCGAAACGGGTTGCAATTCCGTAACCAACCCCGGGACCGTTTTGGGCAAAGGCTGCCAGGTATTCCCCTTGACCTCCGTTCGAGCCGGTTACTATGAACCCAATTCCGTCATTAGAGGATAGGGACGGGGCTAAAACGGCGGCCCGTGTCATCGAATATTTCCGGAGGCGGCTGGAAGATGGCGGCCAAACGTACCCCTATCGTCTTACCGCCTCCGGCGCCTGGGCCGCTTCGCGGCCGGAGCATCTGTTCAGTTTTTTTAAAAGCGTGGACCTCTCCGGGTTCCCTCTTTTTATAGACCTGGGAAGTGGTGACGGAGTCACCTGCTGTGTCGCGGGCCTGTTTACCAGGGCGATCGGCATCGAGTCCGATCTCCTCCTGGCATCCAGCGCACGGGGTGCGGGCCGCGATCTGGGGCTTTCGGG